>JBAXTA010000326.1:0-4922 GCA_037130415.1 Spirochaetota bacterium
TTTTGGAAGTCATATTTGCTATCCTTTTGCAAGGTTGATAGGCAATAATAGCACGAGGTTTCAGGCTGCGGAAGGGGGAATCGTCGGGGGTCTCCGGGCTACAGCTCCCGGACGCCCCTACCAGTCAAACAGGAACTTCCTCACAAGTGGGACGATCTCGGAGAGCTTCGAGGACTGGAGGCGGCACTCGGGCAGGCTCTGGATGAAGAGGCCGCCGTAGCGCTTCTTGACGAGGCGGCTGTCGAGGATGACGACGGCGCCCCGGTCTTCGGAGTGGCGTATGAGGCGGCCGAAGCCCTGCTTGAGACGGATGACGGCCTCGGGGAGGCTGATTTCCATGAAGGCGTTGCCGCCGCGCCGTTCACAGGCCTCGCTTCGTGCCAATTGTACGGGGTCGGTGGGGACGCGGAAGGGTAACTTGGTAATGATGACGAGCGAGAGGGTCTCACCCGGCGCATCGACTCCTTCCCAGAATGAGTCCGTGGCGAAGAGCACGCTCGAGATGTCCGTGCGGAAGGCTTCGAGGAGGCGGCTCCGCTCGTCATCGCCCTGGCGGAGGCCGGTGATGCCCATGGCGTCCAGCGCGGGCTTGGCGACCTCCCAGGCTGACTTGAGGACCTCGTAGCTCGTGAACAGGACGAGGGCGCGGCCCTGGCTCGCGGCGAGGAGCTCGACAATTGCGGCGTTGACGTAGGCCCGCCAGGAGGGCGCGTCGGGCAGGGGTGCCTCCGCGTCCACGCAGAGGAGGGCATTGGTACGAAAGGGAAAGGGCGAGGCGTAGGTTGCGGCGCGGAAGCGGATGCCCTCAGCTCCATCGTCGTTGCGGGGCCTGCCTGGGTCACGCAGCTGCCGCGCACTGCGGAGGCCGACCCGGCCCTTCCAGAAGTCAAAGCTCTCGCCGACGGAGAGGGTGGCCGAGGCGCAGATCACCGAGCGGAACTTGGTGAAGACTGCCTCCTCCATGATCTCGGTGATGTCCAGGGGGCTTTCGACGCAGGTGACAAAGGTCTCGCCCTGACTTGTCCGGTTTTTCTCGACCCAGTAGACCTTCTCGGGGCTTGAATCGAAGTCCTTGAAGGCGGCAGCGACGGTGGCGGTCTCCGTGATGCGCCGCAGTGCGAGCTTGGCCTCGAAGACGACGCGCTCCTCGGAGAGCTTGTCCGGCGCCTCGTCGAGGGCGTCGCGGACAATCTCTCCGACAGCGAGGAAGGCCTTTTCGAGGGCTGCCAGTGGCTCGAGGAGGGCTTCGGTGGCAAGGGAACTCCGCTCGGTGAGCCGGAAGTGTCGCTCGCGGTCGGGAAACAGGAGGAGGGCTTTTTCGTCGAGGCGGTTGATGGCAGAGCGTGCGGTGGCGAGGGCCGCCGGAAGGGAATCCAGCCGCGCCCTGGGGAATCCTGGCAATTCAAGGAGCTTCGGGATGAGGCCGAAGCTCCGTCCCTTGAAGCCGCGCTGGAGGCGTGACAGGCGCTTCTGGAGGCTGAACCTGTTGAGCTCCGAAGAGAAGAAGTCGGTTGCGCTTGACTCCACCGCGTGGGCCTCGTCCATCACGAGGACCTGGAAGGGCGGGAGAACTACCGTGCCCTCGTAGCCTGCTCCGTTCATCCTGGCGGCGACGTCGGAAAACAGGATGTGGTGGTTGGCGACGATGATCTGGGCATCCGAGGCCTCACGCTTCATGCGGAGGACAAAGCAGGCTTCGCGGTCGGGACAGCGGAGACCTGTGCAGGAATCGGCGTCAGAGGCGACGCGGGTCCAGGTCGACTCCTCGGGCCAGAACGAGAGGTCGGCGCGGTCGCCCGTCGCCGTCGTCTTGGCCCAGGCCTCGATACGGAGGAGCGGATGTTCCTTCCCGCCCTCGCCCAGGCCCAAAAAGAGGGCCTCCTCGTCGATGGCTTCGCGCATCTTGGTAATGCAGAGGTAATTGCCACGGCCTTTTACGAGGACAGCCTTGGTCTGCTTCCTGAAGAGGCGCTGGACGATGGGTATGTCCTTGTCGACGAGCTGGCGCTGGAGGTTGATGGTTGCCGTAGAGATGACCACCCGCTCGTTGTTGCGGAGGGCCCAGGCAAAGCATGGTACTAAATAGGCGAAGGATTTTCCGACACCGGTGCCGGCCTCCGCCGCGAGGATCTCGCCACCGTTGAGCGAGTCGACGATGTCGCGCACGAGGCGGACCTGGCTCGGACGCGGTTCGTAGCTCTCGATTAGGGAAGAGAGCTTACCCCCGGAGTCGAGGACGCCTGAGATCTCGTCGGCGTCGAGCATCACCAGGGAACGCTTTCGCACCGGCTCGGCCACGACGTAGACCTCGGTGACCCCGTTGTCGACGATGGCAAAGCCTACGCCGCGAGCGCCGAGCTCCGAGGCAATGGAGAGGTCGGGATCGGAGGGGAGGAGGAGCCCCGAGGGATGGTTGTGGATGACCAGGTCGCCCCGGTCGAGGAAGCCCTCGAGGGCAGGCACTGCGCTCCTGTGGCCACGTGCGGCTACGATGATCTCGGCGACAAGGCCATCCTCGTCAAGGCGGCCGGCTGCGAAGACCTCGTTCCCATCTGCGCCTTCAACCTCCCGGCGGAAGGCTGCTGCTGCCGCTTCGGTAAAGCGTTCGAGGGCCTTCATCAGTGTCCGTTTCCGAGTTCAAAGCTGACTGATCCCGGCGTTGCCGCGAGCGGCGCATACTCAAAGTGGACAGTTGCGGCGAGCCCGGTCTGGGCAAGGAATCCAGCCAGGATTGTGAACTCAAAGCTCGTATCGACAAAGGCCGAAAGGAGGGGAGTGGGAGTTCTGGAAAACGTGAAGCTGCCCAGGGCACCCGCGCGGCCACCTGCGGTGACCATCAACCTCCTGGAATAGAGTCCGAAAAAGGGAAGTTCCCGTCCGATTTCGAGGGACAGGGGCGTGACGGCGAGTTCGGTACGTGCGAACCAGGGGGCTTTTCCCATTGCATTGTAGACGGACCAGGTACCGACGGCGGGGTCGAGGAGGGAGCTGCCCCCGTCGGCAAAGCCTCGGCCCCCTGGCCCAAAGCGGAGTCCGGCCCCAGGCGAAAGATTCGCCTCAATGCTTCCATGGAGGCCGAGGAGGGGAATCCAGGCCCCCCCCCAGACTGTCACTCCAAAGGCAGGCAGTGTGTCGAGACCCGGCCGCCATTCCGTATCGGCTACCGCTGCCGCCTCGAAGCCCTCCCTGTCGAAGGGCGCAAAGGGACTCGTGTGGCTCTGCGTGCGGGTCAGCCTCAGCCTGGCGCCGATATCCCCTGAATAGGGCGCCGTCGAATAGGCCGCGCCAGAAGCGCCTGTGGTGAGGGCCCCTCCGGCAAGTTCGAGCCCGAGGTCAGCGTGGTTGCGGAGGGGGAAGTCCGGCAGCTTCCGGGAAATCCCGAGGCTCAGCCTTGTGGTCCGCGACCAGGGTCGCTTCGATTCTAAGCTCGGGGAGAACCAGTCCTCCGCGGTGGCAGAGACGGTGTAGGGAGCCAATCCGAGATTGAGGTTGCCTGCGAGGTTGGCAGCTCCGGCTGCCCAGGAATACTCCGCATCGAGGACCCAGGCCAGGGTTCCGGTGATATCGGCGCCCTGAAGGACAAGGCCCGCCGAGGAAAGGTCGGTAGCAAGCACGGGGGAGCGGATGGTGCGCCCAACCAGGGGGAGGGGAGGGGCTGCTCTGGCGGAAGCAAGCGGGGAGGCCGAGGGTGATGGCAGCTGCCCTTCGCCTGCGAGCGCAGCGCCGGAAGGGAGCCCCAGAAAGGACGAGTCGAGGGCGGACCAGGAAGCGCTTTCATCTTTCATCGCCATGGCCCGGGCCTCGAAGGGATAGGCGGCCGGGTATTCGCCCTCGGAAAAGACTGCCTTGTAGTGGAGATCGGGGGGGCCGCCGG
Source organism: Spirochaetota bacterium (assembly GCA_037130415.1). Taxonomy (GTDB): domain Bacteria; phylum Spirochaetota; class Spirochaetia; order Treponematales; family Rectinemataceae; genus CAIJMU01. Next base: position 3,875 of record JBAXTA010000326.1, read on the forward strand.
GGGGGCCGGCGAAGGCCGCTGCCTGGACGCCCCCGGAAATATCCGTTTCCTGCGCACGGAGGCGGGTGGGTGCGTACTCGGGCGCGGTCTCCGGTGCGGGCGTGGCCTCCTGCACGGGGGCAGCGCTTTGCCCAGGCCCGGTCACCCCTTCAAGAAGGGCTACCCGGTAGAGGCCCTTCTCCTGCGCATAGCCGACAGCCAACTCGTCCCCGCGCCCGGAAAGGAAGCGCAGCCTGCCGAGGGGCATCCCGGGTGAGAGGACCGAGGGCTGGCCGTTCTCAAGCCGTATGAGCATGGAGCGACCCTCGTCCATGGCCAGGAAAAAAAGGCTGCCAGCTCCAAGGCAGAGGGGGGACCCAAAGAAGCGGCTGTCTGTACCCTGGGCCAGGACACTCCGATCAGAGCCATCGACGCGGACCAGATCAGTCCTCATGCCCTTGGGAGCAATGCCCACGACGGGTCCCTCACCCTGGCCTCCCGCCTCGCCGACCCACGCGGCTTCACGCAAGCCCGGGATGCTTCGCTTCGTGAAGGCCCGCGCTGTCCTGTCCCAGACCCTGACCACGAGCTGCGACTGAGTCTGGCTGTCCTCCATGACCGTGGAAACAAGGAGGAAGCGTCCATCCTCCGAAAGGGCGAGTCGATTGACGTGGCCGTCGGCGTCAAAGAGGCGACGCGCGTGTCTGTCCCCCTCGGCAAGCTCAAGCACCGCTCCGAAGGCGGAGTCCTCCCAGATCGTGAGGGCCTTCCCGTCGATGTAGCCTGCAGTCAAGGCGCTGATGAGGCCTTGCCGCGGTGCTAGGAGTCGCGCTCCTACGTAGACGGGGCGGTCGGGCACCATGGTAGCGAGCCATTCCTCCCAGAGGCTGTCGAGATCGCGTCCAAAGGCAGCAGCAAAGGCTCCCTTTGTCCACAGCCTGTCTTCCGGACTCCGAAGGTTCCCGAGCTCCGTGAACAATTTCTGGATCGAGCCTGCTCCGTAGCCAGCCTCGAGCCAGGCCATGAAGGGACCACCCCAGATGTAGGGAGAGCTACCGAAGGGGAAGAG
>JBAXTA010000327.1:0-4899 GCA_037130415.1 Spirochaetota bacterium
CCGCTGCCATCATCGCAGCCCAGGGGAGCGGCAGCTATGCGGCCAGCCTCTGCAAGAACCTGAGCCTTGGCGGCTATTCTGACTGGTTCCTTCCCTCCAAGGACGAACTCAACCTGATGTACACAAACCTGAAGGCGGCAGGTCTGGGTGGGTTCTCCGGCGCCTGGCTGTGGTCCTCGTCCCAGAACGGCTACGACTACGCGTGGCACCAGTATTTCTCCAGTGGCTATCAGTACGACGACTACAAGTTCGGCAGTAGTTCGGTCCGGGCTTGTCGGGCCTTTATCAATTAACCTATTTATCCATTATCCTGGGGGTTCGGGGGCGCATGACTTCCGGTCATGCAGGCCCCCGACCGCTTCGACAAACCTGACAAGCCTGAGGGGTCCGACAACCCCGAGGGCTCGGACCCCAAAGCCGACGAGCCCGAAGGGGCAGACCCTCCGGCTTGTCCTCGATGGTTTGTCCAAGCCCCGGGGCTGTCCGCCTGACAAACTCTGAGGGTCAGACCCGGCCAGGGCAGTCGCCCTGCCTTCCTCATCCATCATGCGACTCTGATGCCTTCAGTGCGTATGTTCAGCCCCAGAGGGGAGACGCGGGCCTTTTTCCATGTTTCAGGTGGATAGACGATGGTCCCAGCGCTTCCCTCAGGGTTTCGAGGGCTGATCCTCGCGCCTACTAACTCCGCTTCAATCCGCGTGCTCTCATTTCCTCCGATTTCGATCCTGCAGCGCAATCAGAACGCCACCCTCCGGGCGTACGAGCCTGTAAGGAGGCAAGCTATGCTGTGTGCTGTCAACGATATGGTTTTAAATATCATCTTCGGCGACGAGTCCCGGAAGGAACTGACGAACCCGAATTTCTTGTCCTGCCACCTCTCGCCTTGACCTATGGATGTACATAATCCTCACGACAGGTTTTTCCGGTCCTGGTTTTCGCGGAAGGAAAACCTGGCTGGCTTCCTCGAGGCGGCCCTCCCTGCGGAAGTCTTCTCCCTCCTGGATATTTCGGGACTTGCTGTCCAGGACGGAACCTTCATCGACGAGGAGCACAGAGAGCACTTCTCAGACCTTTCGGCGACGGTCCAGATCGCCGGGACGAGTACGCGTGTCTATATCCTGGTCGAGCACAAGTCCTGGGCGGACACGTGGGCGCTTCTTCAAATACTTCGGTACATGGTGCAAACCTGGACCCGGGATGCCAAAGAGTCGCCGTCGCAGCCCCTGACACCGATCCTGCCCATCCTTTTCTACCACGGCGAGTCCACAGCGGTTCATTCGAGCTTTTCCGAGCTCTTTTCGCCTGGTTTCCCTGAGGCTTTGCGAGACTACCAGCCTGAATACCTCTGTCAGGTCTTCAATCTGACTGCGCTTCCGGATTCGCGCCTGGGTGGCCCTCCAGAGATGGAAGCGGCATTGTGGGCCATGAAATACGCCCGGACCCAGATCGATTTGGCGCTCAAGGCCTTTGATCGACTGTCCCGAACTGTGGGGAGTATTTTCAAGGATGATCCGTCATTCATGGAAATCGAGCTGTATCTTCTGTCCAGCTCGGGCTTGACACCTGAGGAACTGCTTGACAAGGTAAACCGTCTATTGACTGATAGCTACCTGAAGGAGGGTTTCATGAGTACCGCTGAAATGCTGATCGCCCGAGGGGAAGCCAGGGGTGAGGCCAGGGGTGAGGCCAGGGGGAAGGATGAAGAGAAACGAGCAATTGCCCGCAAATTGAGGGAGCAGGGACTTTCAGTGCAGCAGGTCAGCGCGGCTACCGGACTTTCCGAGCAGGAAGTCCGCGACCTGCCCTAGGTCTGAGCCCTCGGGAATGTCCCCCAAAGCTAGCCCTTCTTCCCGACCTTCTCCGCAGCCCAGATGAGCAGGAAAAAGAGGCCGAGGGTGGTAAAGACACCGATGAGGCCGCCGGCGGTGACGGCGAGGGCCTGCATGGTGGTCGATCCGGAATCCCTGAGCGTTGCGATCATGGCGTCCATGGCATTCTCCTCACTTCACGAACAGGGGGACGAAGGCGAGGATCATCCCGCCTGCGATGACGGAGCCGATCTGGCCCGAGACGTTTGAACCAATTGCGTGCATCAGGATGATGTTGCCCTTCTCTTCCTCGTTGGCCATCTTCTGCACGATGCGGCCCGACATGGGAAAGGCGGAGATCCCGCAGGCGCCGATCATCGGGTTGACCATGCGGTCCTTCGGGAGGAAGAGGTTCACGGCCTTGGCGAACATGACTCCGCCGGCGGTGTCGAAGACGAAGGCGACGAGCCCGAGTCCCATGATCATGAGGGTCTTCCAGGTGAGGAAAGCCGTTGCCGTCATGCTCGAGCCGATGGTGATGCCCAAGAGGAGGGTGACGAGGTAGGCGAGCTCGTTCTGGGCGGTCTGGGAAAGCCTTTCGAGGACGCCCGATTCGCGGATGAGGTTGCCGAACATCAGGGAGCCGATGAGGGGCACGGAGATCGGCGCGATGATGCCGGAAACCATCGTCACAACTATGGGGAACATCACCTTCAGCCACTTGGGGCTGTTGGACTCGTGGTAGACCATGTGGATGCGCCGTTCCTTGGCGGTCGTCAGCGCCCGGATGACCGGAGGCTGGATGAGGGGCACCAAGGACATGTAGGAGTAGGCCGCCACGGAAATCGGTCCGAGGAGGCCGGGGGCAAAGATGCTCGACACGAAAATGCTCGTCGGGCCGTCAGCGGCGCCGATGATGCCGATGCTCGCCGCCTCCTTCAGGCTGAATCCGAGCCAGGTGGCTACGATCATGGTCGCGAAGATGCCGAACTGGGCGGCGGCTCCAAAGAAGATCATGAAGGGGTTCTTGAACAGGGGACCGAAGTCGATCATGGCACCGACGGCTACAAAGATGAGGAGGGGGAAGAGTTCTGTCTTGATGCCCATTTCGTAAAGCACGGCGAGGAAGCCGGGTTCGGTGACGGTCGATCCGGGCGCTGGGATACCAGCTATTGAAAGGGGCAAGTTGACGAGGATGGCGCCGAAGCCTATCGGCAGGAGGAGCATGGGTTCATACTCCTTGTTGATCGCAAGCCAGATAAGGGCTGCCCCGACTGCATACATTACGCCCATCTGCCAGGTCAGGGACGTAAAACCTATGAACAACTGCTCCATGGGATCTCCAATAAGGATATTCTTATCGACTTTATCTTGAGGCAAGGAGTCTTGCAAGTCAGTGTCCTTCCTACAGGGGGCTCCCCCATGACCCATGCGGCAGAGCCATGCTAGTTTTGATCCATGGACAGTAAACTCCGTATCGCAGTTGGGCTCTCCGGCGGGGTGGATTCTGCTGTCGCGGCAGCACTCCTGGCCAAGGAAGGTCACGAAGTCATCGGCATAACGATGAAGATCTGGAAGCCAGGCATTGCGCTTGCCGAGGGTGGCAGGCAGGGTTGCTACGGACCCGATGAGGCCGAGGACATTGCTGCCTGCGAGACCCTCGCCCGTGACCTTGGCATCCCTTACCGCATCATCGACCTGGCCGATGAGTACGAGACCCTCGTCCTTGACTATTTCCGCCGCGAATACCGTGCGGGCCGGACTCCGAATCCCTGCATAGTCTGCAACCGCGAGCTGAAGTTCGGATTTCTCCTTGAGCGGGCGAGGGCCTCGGGGCTAGCCTTCGATGTCTTTGCCACAGGCCACTATACTCGCATCGTGCAGAAGGATGGTGTCAACTTTCTCGCCCGTGCCAGGTCGGAGGCCAAGGACCAGAGCTACTTCCTCTACGCCCTCGATTCGGCGCAGCTCGGTACTACGCGCTTTCCACTCGGCGAACTGACCAAGGAGGAGGTCCGGACCGAGGCACGCCAGCTCGGGCTCGAAGTCGCCGACAAGGCGGAGAGCCAGGATTTTGTTTCGGGTGGCGACTATCGTCCGCTTTTCGCCGACCGTCCTCCGGAGCCAGGTGATTTTGTCGATGCCGAGGGTCAGATCCTTGGCCGCCATCAAGGCCTTCCATTCTATACAATAGGCCAGCGGCGAGGCCTCGGCATCTCGACTGGTCCCCAGCCGCTCTATGTGCTCAGGCTCGAGGCCGGGACAAACAGGATAGTCCTGGGCCATGGAGAGGGGCTTTTTGCCGAGGGGCTGAGGGCATCTTCCTTCCGGCTCCAGGATCCACGGATGGCCCGCCGGAGCTTTCGTGCCCTGGCCAAGGTCCGGCAAGCCCATAGGCCTGCCCATTGCACCGTAGAGCCGGGCCCCGAAGGGCAGGCTGAAATTCGCTTTGATAGCCCCGAACGAGCCATAGCCCCTGGGCAATCCATTGTCCTGTATGATGATACTGGTCTTGTCCTTGGTGGGGGAACGATCGAGGGAGTGCTCGATCCCCTCGCCGAACCGCTTGCTGCGGCAACCTTGAGCTCGGGGGAGCACTTCTGAAGCTCGCCAACCCTGTGCGCCGCATGATCAGGGGCATCAGCTGGGCGCTGGCCCTCCTCATCCTTGTCACGGCCTTTGTATTTTGGCCAAGGTCCGAGGTCCTTGTTGCCTTTGATCCTGCGTTTATTGCAGTTCGCCCCGATCTTGTCGAGGCCATGAAGGCGCCGACGCTCTTTGGTAACCGCTTTGTCTGGCTGGACCTGCCAATGGAAAACGCCCCATCCAAGGTCCTCGAGGCCCTCGGCAAGCGAAGGCGACCGCCCAAGGCCATTGTCGCCAGCCCCCTTGTCGCCCGGGGCCTGGTCGAAGGCGCTGCCCGGAACGGCGCCCGTGCTCCGGGGCCGCTGGTCGCCCTTGAATGGAAGTCGGTGACAGCCGCTTTCGAGGGGCCAGCGCTTACGATCACCTCCAATCCAGTGCCTGCCTACAGGCTCGTGGGACAGCTTTTCGGCGGGCTTTTGGACGACTATCGCAGGGGATCTACCTG
>JBAXTA010000328.1:0-4859 GCA_037130415.1 Spirochaetota bacterium
CCTGGTGCCGATGCTGTACCCGGACCCTCGTATGGGCGGCCCGTCGGGCCGCCCTTTGCATTAGGTGCTGCGGGGGCTATCATGCTCCAGCTGTCGTTGACAGCATTCGCTGCAGGATTTTATACTTGGACGGTCATTCCGTGCGGAGGCGCTATTCTGCGGCGTACCTTCTGCGGTTCGGCGCACGTTCACCGAGGTACGGTCAGGAAGAAGCATGGACAATCCGCTCCAGCTCTCGTTCGTCAATTTCAAGAAGGGCGCATACATAATTGTCGAAGGTAAGCAGAATGCCGACCGCTTCTTCATTATCAGGTCCGGACACGTCCGGGTCTCGAAGGAAGTCGAAGTTGTCGAGGAAGACACCGGCAACATGCTTGGGCCAGGGGATTTCTTCGGTGTCATCTCAACGATGTCGACTCATAACCACATCGAGACGGCGCAGGCCACGGAGGATTGTGTCGTCATCTCTGTCTACCGCGAGCAATTCGGACTGCTGATAGAGCGGAACACGCCGGTTGCCATGAAGATCATCATGGCCTTTTCCCGCAAGATGCGGTACCTGGATGAGGCGCTCATGCGCCAGACCAACAAGAACCATATGGAAGCCGATCCCTCCTTCCTCTTCAAGCTTGGCGAGTTCTATGCGAAGCAGAGCCAGTACAACCTGGCCTTCTATTGCTATTACCAATATCTGAAATTCGTGCCGAATGGCCCCAATGCTGCCACTGCACGCGATCGCAGCATGAAGATCCAGCCCTATTCCAATGCGGTCTATCTCGATGGAAGCACGGAGGGTCTTACCCGCTACTACCCAAAGGACACGATGATCTTCTCCGAGTGCATGCCGGGTTCCGAGCTGTACATCATCCAGAAAGGCTCGGTCAAGATCACGAAGCTCGTCGGCGATTCCGAGGTGCTTCTCGCGGTGCTGAAGCCGGGTGACATTTTCGGGGAGATGTCCATCCTCGAGAACAAGCCGCGCTCGGCGAATGCCATAGCCAACGATGATGCGTACCTGCTGGCGGTCAACAAGGCCAATTTCGAGGGCATGGTAAAGACCCAGCCCCAGATCGTGACCCGGCTCACCACGCTGCTCTCCGAGCGGCTCTGGTTCATCTACAAACAGCTTGCCAACACGATCATCAGTGATCCACTTGGCCGCGTGTATGACACATTCTCGATGACCCTCGAAAAGAACAGGGTCACCTTGCGAGCTGGCGGCGCCTTTGTCTTTGACTATGGACCCAAGGAACTCCAGGGCATGATCGGCTTGACCGGAGCGGACGGAAACCTCATCGTCCAGCGCCTTCTGGAAAACAACAAGTTCAAGATCATCGACAACAAGTTCCATGTCTCCGACCTTGCCGAGATAGAGAAGCAGTGCGAGTACTATCGCAAGATGAGCAAGATCGACCGGTCACGCCGCGAGTCCCAGGGAGCACATTGAGCCTCACGAGCCCTGATCCTTCCAGGGTTATCCGTGATTCGATCCAAAGCTCCGCATTCCGGCTTGGAATCGAGAATTATGCCTTTGCTACGCGCTCCGCCCTTAGGCCCTTTCTTGATTCTCTGCCCCCTGAAACCCAGGAAAAATATGGATTGGCCGGTGCAGGCGCCATGGTCGCCACGGCCTTGGCTTTTGGCGAAGGGCCGCCTCCGCCTTTCCCTCGCAAGGAAGGGCAGCCGTATGCGGCTATCGCCCGCTTTGCCCGAGCGAACTGGTACGCCGAACTGCGTGACCGACTTGAGGCGATGGCCGGAATAGCCCGGTCTGCGCTTGAAGAAGCGGGACTTGTCTCAGGCGCGAGGCGATCCTGGCGCCGCCTGGTCAACTCAGGGCTGCCCGAACGGGCCCTTGCCCTGGCTGCTGGCTTGGGATCTATCGGCCGCTCCGGGCTCCTCCTTGTACCGGGTGCCGGTCCGGCTGTGGTACTGGGCCTGCTCATGATTCCACAGGAAGCCTGGAGCGATGCGGACGATTCGCCGGGCCTTCCTTCTGACAGCCCAGAACGGATTCCAGGCGCAGGCTGCGGGGACTGTCGGGCCTGCGTGGAAGCCTGTCCAACAGATGCCTTTTCTGGCGACCGCTTTGACCGGCAGCGCTGCATCCAGCATTGGACGAACAGCGCTGGTGAGCTTCCGCCAGCGGTTGAAGCTGCCTGGGGAAACCGCTTGTATGGCTGCGATGCCTGCACTGAAGCCTGCCCCAGGTATTCGGGGCATTCGCCGGTAGTTCCGACGAAGGGGATCCTTGGTCCGATGCTCCCGGCTCAGGAACTTGCTCTGGCGACCGATGGGGAGCTGCGATTGAAGTTCAAGGGAACGACGATCGGCCAGGCCTGGATCGAAACAGGGGCTCTCCGACGCAACGCGCGACTGGCGCTCAGGGCCTCCTCATTTGACGCTGGGGCTGCCATTCCGTAAAATGGGCCCATGGCCGACCTCAAAGCTTGGGTCAACAAGACTGTGGGTTTCCGCTTCTGCGGAGCTGACCTCAGGCTCGACCTCTCGCATGCGCTTTTTTCCTCCTTCGACGTCGATGTCGGCACCAGACTCCTGTTCAAGGCAGTCGGTCGCGACCCCGTTCTTGCACGTGCGAAGCGCGTTCTCGATGCGGGCTCCGGGGTCGGTGTCATTGGACTTGCCATTGCTGCGGCTTTTCCCGCAGCAGCGGTGACCCTCCGTGACCGGGACCTCCTTGCAGTCGCCTTCTCGGAGCACAATCGTCGTGCCAACAACCTTGAAAACGCGAAGGTGGAACCCGGGCTCATGGGAGCCGGAGGTCTTGGCAGCTCGTGGGATTTTATTTTGTCGAATGTACCAGCCAAGGCTGGAGGCCCTGTCATAGCAGCCTTCATTGCCCAGGCTGCTGCAGCCCTTGCCCCCGCCGGCAGGCTTGGCCTCGTGGTGGTGAAGCCTCTCGTCGACGAGGTCCGCGCCCTCCTCGCCAACCTGGGCTTCGAACTTGTCGCCGAGGAGCGTGGTGCCATGCACCGGGCCTTCGTCTGCGGTCTTCGCGAGGGTCAGAGCCCCGGCATCCCTTCTGGCGAAGCGAAGGGAGACCCTTTTTCGCCCAGCAGCTTTGACCTTTCGGCCTATGTCCGGAGGACGGGCGACTTCAAGCTCTTCGGAAAAACCTACAGCGCTACAGGGTTTTGGGGCCTTTCCGATTTTGACACTATTGGCTATCCACAGCTGGCAGCCACAGAACTCGTTAGCCGCTTTGCCTCGGGGGGCACGGTCAGTGAAGTCCTTGTCATCAATCCAGGCATTGGACACGCTGCCCTCTGGATCGCCACCTCACTGGGGCCACAGCGGCTTTGCTTCGCCGGCCGGGATCTCCTGGCCCTCCATGCGGCGCGCGAAAATCTCGCGAAGCTCGATCCTGGCTCAGGAGAAGACCCTCCGACATCCATGGCGACCGAGCTTTTGGATGTCCTTTCACTTGATGAGCTGGATGATGCGTCCCTCGATCTCCTCCTGGATTTTGCCGATCCAGTGCCCGAGTACGACTGGGTCGGACCGACCTGGACCCGTGCATTGTGCCTCCTCCGCAGGGGTGGCACCCTCGTGATCGCCGCTCCTCCGACGGAACTCGTGCGCCTCGAGCGGAGGAGGCCGCCTGGTTTCAGGCTCCTCGGCGAAAAGCGGAAAAAGGGAGCCTCAGCAGCTGCCTGGAGGAGAACCTAGGTACCTGATCGTGGCAATTGAAGTGAGCTGTGCATGACCCTCACGAGGTTTCTCTTGCCAAGCCAGGGAAAGGGGTGTAGATATTTTAAGGTCTAATCGACATGCGAAACGGCGTTTCATGATCGGTAATGCTCTTGATGCGAGATAGAATGCCCAAGGCTGACGATCCGATACGATGAGGCTCGGGCCAAGGTAGCGGAATCAAGGAAGTATTCTGTCAGGTTTTCCAGTGGAGGAGTCCATCCCATGAAAACAGACGACCTTCGCCACGAGCGGCTTCGGACCTGGATTGCGGATATGGCGGGTCTCTGCGAACCCGCCGAGATCAGGCTCTGCGATGGAAGTCCTTCGGAATACGATGAGCTCTGTGGCCGCCTTGTGGCCTCGGGCACATTCCGGCCTCTTTCCCAGGCCAGGAAACCCCATTCCTTTTACGCGAACTCAGACCCCGGCGATGTGGCCCGGGTCGAGGACCGCACCTTCATCTGCTCAAAGCGCCGCGAGGACGCCGGACCTACGAACAACTGGGCTGAGCCCTCGGAGATGAAGCGCATACTCCGCGGCCTCTTCGCGGGCTCGATGCGGGGACGCACGATGTATGTCATCCCCTATTCGATGGGCCCGATCGGAGGAGCCCTATCCAGGATCGGCGTCGAGATAAGCGACTCTGCCTATGTTGTCGTGAACATGCACATCATGGCGAGGGTCGGTATCCGGGTCCTCGAGGCCCTCGGCCCTGAGGGTGACTTTGTTCCCTGCCTTCATTCTGTCGGAAAGCCCCTGGCGCCTGGCCAGGCTGATGTGCCGTGGCCCTGCGACAAGGACCGCAAATATATTGTCCATTTCCCGGAGGAACGGGCCATCTGGTCCTATGGTTCAGGCTACGGAGGCAATGCACTCCTGGGCAAGAAATGTTTTGCCCTGCGCATCGCGAGCGCCATGGCACGCGACCAAGGCTGGCTTGCCGAGCACATGCTCATCCTCGGCATCACCAATCCAGAGGGAAGGAAGAAATATATGGCTGCTGCCTTTCCTTCTTCCTGTGGCAAGACCAACCTGGCCATGCTCATTCCGACCATTCCAGGCTGGAAAGTAGAAACGGTCGGCGACGACATTGCCTGGATGCGTTTCGGCGAGGACGGCCAGCTGCGGGCCATCAATCCCGAAGC
>JBAXTA010000329.1:0-4857 GCA_037130415.1 Spirochaetota bacterium
CGATCTGGCTGGTGTAGAGCTTCGACCAGGTAGTGAGCATGCGGTTGTCCAGGGCGCCGCGTTGCCTGACTTGCATTTCTACCTGGATATCTCGTTTGTCCGGTTCTTCGAGCCGCAGGTCGAGGCTCACCTCCTTGTCGCCCTCGAAGTCGGCGATGAGGTAAGGGTTGAGGATGGTAAGCGAGGCAACCGGCTCCCTTCCAGCCAGTGGCAGCAGTTCGTTGAGGAAGTGGAGCGGAAGATCCTTGTGGTCAGTTGAGCCGAAGATTTTTTTGAACACGATATCAACGGTGGGCTTAATGCCGATTTGCATGGTGCTGCCTCCTGGCGCTAGTACGCCCGGAGGTGGCGGCAGGAATTCAAAACGGGCGGAGAATTCGATGAAAAAAAGCAAAACCGAGGGGGCCCTCCGGGATTGCCAGCGTCGGGCTGCGGAGGGAACATATTCCCTCATATGAAAATATGATCATGTCTTCATATGAGGGGGATGTTCCGACGTGCCTTGCCCGCAGGATCAGAACAACGGCATCGCCGGCGGCCGGAGCTGGAGTCTGACCCTCCGGGCTCGCCGCAAGGGTTCGTCATGATTGGCCGCTCAGGTTGCCCAGAGCGGCCCTCGTTGTCCACACGCGGAGGCGACTAGGAGATCAGTGGATGACTCTCCAGCTAGCGCCATCTGTAGACCAATAGATATTGCCATAGCCGCCTTGGCACGCGTACCATATTTTCCCGTTTGTGCTCATGTCAAAGCCTTTCCAATCTTTGTTGCCGTTGAGACTGCTTGTTTGGTTTGTATGAATTGGTGAGGTTGATAAATAAGTACGCCCAGCTGCCGAGGCGAGCGAAGCAGTATACTGGCCCGTGTAGAGAGCCGAGCCTATATCATTTGTAGGCGTCTGAACAATGTCTTTGGCGGGCATTCCAAAACTATAAAGGTCGTCAGAGAAGACCATCCGCAGCCACGAATCACCAGGAGGGAAATTCACCTTGAAATTGACCTTATTACCTGCATCGAATGTAGCGCCGCTGTTTATACTGATCGAAACGTCCTTAGTATAATCGTATTCATTATTATTCATGTTAGATCCCGCAATAGCAACTTTGCTGCCATCCGTGCTGGTCCAGAGATTGCTCGGCGAGGCAGCTGCTTTATATTCTAAACCAACCCACGTGGCTCCATGATCGGTGGACTTGAAGAGCGGACCGGTATAAGTAAACGAGCTACCCTGATTATAGGTGATACCTATTCCGGCCCCAGCCCCAGTGCTTGCGTACCATGTGCCGCCATCTCCGGAAACAGCCACTGCGTTATAGGCTTGTAAGGCCGTCCAGGGCACACTTGCTTTTTCATTAATGGAGTGCCCCATGGAGTTGGTCCATGTATCACCATAATTGCTGGAGTATGCGAGGCCGCCATAGGCTAAATTTCCGTTGTAGGTCCAAAAACTGGGATTGATGAGGATGTATTTTCCATCCTCCGAAGCCGAAAGGGTGTTGGTAGCATCGAATATAACGTCGCCACCGAAAACTCCGCTTCCCCACGTTCCGGAAACTGTGGCGGTAGCGGTAGTTCCTGAGTTGGGGGCTGAGATGGTGACTGTCGGTGCTGAGGTGTAGCCCGATCCTACACTTGTGATTGTAATGATACCCACCTTCCCACCATTGATAGTCGCTGTAGCGGTGGCGGTCGTACCCGAGCTTGGAGCCGAGATGGTAACTATCGGTTCCAAGTTATAGCCGTCTCCCGAATTAGTGATCGTAATCGTACCGATCCCGTGAGAAGGCAAAGTGGCAATGCTAGGATAGGTTTTGGCCCACGTAGTGCCTGCGTCATGGGAAACATAGACTTTCCCTACTCTAGACTCCCGGGAGATTGCTACAATATTTATTTCTCCTCCCGTCCCCTTTTTGATGCTAAGCCAGTCGCAGGTTTCACTGCTGCCCAAACCGGTGATTTTTCTCGGCGTCCAGGTAACTCCATAGTCGCAGGAGATGTCGATATCATAGGCCCCACTTAGTACGTAGGCCGCCGCTATGTACTTGCCGTCCGGCGAGCTCGCCAGGCTCGTATAAGTCTTGGTTGGGAAGTAGCGGGCATAGACAATTCTATGGTCGTTCACTATTTTACCTGCGTCGAAGTAGTAACCTGTCGAGCTTGTCGAGCTTTCGTCGAAGTAGTTGGTAAAGGATTGGTCTTTGTACCAGCCCCCGAAGGTGTTCCCGACAGCAGAGGAAGCCGTTGGCCGAAAACGATCATAACTACTCGCGTTCTCCGGCAGTGTGCCGCCCGGAATTACGGTCTTCCAGGTCGGAGACACGGTATGGGGGGTATCCTGGGTATTCCGGGGATCGAAGGTTATCGTCCAGGCGGGCAGCCACTTCGCGTAGACGCTTTCACATGGCCAGGCGTGATTCGTGGCGGCGCTTCTTGCCCACCTCGCCTTGATCAAGAATGATTTCACTTGGTGGCCGTTCCGGCGGTTCCCAGTCTGTTTTCGTCGCCATCCCTATTGATGAGGACACCGGTCTGGAACTGGCCCTTGCTTTCGGCGGACTTGCCGAGGCTGTCGGTCACTCGCAGGGAGTAGCCGTAGCGCTGTTCGGGCAGGACGATTTCGCCGCCGCTACCCCTGCCGTCCCAGGGCACCTCATTCGCTGAATCGCCTTCCCACACCGTGTGGGAAAAGGGCTTGCCTGTCGGGTCGGTCGTATCGAAGGTCCAGGACGCGGGTGCTGTCGCGGCGGAATAATCGATCGTGAATTCTATGACGTCATCTACTCCGTCGCTGTCTGGCGTGTAGGCGAAATCCGGGGGAAGGGAGGCCGACAAGACTGGCTTTTTGTTGTCGAGCAGGAAGGCCGGAAGGTCCGACGTCGCTTCCTCTCCCCTGTCGTAGACCAGCGAGAGGAGGCCAGTGTAGGTGCCGTCTACCACCACAGCTTTGGAATTCTTGCCGTCCCAGGCAAAATCCTTCGGCAGGGATCCCTTGCCGGAGAGGGTCCGCAGAATTATTCCCTCTGCATCGAGGATGTCGAGGCGCCAGGTAGCCAGGCCCTCGCTCGGCGAGGGGGACGCCGTGATCGCGAGGACCGAGGGCGTGCCACTCGGGCTGAAGGCGGGAGCCGAGGAAAGTTCGATCGTGGCCCGCGGAAGATCCACAGGAAGTGTGCTTTGCCGGCTTGCAACCCTGCCAAGTGAATCGGTAGTAGATAGTACGACTTTGAGGTCCGTGCCAAAGGGGACAGTGGCTCCGTCCTTGTCCACACCGTTCCATTCGATCGTTTCGGGCAGTTCGGAATCACCTTCCCAGGAGATGAGGTGGTTGCTGTTGGAATCGTTTATGGCGAGCGACCAGGAACTGGTGAGCCATCGGTTGTTGACCAGGAGCTTGAGCACCTGTGTCTCGTCGATGCCATCGCCATCCGGAAGGAAATGCCTGTTGGCGAGCGCCACACTGGGCTTTGTTGGCGTGGTTACCAGTTCGAAGGGCTCTGTCGTAACCGAGTCCCTGTCGTCATGCAGGTAGGTGACGGAAAGTCTGGCAGTATAGATGCCCTCGAGGGGCAGGGCCAGGAAGTTCCGGCCATCCCAGAGTACCGCTTCAGGCAGGGCACCCTTGGCACCGAACTCACGGGCGACCTGGCCGCCCTTGTCGAGAATCGCGAGTTTCCAGGATACGACGGCTTCGACATTGTCCGGTCCCGGGCTGATCGTGATGACAGCTGGTGAGCCGGAAGGAGAAAAGGCGCCCAGGTCACTCGTGAGGCTGAGCGTCGGGTGGACGAAATCCGTCTCGAAGACGCCAGAGCGACTCTGGCTCGTACCGAGGGAGTCGGTGACGCTCAGCGTGAAGGGATAGGAAGCCCCTGGGCTTGCGAAGGTCCCATCCTCCCCCTTGCCATCCCACGAAAGCGTATCGGGAGGCGCGCCCTCGCCTTCCTGGGTGGAGAAGGACAATCCCGCGGGGTCGAGCACCTCGAGTTTCCATGAGGCGAGTGGCTCGACTGACTTGGAGGCAATCTTCAGGCTCGCAAGCGCGAACTTCTCGTTCGTACCGGGGGCGAACCGGCTGTTCGTGACCGTGACTGCCAGGGTGGCAGACCCTGCCGCTCCGGAGGGAGAGGATGCTGCTCCAGAGGGCTGCTGCGAAAAGGATGGATGAGGGAGCAGAGCCTGGCGGACCTGGCTCTCCTGTCTCGGAAACAGATACCTGAGACCGATCTCGAAATCCACATTCCACAGGTTTACCGGCGAGCCATTGATACTCCCGTAGCCGAAAGCGGGCGCGAGGGAGGAATACAGCTCATAGCTATCGAAGAAAAGCATTCGCCCGCCAAAAACCGCGCGTCCGCCGACAGCAAATGCGGTGAAGGCGCTGGATCCGAGCAAGGTGCTATAGCCAGCGTAGACCCCTGGCCCCGCGAACAATGAGAAGCTGGTCGTGCCGATGCGGAATTCGAGAGGCAACCAGTCCATTGTAGTAACTATGTCTATGATTCCGTCGCCGAAGCCAAGATGGGCCTTGATCGGGAAGGGGCCTGCCAGGACCGTCAATCCGGGGACGCCCGAAGCTCCATTGCTTCCTACTCCAGCGATAAAATAGCTGCCGATCCCGAAGCGCGGAATGGCATCATCGAGAAGCAGAGTTGATGGGGTTTCTGCAGGTTCGGCTGCCAGAGCAGCGATCGCTCCAGCTGCCAACATCACCAGTAGGGCAATCTTCTTCATAACAACCCCCGAAAAGAAAAATGTAGACCTAGCGTTGGATGTTACGATACGAAGGGTTGTTATATGCGCTCCGCATTCTACGCAATCCTGCAAATATTCTACGCGCTGCTGCTTATGGCTTGCCTGTT
>JBAXTA010000033.1:0-21232 GCA_037130415.1 Spirochaetota bacterium
TCCTGATCGACGAAGCCGGCCAGAAGGTCTTCTGCAACACCTGGCACCCGGACAATGAGGAATCGTCAGGCGCCCACACGGCACGCAGGTCGCGGACTACCGTGACCTGGCCGCAGGAAAGGGCGAGGAGGGCGATCGATTCCAGGAAGAAGGCGCGCCGGAAGCCCGGGGGAAGGCAGCATATATTTAGGCCTTCCTCCCCCGGATAGTCACTGATTTTCCAAACTCTCAGTCCACGTTCCTGACCTGTCCCCTCTCGATGAGGTGGGACAATGTGGCAACAGGGTCCTTCTTCTTGCCGAGCAAAATCATTGCGGCAATTATGTAGGGTTTGAATCCGGCCTCCACGTAGGTGGCGTCACGGTAGCGGTCGAAGACAGAGGCAGCGACCTCTCCCTGCTTGCATGACACGTCGGTGATGTCGGCGGGGAGGCAGTGCATGTACAAGGCTTGAGGCATATTCTTGCCGGCGCTCCTTGTGAGCTTCATCTTTGCCTCGTCACATTCCCAATCGGTAAATTTGGCGTTGTTGGCAAGGCAGGCCTTTTCGAGGTCCTTGAGGCCGGCCGTGTTGCCCTCGTGGAGGAGGGGGACCCGCTGCTGCATGACGTTGTAGGGAGCCCAGCTCTTCGGGTAGACGATGTCCGCGTCCTTGAAGGCCTCTTCCATCGAGTTGACGTGGGCGAAGGAGCCACCGGAAGCCGAGGCCTGCTTCCTGGAAAGGGCGACGACATCGGGGATGAGGTCGTAGCCCTCGGGGTGGGCCAGGGAAATATCCATCCCGAAGCGGCTGGCCAGGCCGATGATGCCCTGGGGCACAGACAGGGGTTTGCCATAACTGGGAGAATAGGCCCAGGTCATGGCGATCTTCTTGCCCTTGAGCTTGTCGAGGCCCCCGAAGTGACGGGCGAGGTGGAGGATGTCGGCCATGGCCTGGGTCGGGTGGTCGATGTCCGACTGGAGGTTGACGACAGTCGGGCGATCAGGCAGCACGCCAGCCTTGACGGCTTCGTCGAGGGACTTGCCGACCTCCCGCTGGTAGGTATCGCCCTCGCCTAAGTACATGTCGTCACGGATGCCGATGGCCTCGGTGAGGAAGGAGATCATCGTAGCGGTCTCGCGGACGGTTTCGCCATGGGCGATCTGGCTCTTGCCCTCGTCGAGGTCCTGGACGTAGAGGCCCAGGAGATCACAGGCCGAGGCGTAGGAAAAGCGTGTGCGGGTGGAGTTGTCGCGGAAGTTGGAGACCGCGATGCCGGAGTCCCAGATCTTCGGCGAGACGTTGGCCTCGCGCATGCCGCGGAGGATGTCCGCGACGAGGAAGGTGGCGTCAAGCTCATCGCGGCTCTTCTCCCAGGTAAGCAGGAAGTCCTTGTGGTACATCCCGGTCTTCTTGCCGCGGAGCTCGTCGACGAGCTTCCAGACATTCTTCATTTCCATGTTTCCTCCATCGGCGCAGTGCGCCGCGGTGCCATGCGCCGCGGCGTCTGTAGCACCAATAAGCACCAATTGGTGCTTTCAGCTGTATCCCAGCGCCCACGGCGCTAGATTTTGCCCAAGGCGCGCAGTACGCGCTCGGGCGTGAATGGCCATTGCCGGAGCCAGGCTCCGGTCGCATCATGGATGGCGATCGCGATGGCGGGGGCCGCCCCGTTCAAGGCGATCTCCGAGACGCTCTTTGCCCCGAAGGGTCCC
Organism: Spirochaetota bacterium; assembly: GCA_037130415.1. GTDB lineage: Bacteria > Spirochaetota > Spirochaetia > Treponematales > Rectinemataceae > CAIJMU01. Next base: position 1,696 of record JBAXTA010000033.1, read on the forward strand.
TCCTCGTCCTCCACCGGAACGAGTTCGACCACGAAGTCGCGGGGGATCTCGTTGATCGAGGGGATCTTGTAGTCGAGGAAACGTGGATTCACGCAGGTGCCTGAGTCGTCGTAGAGCATTTCCTCGTAGAGGGAGTGTCCGACCGCCTTCATCACGCCGCCGTAGATCTGGCCCTTGGCGAGGGCCGGGTTGATGGGCGTTCCGCAGTCCTGGTAGACGTGGAAGCGCTCGAGCTTGACGTCGCCGGTACGTGTATTTACCCGGACCTCGGCGAAGTGGGCGCCGTAGGGGAAGGCCGAGTGGAGGGTCTTGAAGCAGCCGAAGCCGGAAAGCTCCCCGAAGCCCTCGCCCTGGCTCGCCCGATGAGCGATGTCGCCCAGTGTGAGGGTACCTTTAGTCCCGACGATCTTTCCGCGGTGGACGAGCTTCAGGCCCGACTTTGGCTCGCCCAGGAGCTCCGCAGCTGCGGCAAGGATCTTTTCACGCAGGTCCTCCGCTGCCTTGAGCGCGGCATTGCCTGAAAAATAGGTGCCCGAGGAGGCGTAGGCACCCTTGTCGAAGGGCGTGAGGTCGGTGTCGCCGGATATGACCGTTATGTCTTCCATGTCGAGGCCGAGGATCTCGGCGGCAGCCTTGGAAGTGACCGTGTCGAGTCCAGTGCCGAGGTCGGCACCTCCCGACAGGAGGAGGGCCGTGCCATCGGACAGGAGGCGGATCTCGGCGTTGGCGGCGTCGAGACCGGGAAGGCCCGAGCCCTGCTGCACGATTACGCCCCCACGACCTGTCTTCCAGTCGCTGCCTGCGCCGGAAGGCCTGGACTTCCACGAGGCCAAGGCCTGCCGACCCTTGTCGAGCATGACCCCGAGACCGCAGTCCCCGAGGTCGACGGCCGCACCCTCCCGACCTTCGCCGAGGGATTTCAGGATCTCGATGCGGGTGCCCGAGCGAACCCTGTTCTTCTCAATCATGTCCAATTGGTCGATTCCGAGCTCTTTTGCGAGCTCCGCGAGGCAGGTCTGGACAGCAAAGGAGCCCTTGGGCGCGCCGTAGCCCTGGTAGGCTCCGGCGACGGAAAGGTTGGTGTACCAGGAATCGACGGTAAAGCGGGCATTCGGGCAGATGAGGAGGGGAAGGCTCTTGGAAACCGAGTTCATGGGAACCGTCAGGCAGTGCTGTCCGTAGGGACCCGTGTCGGCGTCGACGTGCATGTCGATGGCGGTGAGCGTCCCATCCTTTTTTGCGCCCATCTTCACGGTGATGTCCATCGCGTGGCGCGTGCGCGAGGAGGTGAACTCCTCCTCGCGGGTAAAGCGGAAGAATACCGGCTTGCCTGTAGTCCAGGCAAGCCAGCCGGCAAGGTCCTCGACGACGATGTCCTGCTTGGCGCCGAAGCCGCCACCCACCCGTTCCTTGACAATACGGACCATGTTTTCCGGTATGCCGATGAGGCGGGAGACGATGCGGCGGACGTGCCAGGGCACCTGGGTCGAGGCGTGGATGACGAGGCGGCCAGCCTCGGTCCTCGCATGGACGACGTGGGGTTCCATCGGCGTGCACTGGACGCGGTTGCCCCGGTAGCTGCGTTCAATTATGACATCAGCCTCGCTGAAACCCTTGACAACGTCGCCGATGCCCCCATGGGCGCTCGCGGCAAGGTTGCGGTGGGGGTCAGCGTGGATGGGGAACTGGTAGGTGATGGAGTCGTCGCGGCCGTCTCCCCTGGTGGAGGAACCATCCGGTGCGGAGCCGGCGACATAGTGGACCTCGCCCGAATGAACCACCGGCGCGCCTGTGGCCTTGGCTTCGGCGATGGAGAGCACGGGCTTGAGGACCTCGTATTCGACGCGGATGGCGGAAAGCGCGGCGCGGGCCTGGGCGGAGGTTTCAGCAAGGACTGCTGCTACCCGGTCTCCGACAAAGCGGACCTTGCGGGGGAACATGCGCTGGTCGTGGGGACTTGGCTCGGGGAAACCCTGTCCCGCTGTCGTGTAGACCTTGTCGGGGCAATTGAAGGTGTGGACGACGGCGACGACCCCCGGCATGGCAAGGGCTTCGCTCGCGTCCACGGACGTTACGAAGGCGTGGGCGTGGGGACTTCCGAGCACCTTGAGGTGGAGGGCATCGGAGGCGACGCGGTCCTCGACAAAGGCGCGCTCGCCACGGGCGAGGTAGGCGGCATCGACCTTCTCGCGGTCCTTGCCGACGTGCCTGAGGTCGGGCCTGAACTCAGGCTCAGGCAATGCGAGGCAAGAGGGATCATCAAGGCGCCTGGAGGCGAGGCGCGCCGCCGCGAGGAACTGCTCATAGCCCGTGCAGCGGCAGAGGGTGCCTGACAGGGCATCGCGGACCTCGTCGTCGCTGGGCCTGGGGTTACGGACGAGGAGTTCCCTGAGGGCCAGGGAAACGGCAGGCGTACAGTAGCCGCACTGGACGCAGGAGGCGTCGATGAGGGAGCGTTGCACGATCGACAGTACTCTGTCATTCGTATCGCGTTCGACGGCGAGGATCTGCCTGCCCTCCGCCTCGGCCGCCAGGACCTGGCAGGAGTTGACGAGCATCCCGTCGAGGAGGACTGCGCAGAGGCCGCAGGAGCCTTCCCCGTCGCAGCCGTTCCTGACCGAAACGATGCCCTTCCTCCGGAGGAGGTCCCGGAGGCTTTCGCCCTCGCCGCAGTCCCAGGCCTTTTTCCTGCCGTTGAGTGTAAGGCTGACCGTCATTTTGTCGCCTCCATGGCCGTGACTTCAGTGGCTTCCAGGAAGGCTTCGGAGACGAGGCCGGAAATGCGGGATCGCTTGAACCGGGCGCTTCCACGGACATCGTCGATGGGGGACAAAAGAGGGGCGACCGCAGCCTCGATGGCGTCGCGGTCGGGGAGGGCCCTGCCTTCGAAGAGGGCTTCTATCGCCGGAAAGCGCCGGGAGTGTGCGGAGACGCCTCCGAGCACGAGCCTGAGACCCTTCACGAGTCCACCTTCCATCCGAAAGGCGAGGGCAGCACCGAGGATAGCGATGTCACAGGAGACACGAGACCAGCGTGCGTAGCCTGCCTTGGTACCACTTCGAAGCGGTACGAGGACGCGGGACACCGTACCGCGACCTGCCGGACCAGGAAGAAGGCCGAGCCAATCTTCCAGAGGCAGCCTGCGGCCGTCGAGGAGCTCGAGCGAGGAGTCGAGGGCAAGAAGGGGCGGGATGAGGCTCGAGCAGGATTTGTCCGCCCCGAGGTTTCCCCCGACGGTGGCGCGGTTCCGGATGTTGCGGTCCACCATGCCGAGGGCTGCCTTGCGCAGGGAAGCCGGCAGGGAAGGAGAATCCACCAATTGCTGGAATGTGACCGCAGCACCGATGGAGAGGCCTGAAGCCAGCCGGTCTATTTCTCCTGGCAATATGGCACTGACCGCTACAGCCGAGAATCCGAGCCCCCGCGACTCGGAGGAAAGCAGCTGCGTTCCCCCGGCCAGGGCCAGGCGGTCGGCTGCGCCGGCGAGGAGGGAGAGGGCCTCTGCGGAATCTTTGGGCCTATGGAAGGTCGTGACCATGTTCACCTCGAACCGGTTGTCGCGTTCACGACAGGCCGGCCTTTTGAAGAAGCGATTTCGCGACGAAGTTCGCCGCATGGGCGAGCTTGTCCTCGTCGAAGCTGCCGTCAAGGCCGAGCACGCGGCTCCCCTCGACGACGATCTTTCCATTTACGATGACCATTTCGGCGCGGTGGTCGTAGCCGCAGAACAGCAGGGCCGCGGTCGGATCGGAGAGCGAACCGGCGTATGCGGGACCGTCCACACGCCAGAGCACGATGTCGGCTAGCGCGCCTTCGGTGATGCTTCCCGCCTCCTCCCAGCCGAGTATGGTGGCGCCGCCTTCGGTGGCGATGCGCCAGGCTTCCTTGGCACGGAGGCCTGCCGAACCGTAGCGGACCCGCTGGAGGAGGAGGGCCTGGCGGGCCTCTCCAAGCATGTCGGAGCTGTCGTTGGAAGCCGAGCCGTCGACTGCCAGGCCGACGGGCACGCCACGGTCGATCATGTCCCGGACCCTGGCGATGCCGGAGCCCAGGCGCATGTTGGAGGAGGGGCAGTGGGCCACCCCGGTCTTCGTGCGCGCCAGGACTTCAAGCTCGGCGTCTTCGAAGAATATGCCGTGGGCATACCAGACGTCGCTTCCGATGAAGTCGCAGTCCTCCATGAGGCGGAGCGGCCGCCGCCCGTAGACCTGCACGCAGAAATCGTTCTCGTCGGCGGTCTCCGCGAGGTGGGTATGGAGGCGGACGCCGTATTTCCGCGCGAGGGCTGCCGACCGCTTCATGAGCTCCTCGCTTACCGAAAAGGGACTGCAGGGAGCCAGGGCCACCCGTCGCATCGAGCCGGGGGAGGGATCATGGAAACGTTTAATTGTTTCTTCAGAATGCCGGAGGATGAGGTCCTCGTCCTGGACTACCGAGTCGGGGGGCAGGCCCCCGTCCTTCTTCGAGCGGGACATCGAGCCACGGGTCGGGGCAAAGCGGATGCCAAGTTCCGAGGCGGCTGCGAACTGGATGGCGGGAAGGTCGTCCTTGAAGCCTTTGGGATAGAGGTAATGGTGGTCAGTCGTCGTTGTACAACCAGTACGGAGAAGCTCCGACATCGCAAGGAGGCTCGAGACGCGGACCGCCTCCTCGTCGATGCCCTTCCAGACTTCGTAGAGGTAGAGGAGCCAGTCGAAGAGCTTGGCGTCCTGGACGGCGGGGAGGTTCCTCGTGAGGGTCTGGTAGAAATGGTGGTGGGTATTGACAAGACCCGGGGTGACCACGAGACAGCTGGCATCGACGACCCGTGCCCCGACGGGCACAGGCATGCCCGCCGATACACGCGTTATGCGATTGCCATCTACCAGGACATCGGCACCGGCGAGGTCGGGCCCTCCGTGCTGGAGGACCCGGAGGCAGTTCTGAAGGAGGATCATGGATTTACCTCGCGACCTCGGCGTTGAAGTCGTCGATCATCGTGTCAAGCTGGCCGACCTGGGCGCGGAGGCCGCCCCAGTAGGCGCGGTGGTCATCCCACTGCGCGCGGAGCTCGGCTACGTCCTTGCCGAGCTGCTCGATCCAGGTGAAGTACTTGAGCTGATGGATGCGGCGCTTGCCCATCTGGTCGAGCTCAAGGACGTGGTCGATGTCGAGGGCCTGCATGCGTTCCATATCCCGGTCAGCCTGGCGCTGGTCGTAGGGGCCGCGGTCCCTGTTCATCTCCTGGAGTCGTGAACCGTACATGGCCATCGAGTCGGTGAACATGGTGAAGACGATGTCGTTCCCTCCCAATTCATAGTGCTTGGCGAACTTGATCGCGCCGGCGAGGTTGCCGATGCCGGAAATTCCGATCCAGTCGAGCCTGTCCATGGTTGCCTCAGGAATGCCAGCTTCCACCAGCCGGGCGCGCCCGGCCTTCTCGTTGAATAGGCGGATCATCCTGACCGGTACTTCGTCGTCGACGGCGATGACCGCGTCGGTATCGCGGAGGTTGTGGATCCAGGGGATGTGCTTGTCTCCGATGCCCTCGATGCGGTGCTCGCCGAAACCGTTCTCAAGGAGGGTGGGGCACTGGAGGGCTTCGGCCACGCCGACGCGGGCGCCGGGGAAGGTGTCGCGGAGGTAGGAGCCCGCACCGAGGGTACCGGCCGAACCCGAGGAGAGAACCGCTCCGGCAACGTGATCACCGGGTCGCGCAATTGCCTTGAAGACCTCGGCCATGGCCGGCCCGGTGACCGTATAGTGCCAGAGGTGGTTGGGAAGCTGGTCGAACTGGTTGAAGATCACGCACTCGGGGCGGGTACGCTCGATCTCCATGCAGGCGTCGAAGATCTCCTTGACGTTGGACTCGGTGCCGGGGGTCGCGATGACTTCCTCGGCCATGGTCTTGAGCCACTCGAAGCGCTCGCGCGACATGCCCGCGGGCAGGATGGCGACCGAGGGGCAGGCCATGAGGCGGGAGATGTAGGCGCCGCCACGGCAGTAGTTGCCCGTGCTCGGCCAGACAGCCTTCTTCGTAGTTGGGTCAAAGCGCCCGGTGACAAGCTCGGGTAGCAGGCAGGAGAGGGCTGCCCCGACCTTGTGGGCGCCTGTCGGGAACCACTTTCCGGCAAGGCCGACGATGCGGGCCTTGGTTCCCGTGATCGAAGGGGGAAGTTCGATATAATTGACAGGACCGAAGGCTCCGCCCTTTTCCTTGGGCTCGTTGTGCCAGTTGACGCGGAAGAGATTCCGCTTGTTTACCTCCCAGAGACCGACGCTCCTGAGTTCGTCCTTGACCGAAGCGGGGATCTTGGCCGGATCGCGCATCTGTTCATAAGTGGGAAGGACTATGCCCTCTCGCTTGCAGCGCTCGATGTTCCGCTTGCGTCCCTTGTCGTCTATCTTCAGGTCAATCATGTAAAGCTCCTTTCAAAGGCATGTCCGGCTCCCGGGCCGGCTTGTATCCAGTTCAGTACGTGGCACCAACGGCCTTTGCGGCGTTCTTGATGTCCTTCAGTCCCGATCCTGTAAGCAGCACGGATACACGGGCCTTTGGCCCCAATTCATTCCTCATTTTCACGAGTCCGGCCAGCGCTGTCGCCGAGGAGGGTTCTGCGAAGAAGCCGGCGAGGGAGGAACCGAGGACCTGGGCCTCGAGAATTTCCTGGTCGCAGACGGTCACTGCACGGCCCTTGTATTTCCTCATCTTGGCAACGAGGAAGGGGCCGTTCCTTGGAGCGTCCACCGCAATGGAATCTGCGATGGTCGTCGAGGGGAGCGCGTCGAAGCGACCCAGGGCCAGCGCGCGTGCCACAGCGCTCGAACCCTCCGCCTGTGCGGCCCAGAAGGTAGGCATTAGGGCTATTTCGCCCATGGCCAGGAGGTCCTCAAAACCGCGGATGACGCCGGCCAGGATGACGCCGTCGCCGGTTGGGACGAAGACGTGCTCGACCGGAGCTTCGCCGGCGGCAGCGAGGTCCCGGGCAATCTCGAAGGATACGGTCTTCTTGCCCTCGATGGTCAGGGGGTTGTAGGCCGTGTTGCGCGAAAGGGTGCCGGTTTTTTCCGAGTATTCGAGGGAGGTGTCGAAGGCCTTGTCATAGTTGCCATCGATTTCCACGAGGTCGGCTCCGTACTGGAGGACCTGGATGCGCTTGGCGATCGGCGCGCTCTTCGGCACGAAGACCTTGACCTTGATCCCGGCGGCAGCGCCGATGCAGGCCATGCTGGAGGCGGCATTGCCCGTCGAGGCCAGGGCTATCTCAGTGATGCCATGCTGCCGGGCAAAGGCTGCTACGAGGAAGCTCGCTCGGTCCTTGAAGGAGCCCGAGGGTTCGCGCGCGTCGTCCTTGAGGTAGAGCCCTGACATGCCGAGATGGGCGCGGAGGCGCTCGGGGCGCCACAGGGGGGTGTTCCCGACGGGGATGGGAGGAAACCACCTCGCTTCGACGGGAAGGGGAAGGCTGCCCTTGGCGGGTATAGGATCGGGCACGCACTCAAGGACACCCGAAAGGGGTGCCCCCGGGGCGTTGGCCTTCGAGCAAGGGTCGCAGAGGTAGCGCCCCGGCTCGATCGCGTAATGTGCCCCGCAGGAAGGGCAGCGGTATTCCCACTTCATCTCGATCAGGCCTTTTCCGGTGTCGCCTCGAGGGCGAAGGGAAGGGCCGCGTAGAAGGCGGCGCACTTCTCCAGGTCGTCCACGCGGTTTATCTCGTTGGGGGCGTGGGCCTGGTTCTCGTCGCCGGGGCCAAAGCCGATCGAGGGGATCTGGTGCCGGCCACAGACGGCCACCGCGTTCGTGGAAAAGGTCCACTTGTCGACGACGGGATCGGCTCCGTAGAGGTCCTTGTACGCGACGACGCCGGAGCGCACCAGGTGGTGGTCGGCGGGAATCTTCCAGGTGGGGAAATAGAGCTCCTGCTTATAGAGCTTGCCAGTGTAGGCGGGTTGGCTGTACTCGGGCATCCTGACGGTGAACTCGTCCACGCCGGCTTCGCGGAGCTTCTGTTCGACCTGGGAGATGGCGAGCTTGTCGGTCTCGCCCCAGGTCAGGCGGCGGTCGCAGTAGAGCATGGCCTGGTCGGGAACGGCGCACTGCGAGGGCCCCTGAACCTTGATCTGCGATACGACGATCGTGCCCTTGCCGAGGAAGCCGTCATCGTCAGGCTTGAGCTCGGCGTTGAGTTTCTCGAGGGCAAGCGCTGCCTTGGCGGCCTTGTAGCCTGCGTTCGAGCCACGCTCGGGAGCGGAGCCGTGGGCCGAGACCCCCCGGATGTCGATCTGTATCTCCATGCGGCCGCGATGGCCCCGGTAGAGGCGGCAGCTCGTCGGTTCGGTGGAGACGAAGAGGTCGGGAACGAACTTCTCCTCCTCGATGAGGTACTTCCAGCAGAGGCCGTCGCAGTCCTCCTCAAGGACGGTGAAGGCAAACCAGGCGGTGAAGTCACCCGCGTAGGCGAGGGTTTTCAGGATGCCCGCCGCGGCTATCATGGAGGCAGCTCCTCCCAATTGGTCGGAAGCCCCGCGGCCGTGGACGAGGCCGTCCTCGATGTCGCCGGAATGGGGGTTCCGCTTCCAGCGGGCTGGATCGCCCACGCCAACGGTGTCGATGTGTGCGTCAAAGACGAGTTTTTTCTTCCCCCTGCCCACGCGGCCGAGGAGGGAGCCGAGGCCGTCGATACGGATGTCCTCCATGCCGACTTCCTCGCAGAGCTTCTTGATGACCTGAATGCGGTCCTTTTCGGTGCAGCTGTAGCCAGGCACCTTGATCATCTGGCTCAGGTAGCTTGCCGCCTTGTCGCGACGGGCCCGGGCTTCTGCGAGAATCCTCTGTGCATCCATCATGTCACCTCTCTTCCATCCGTTTCCAGAGTCGCTTCGCCTCGTCGCGCGCTTTTGCGCCGATGGCTGCCTGGTCGAAGGCCGGCCTGCGGTCTTCGACGATAAAAGTACCATTTACCATGACCGAACGTACAGACCGTGATGAGAGCCCGAAGGCGAGGTGGCCTGCGATGTTGGCTCCCTCAAGGGGTGTGGGGCTCTCGTAGTCCCAGAGCACGAGGTCGGCTTCCGCACCGGCCTCGACCCTGCCGAAGCGGCCTCCGAGGTAGGCTTCCATGAGGCGGTTGCCTCGGTCAAGGGCGGCGAGGTATTCACCGGGCCACCAGGGGCCACCTGATTCCCGGTGGCGGAACACGGCGAACTTGAACTCCTCGAGCATGTCGGCGCCCATGCCGTCGGTGCCGAGCACCACGCGCTGGTGTTTGTGGAGGAGCGCGTTGTATCCAACTGCGTTGTTCATGTTGCTGCGGGCATTGTGGGCAAGGTAGGAGCCGCGCCCGTTCATGAGTTCGACTTCGGACTCGGTGAGCCACAGTCCGTGTCCGATGACCGTCCTGGGACCCAGACAGTCATATTTGTCCATGCGGACCATGAGGTCGGCCCCGAAACGGTGGCGGGAGTCTACCGCGTCGTAGCGGTCCTCAGCCAGGTGGATGTGGAGGCCGCGGCCGCTCGTCTTCACCGCATCGCCCAGATCTGCCATGGTTTCCTCACCGACCGTGAAGCCGGCGTGGGCACCGATCATTGCATCTACGATGGGCGACCTGCCGGCCTTGCGCACTGCGTCCACCTCGGAGGCAAAGCGGAGGTTCTCGCGGATACCGGCCCGCGCGCCATCCCGGCCATTGCGGTCTGTCGTTTCGTAGCACAGGAGACCCCGGAGGCCGATGGCCTCGTAGGCATTCTTGATGATGGTGAGGGATCCGTCGATGGCCTCCGGACCCGCATGGTGGTCCACAACGCTCGTGACACCGCACATCGCGGCGTCGGCGAGGCCCGCCAGGGCGCTTGCCTCGAGGATGGGGAGGTCGATCGCGCGGTCGAGGCGCCACCAGAGGTGGTCGAGGATCTGGGCGAAGTCCCAGGAGGGCTGGATGTCGACCATGAGGCCGCGGGCCAGGGCGGAATAGAGGTGGGTGTGCGAGCACACGAGTCCGGGCGAAAGGTAGCCACCCGCGACGCGGTGGGCCTTGGGGTACTTCGCGGCAAGGCCCGCACCGCTCTCGAGGATTCCAGGCTTGCCATCTCCAGGGCCTGCCACAGCGACGTCGGTCGGGCCGGAGACCGAGGGAAGGCCGAAATTGATGATACGTACATTCTCGAAGATGGTCACGCGGGTACTCCTTCGGCGGCCGGAGCCTGGGCCAGGAGATAGGGATGGTCGCGGAGGACCCGCCGGGCCATCGAGAGCATGCGGAGGCTGGCAGGATCGACAGGGCCTGCGAAGGCGTACCAGGCGTCGAAGGGGAGGCTCATCATCGATCCCTCCCTGGCGGCACGCCAGGACAGGCTGCGGTCGGCGCCTATCGCGAAGCCAGCCTTCGCGGAGACGGAGAGGGCCCGGGCTGAAGCAAACAATGCTGCCTTGTCACGCCAGGGTTCTCCCTCCCAGGGACAGAAGGAGCCGCAGTTGCCGCACTCGTTGCAGAGCGTGTCGATCTGGAGGATCTGCGCGCTGCCCTCGTCGGGGGCCGCGGGCATGTTGAACCAGGCGCGGTTGGGACAGACCTCGACGCAGCGCTCGCAGGCCGAGTCGCAGGACAGGCAACGGCTGGCCTCGCGGGCGAGGAAGCCGGGGTCGGAGGCCTCGAGCGGAAAGGCGATCTCGCCGCGGGCTGCGAGGGCAACTTCGTCGGGTGGTGGTGGCAGATACCTCGTCTGCCTCGCTTCTATGCCGGCCTCGCGCAGGATAGCCTGGGCGGCCGCGCGTCCATCTGCCTCTGCGGCAATGATGGAGGCGGGGCCGCGCTTTGCGTCTCCGGCCACGAAAACGCCGCGTCGGGCGAGGCCTTCCGCACCTTCGGCAAAGGGCTTTCCGTCCGGGCCAACGGCGAGGCCGAGGCGAGCAAGGAGGGCTGCGTCCGGGGTTTCGCCAATAGCTACGACGAGGAGGTCGCAGGGGATGTCCTGGGTCTGGTCGGAGAAGACGGGAGCGCGGCGGCCGGAGGCGTCGGGCTCACCTGCGCTCATCTTGCGAAGGGTGAGCTTTCCAGGCGCGAGGCGCTCGGGGCTGCTCATGTCCAGGAGCACTTCTCCGAGCGAGGCCGAGGGTTGGCCCGAGGCTTTCGCGACCTCGAGCGCCTCCTTGAGCGCGAGTTCTACCTCCTCGAATTCGGCGGGCATGTCCTCCCTCGCGCGTCGGTAGGAGACTCGGACCGAGGTCACGCCCTTGATCCGGGCGGAACGACGAACCGCATCCATGGCAGTATTGCCGCCACCGGTGACGACGATGTGTCTGGTCCCGGCGAAGCCGCCGTCGTCCTTCGAAGTCAGCGCGAGGAATTCCAGGGCATCGAGGACCTTGATGCCCGATCCTTCGAGCCGGAGCGCGCGGGCGGAAGGCGCACCGGAGCAGACGATGAAGCGGGTGAAGCCTTCGGCACTGAGATCCTCGAGGTCGGTGACCTCGACACCAAGGCGGAAGGAGGCGCCGAGGGCGCGGATGCGCTCGATGTCGCGCTTTACGCGCTCCCTGGGGATGCGGAAGCCTGGCACCACGTTGGCGACGACGCCGCCGGGTTCCTTGTCCTTGTCGAAGACCGTGACGGGAACGCCTTCCGATGCCAGATAGTGCGCTGCCGCAAGGCCCGCGGGCCCCGCACCGATGATGGCGACACGGTGGCTGTACTCGCGGAGGGTCGTGGGAGTTGCTTTGATATTCGCTGCTTCCGAAATCGCGAGCTTGACTTCCCTGATCCGGACGGGGCCCTCGTAGTCGTTGCGGGAACAGGCAGCCTGGCAGACGTGGTCGCAGAGGGTTCCGGTGATGCAGGGGAGGGGATTGTCCGCGAGGACGGTGGCGAGGGCCTCCTCGTAGCGTCCTTCGGCGGCGAGCCTGATGTACTCGGGGACCTTCTGCCTGACAGGGCAGGCCTCGATGCAGGGAGCGGCAAAGCAGTCAAAGAGGGGAAGGCGGCCTTTGATCGAGGCATCGTGGTACTTGAAGCCTTTTTTGTATTCGGGACGCACAAGGGCAGCCTGGGCGAGGGTTGCAAGGGCCTTCGCATCGGGCCTTCCCTCTCCCTTGGATGAATCCGTCGTAATTGCCTCGACCGCAGCCCGGGCGATGGGGATGAACCTGAGGTAGCCGCCGGGCTTGAGGATGTCGGTGGCGACCGTAAGCGGTCCCATGCCGGCGGCGACGAGCTCGCGCGCGTTGAGGGCAGAAACCCCTCCGCAGTATGAGAATCGACGGGGGAAGCCCGGCAGGGCTTCGGCCAGCTTCGCGGCGAGCTCCACGGTGATGGGGAAGAGGGCCCTTCCGGACATGTAGCGCTCGTCGCCGGGGAGGCGGTTCTTGTCGTTCACGTTGGCCAGGGTGTTGGATAGCTTGATGCCGAAGCGCCGGCCCTGTGCCTCGGCCTTGGTCCGAAGGCGGCCGACCAGGGCGATGGCGTCCTTGAACTGGAGGTCGTGCTCGAAGGTCGCCTGTGTGACATTGACGCCAGTCCATCCTGTCGCGTCGAGGATCCTCCGGGCTTCATCGTAGCCGAGGAGGGTGGGATTGAGCTTGACATAGGTGTCGAAGCCCTTGTCCACGACGAGGTACTCGCCAATGGCCTCGATCTCGGAGGGGGGGCAGCCGTGCATTGTCGAGATGGTGACTGAATGGATGGGCTGGGTCGGGAAGTCTGCCAGGAGGGCGGCTGCCTTGCGTCGGGACTCGGCACCGAAGGCTGCCACGAGGGATGGACCCTCTACGAAGGCGCGGAATTCCTCCATCGCGGCCTTCCAGATCGCTGTCCCAGTCGGGTTCCTCATGCCCTCGATGAAGGCGTCCATGCGCGGGCCCTTGATGCCGCTCAGGGTATAGCCGACCGACATGTTGAACATGAAACCGCGGGGTTTGACTGACCAGAGGGTCGCAAGGAGGTTGATCGCGAACCAGCCCCGGATGTACTCGCCACGCGCCTCATCGAGGGAGAGCTCGGTGGACCATTCGGTATTGTGTCCTTCGTCGAGGGCGAGGATGCAGGGTTTTTCGATCTCGAGACGGTCCTTCTCCTGCACGGTCTTGAGCTCGAAGACCCGCGAGCCGCAGAGCCAGGCTGCCACGAGGTTCGGAGCGATCTGGCTGTGCGGGCCGGCAGCCGGCCCAACAGGCAGGCTGATGCGCCGGCCCATGACATCGAGCCCGGGAGAACCGGCCTCGAAATCGAGGAGGTCCCGGATGGCCCGCTCGGGAATCTCATAGATGGTACCTTTTGCCCGGTACTCGCCGGCGATGCGGCCGAGGAGGGCCCCGAGGCCCGTCGTTTCCATGATCTTGCTCATCGATACCCCCAGGTCAGGTGCTTGCCGCTTCCGGGCAAAGCCACGATTGATGCCGGTCCCGCCGCGTTTCGGGCCTCGTAGACAGCCCCGCCGCGCACCCAGGTGCCAACTATGCGTCCCGTAAGGCGCATGCCCTCGAAGGGCGTGATCTTTCCCAGCGAAAGGAGGGATCGGCCCTCGATGGTCGTCGTCCCGGCCGGATCGACGAGGACAAAGTCAGCATCCTTTCCGATCTCGAGCGAGCCCTTCCTTGCGGCCAGTCCGTAGCGCCGCGCCGCTGCCAGGGAACTGGCCTCGAGGAAGCGGGCCAGGGGCATCCGGCCCGAGAGGAAACCCTCGGACAGGAGATAGGGAAAGCCTGTCCCGACTCCGGGAATGCCTCCATAGGCGGTCAGGGGATCACCCGTGGCCTTCTCGGCCTCGGGGGCAGGGGCATGGTCGCTGGCAAGGAAGGAAATGGAACCAGTTGTGAGGAGTTGCCAGAGTCCGGCGCGGTCGGAGGCCGTCTTCACCGGTGGGGCAGTCTTGAGGGCCGCTCCCAGGATTCCGAAATCATCCTCGTCGAAGGCCAGATAGTGGGCGCAGGTCTCGCAGGTGGCGCCGGCGGCTGCCACCATCCGGGCGACCTCGGCGGTGCCGACATGGACGATGTGGAGGCCGGCCTCCCTGCCCCGTGCCAGTGCCAGGGCGGAGGCCGCCGCCACGAGTTCGGCATCGGGATTCCGCGGCTCGAGGTAGTCCTGCCAGGTGGAGGCGCGGCCCGAGGCCCGGCGTTCGGCGGCCAGTCGTGCTTCGGCACCCTTCACGCAGCCGGGATCCTCGGCGTGGAGGAGGATGGGCCTCCCGAGCCTCGTGCCCTCGATGAGGACCCGCTTGAACTGGTCGTGGTCGACCGCGGTGAAGCTGTCCATGCCCGAGATGAAGTAACACTTGAAGGCGACCACAAAGGGAGCGAGTTCTTCCATACCGCCTGACAGGCTTGACTCAGCCGTATGTCCGGAAACTCCGCCGAAGAAGGCATAGTCCACGAGGGCCTTTCCCTGGACTACGGATAGCTTGTTCTCGTAGGCAGCCTTCGTGGTGACCGGTGGAAGGGAGGTGCAGGGCATGTCGATGATCGTTCCAACTCCACCTTTTGCCGCCTCCATCGTCCCGTGGAGGAAATCCTCCCTGTGGGTAAAGCCCGGTTCGTCGAAGTGGACGTGGGGATCGATGGCTGCAGGGAAGACCATGAGGCCAGAGGCGTCGATCACCGGTTCCCCTTTGGAGGGAGGAATCGAGGGAGCGATCGAAGTGATGCGCTCGCCTGCAAAACGCAGGTCGGCCCGTAGGAGGCGACCTTCCCCCGGAAGGGCGAGAAGTCCGTCCTTGATGATCACTGTTGGTCCTTTTGACCCTGGGGGCGGGGTCTGTCGGCCAGGAGTCCGAGGACCTTTTCCGGAACGAGGGGGAGGTCCCAGGATTCGATGCGGTCACCGCGGGCGGCACGGATGGCCTCGAGCAGCGCGAAGTAGCCGGCGATGCCGTAGATGAGGGGTGGCTCGCCGATGGCCTTGGAGTTGAGGACGGAGGCCGGGTTTCCTGTTTCTGGGAGGAATTCAATGTCGAGCCTGGCGGGGAGGAAGTGCACATCGGGGACCTTGTACGTGGACAGGTTGTCCGACATCAGCCGTCCGTCGGGTCCGAAGCGGAGTTCCTCGAGGAGGGCCCAGCCGAGGCCCTGGGCGAAGGCACCCTCGACCTGGCAGCGATCGGCTACGGGATCGATGCTCGTGCCCGCATCGTGGACGATGGTAGTGCGCTCGACCTTTACCCTGCCACAGAGGCAGTCCAGCCGGACTTCGACCAGGGCGGCGCCGTAGACGTGGTAGGCGAAGGGGCTGCCACGCTCGGCCTTCATGTCGTAGAAGAGGCCGGGCGTCGACCAGTAGCCGTGGGCCGAGAGGTCGACCCGCGCCTCGTCGGCCGATGTGACCAATTGCTTCCAGGTCGTCCCAGTGTCGGCACCACCCTCGTGGAGGAGTCCCTCCTCGAGGGACAGGAGCCCGGGTGCGGAAGCGCGGAGTGTAGCCGCGTGGGCCAGGAGGCGGTTGCGGATCTCGAGGCAGGCCACGCGCGCGGCCGCTCCGTTGATGTCGCAGCCTGTGCTCGCGGCCGTCGGGACGGTGTTCGCGACGGTGAGGCTCGAGGTTCGCTCGACTCGGATCAGTTCGAGGGGGACACCGAGGCTTTTCGCGGCAATGCGGGCAATCTTGCGGCTGACCTGCTGCCCCATCTCGACAGCGCCGGTGGAGACGAGGACAGAACCGTCGGCGTGGACATGGACCAAGGCACCTCCACGGTTCATGGGAAGCTTGGTAAAGGAGACACCAAAGCAATTGGGAATGATGGCTGCGCCACGCTTTTCGAGGGTATGACAGGCGTTGAAGGCCTCGATGTCAGCACGGAGGGCCTTCCATCCGGCCTTCTCAAGGACACGATCGAAGGCCTCGATGGCACGGACCTCCTTGAGTGGCATGCCGTAGTGGGTGACGTCGCCCTCCGAAAGGAGGTTGCGCCGCCTGAGTTCGACCGGGTCGAGACCCATGCGGTTGGCGATGGCGTCCATGGCCGCCTCGATGGCGAAGTAGCCCTGGGGCGCGCCGAAGCCACGGAAGGCGGTAAAGGAAGGAAGATTGGTGCGGCACATGCGGCCGGTAACCCTCAGGTTGGGTATCCTGTAGGCACCGGCGGCATGGAAGAGGGTCCGGGACATGATGGCGGGAGACAGGTCGCAGCTCGAGCCGGAGTTCTGGTAGTAATCAGCTTCAAAGGCAGTGATACGCCCATCTCTGTCGGCTGCGATGCGGAAGTCCGTACTATAGGGATGTCGCTTGCCGGTCGCTCGCATGTCGGTGGCGCGGTCGAGGTAGAGCTTGACAGGCTTGCCGGAAACCCAGGCCCCGAGGGCTGCGAGGCAGGCCCAGGGGGTGGCCTGGTCCTCCTTTCCGCCGAAGCCTCCTCCGAGCCGCCTGGCCTCCACCTCGACCCCACTCTGCGGAAGGCCCAGAACTCTGGCGATGGCGCGTTGCACGACGGTCGTGCCCTGGGTGCTGGAGATGACGAAGACGCGGTCGCCGTCGCGGAGCTCCGCATAGGCGCCCTGAGTCTCGAGGTAGAGATGCTCCTGGCCTCCAGATTCGACGCGGCCTTCTACGGTGAAGGCCGCCGCGGCGAAGGCAGCGCCTGGATTTCCCATCGACTGGGTGCGCGAGGGCATCACGAAGGAGCCCTGGTTCGCGGCATCCCTCGGATCGAGAACGGGTATTAGCGCTTCGCTTGTAATCATGACGAGTCTGGCTGCCTCGCGGGCCAGCTGCCGAGTCGGGGCGAGGCAGAGGACGAGGGGCTGGCCCCAGTACTCCCATTCCCCCTCGGGAAGGAGGGGCTCGTCGGGGACAGCGGAGCCAATCTGGTTCTCTCCTGGGACGTCCTGCGCGGTGACGACACGAACCGCGGGGTCGAGGGCGAGGGCCCTCGAGGGATCGATGCCCAGGATCTTCCCGCGCGCGCCTTCTGAAAGCCGTACCGCGGCGTGGAGGAGGTCGCGGGGTTCGGGGAGGTCATCGATGTAGGCCGTCTCTCCGCGGAGGTTGCGGAGGGCCTCGGGCACCCCATTCATCGGGAGCCTCCCTGCGCCACGAGGGCAGCGCCAATGCCCTCGCCGAGCTCCGGGAAGAGAGAGGCGAAGTGCGAGAGGAGGAGTCGTTCGAGGGCGAGCCTCCGGTAGCCGGCTGAGCCCCGGACATCGCCGATTGGCTCTATTTCAGAACTTGCAGCGTACGCGGCAGCGAGGGCGGTTTCGACCGAGAGGGGTACTCCAGCCAGTGTGGCGGAGGCCTTCGGGAGGAGACGCGGGACCGCCGCCACCCCGCCTGCGGAAATGGATGCTGATAGTACCGACCTTCCGCCTGCGGCGAGGGCGATCCTGATCCCCGAATTGACCGCGGCTATGTCGAGCCTTTCGCGCTTGGAGAGCTTGGCGAAGTGGAAGCGCTCGTGGGGGCCGAGCGCATAAAAGCTAAGCGTTGTGACGATCTGGCCGGCTTCCAGGGCGATCGACTTGTAGCCCCTGAAGAAGGAGGCGAGCGGCATGGATCGTCCGGGCCCTTCCCCGGAGGCGTCCGCAACCTGTATCGACGAGCCGAGGGCAAGGAGGATGGAAGTCATGTCCGCGACCGGGGAGGCGTTGACGATGTTCCCCGCGATGGTCGCGCGGTTCCTGATAAGGATGCTGGCGAAGCCATCCTCGAAGGCTTCGATGCCGGGCACAGCGCGTCGGACAAGGGGCGATTCGAAGAAATCCCGGATGGTGACCGCCGCCCCGATCGAGACGCTGCCATCCTTCTCGCTGATGGTCGAGAGACCCCGGTCCAGGCGCGTGAAGAAAATGGCAGGTCCAGGCTCGGGGTGGGGATGGCGAACGGAAAGGTCGGTTCCTCCGCCGAGGACGAGGGGCTGGAGCGGTTTTTCGGTGACTGTCCCCGTGGAGAGGGGCTGGAAGGTCGGTTTTTCGGTGACTGTCCCCGTGGAGATGGGCTGGAGGGCCGAATTATCAGTGTCTGTCCCTGTGAAGCGTGCCCTTGGCGCAGCTGCGGTGGCGAAGCGAAGGGCGGAGGCTGGTATCACTCCCGCGGCGGCGAGGGTCCGTACGCGTTCGACCGGGTCGGCGGGGAGACCCGAGAACTCACGGGCGAGGATGGCGGCCGCGCGCCGTATGGCTGAATAGCCTGTACAGCGGCAGAGGTTTCCTTCAACCGCCTGCACGGCAGTTTCCGGGGTGAGCGGCAAACCCCCGAGGAGCCATGCGCTGAGGCTGATGACAAAGCCCGGGCTGCAGAAGCCACATTGGCTGGCATTTTCATCGAGGAGTGCGCGCATGACCGGGGTCAGGCCCGCTTCGAGACCAGAGGACTCAGCCGCCTGGCACAGCCCTTCGATCGTGATGAGATGCTGATTTTCCAGTTCGCCTATACGCATGAGGCAGGAGGGGTGGGCGCGATAGCGAGGTGTGAGGCCGGGAGTCCCCTCGATGTCTACCTGTTCCCCGACGAGCACGGCACAGGCGCCGCAATCGCCTTCCCTGCATCCTTCCTTGGTCCCCGTGAGTCCCCATTCTTCGCGAAGGAAGTCGATAAGAGGCATACCGGGCCACGCTGTTGCATGTACGATGTCTCCGTTAAGCAGGAAGACGGTACTGGGTTGTGGTGCTTTCATATGGTGCCTGCCGAATGTTACACCCGATGCCTGCCAGCCGCAAGGAGAAGGGTTTTATATCGACCAAAATACATATCCCCGCTACTATGACGCGCAATGACAGAACCACAGATGGACGTTAAGCCGTCGGTTACTGCTGTATATCTGCGAGGCTTCATCGATCCCTATCGGGGACTGGGTTCGTCCCTGTGGGCAATGTTCTTTTCGACCATTATCAATCGCTTCGGTGATTTCATCGGAGCATTTCTCGCGCTCTATTTGACTCGAATTCTCGGCTACGGTCCGGCGCGGGCCGGATTGGTGGTCTCCTTTGTATTCGCTGCTTCGATGGCTGGTTCGCTTACCTCCGGCAGGCTTGCCGATTCCATAGGAAGAAAGCAAGCGCTCATCGCTGTCCAGGCGGGGACAGTCACTGTAAATCTTGCTTTGGTGTTTTTCTGGTCAAAACCCTGGGCTCCAGGTCTGATAGCATTCGGGTCCTTCCTTGGAGGCGGGGCGCGTCCGCTCATCAGTGCTGTCCTGACTGATCTCGCACCCATTGATAGACGCAAAGAGGTCTTCAGTCTCCAGTACTGGGCAATCAACGTTGGTGTGGCTTTCGGGCCCCTCATGGCAGCCTTCTTCTTTGACCATGCGACCTTCATGCTATTTGGGGCAAGCGCCATCTGTACGATGGTGTCTGTCACCCTGATCGCCCGAGGCGTTCGGACTCCGGTAGCCATCCATGTGGTTTCCATTCTTGAGCGACATGATGACCGGGGAGCTCTAAAAGCCTTTTGGGGGCGACCGATCTTGCTTGCATTCCTGTGTCTGTCCCTGGCAAATAGCTTGAGCTACAGCCAGACCTTTTTTGCACTGCCTCTGTCTCTCTCCTCCGCTTATGGTCCTGATGGACCTCGGAATCTTGGCTATCTAGAGCCTGTCCCAGATTTTCATATTTTGAACAAATAGTATCAAAGACAAG
>JBAXTA010000330.1:0-4848 GCA_037130415.1 Spirochaetota bacterium
GATTCACGATGGCAGATAACGACGGGCTTCGTGCCCGGTCGTTCAACACCAGGAGTGGAGCATGATCGGATTGATCGGCCGGAAGACCGGGATGACCCAGGTCTTCGACGACACCGGAAAACTCATCCCCGTAACGGTGATCGAGTTCACCCCGAACGTCGTCGTCGGCAAGAAGAGCGCCGAGAAGGATGGCTACAGCGCCGTCTTGGTCGGCCTCGAAGACCAGAAGAAGCAGCGTCTGAACAAGGCCTACCTCGGTCAGTTCCCCGAAGGGATCGCCCCAAAGCGCATCCTCAGGGAACTTCGGGACTTCGAGAAGGACGTCAATGTAGGCGACAGCCTCGGAGTTGATGTCCTGGGCGGGCTTCGCTTTGTCGATTGCACCGCGATTTCAAAGGGCAAGGGATTCCAGGGCGTCATGAAGCGCTGGAACATGCATGGCGGTCGTGCGAGCCACGGTTCCAAGTTCCATCGTGAACCTGGATCCACGGGGCAGCGCACCTACCCCCACAAGACCTTCAAGAACATGAAGCTGCCGGGCCGCATGGGCCGCGAGCAGGTCACTGTCCAGAACCTCAAGGTCGTCCGCGTGGATGTCGAGAGTTCCTGCATCCTGATCCGCGGCGCCGTCCCCGGACCCCGTGATTGCCAGGTCCTCGTCCGCGGTGCGGTCAAGAAGTCCAGCTAAGGCGGAGGATCTTTATGGAAAGCAAAGTCGTTTCCGTGAAGGGTGAGGCGCTCCGGAGCATTGAGCTCGCGGAAGGCGTCTTCGGCCTCCCCCTCAACGAAGATGTTATCTACTACGCGATCAACAACGAGCTTGCCAACGCCCGCCAGGGCACGGCCTGCACGAAGGATCGCGGCGAGGTGCACGGCAGCAACCGCAGGCCCTATTCCCAAAAGGGTACCGGCCGGGCCCGCCAGGGCGATTTCAAGTCCCCGATCTTTGTCGGCGGCGGCGTGGCCTTTGGCCCCAAGCCCCGCGACTTCTCCTACTCGATGCCCAAGAAGGCCAAGCGCCTTGCGATGAAGACCATCCTGAGCCTGAAAGCCCAGAATGGGACCATGCAGGTTGTCGAAGACTTTACAGTCGAGTCCGGGAAGACCAAGGACCTGGTTGCGAAGATCGGCCAGCTGACCTCGGTGGATGGCGTTCCGCAGCGCACTGTCCTCGTCCTCAAGGACGATGATGTCATGGTCAAGCGCGCCGGCCGCAACCTCCACTGGCTCCACTTCCTCAAGTTCGACAGGCTTCGCGCCCATGACCTCTTCTATGGACGCAAGGTGATCGTTCTCGAATCGGCGGCCAAGGCCCTCGCCGAATTCTACGCGGACAAGTAAGGAGAGGGCAGCATGGAATACAATTCGATCCTTATTGAGCCGGTGCTCTCAGAGAAGAGCAATATCCTGCGCGAGTCTTCGAAGTACTGCTTCAAGGTCGATCCCCGCGCCGACAAGATCCAGGTCATGGAGGCTGTCCGCCGCCTGTTCGGCGTGCACCCCCTTTCCTGCAACATCATCAATGTGTCGTCCAAGCCCAAGCGCCTCCGTGGCCGCGAGGGTCGGACCGCCCAGTGGAAGAAGGCGATCGTCACCCTGACCAAGGGTGAGACGATCGCGGTCTTCGAGGGCGCATGAGCGTAAGGGGATAATTATGGGTATCAAGACATTCAGGCCCATCACGCCGGGCCTCAGGCATAGGGTGCAGGTGGTCAACGACGAGATCACGAACAACTCCAGCCTTCCCGAGAAGTCCCTCACCAAGGGCAAGTCCTCTACCGGCGGACGTGGTACCGACGGCCACATTTCCGTGCGCCACAAGGGCGGCGGTCACAAGCGGAAGCTCCGCGAGATCGACTGGAAGCGCGACAAGACCGGCGTTCCGGCGACGATCGCCACGATCGAGTACGATCCGAACCGCTCATCCAACATCGCCCTCCTCCACTATGCGGACGGGGAGAAGCGCTACATCATCGCGTCCAAGGGCCTCAAGGTCGGCATGAAGCTCATGTCCGGTCCTGCGGCTACAATCGAGCCGGGCAATGCCCTGCCCCTCGAGAACATCCCGGTCGGTATGACCATCCACTGTGTCGAGCTCACGCTCGGACGCGGTGCACAGATGGTCCGTTCGGCCGGTGCCAGTGCCCTCATCGCGGGCAAGGACGGCGACTACGTCGTCGTGAAGCTTCCCTCCGGAGAGCTTCGCATGGTCTTCAAGAAGTGCATGGCCACCATCGGTTCAGTCGGCAACGAAGAGCACATGAACGAGCGTTTCGGCAAGGCCGGACGCAAGCGCTGGCTCGGCATCAGGCCGACTGTGCGCGGTACGGTCATGAATCCTGTCGATCACCCGCACGGAGGCGGCGAGGGCCGCGGCAAGGGCTACAAGCAGCCCGTGTCGCCCTGGGGTCAGCCTGCCAAGGGTTACAAGACCCGCGATGCTCACAAGCCGTCGAGTCGCTTCATCGTGAAGCGCCGTAAATAAGGGAGGAGCCCGAAGTGTCGAGGTCGGTCAAGAAAGGGCCCTTCATCGAGAAGAGCCTGTACAAGAAAGTTACGGAGTCGAACAGGTCGGGAGACAAGAAGATGATCAAGACGTACTCCCGCACGTCGACTATTTTTCCCGAGATGGTCGGCATGACCATTTCGGTGCACAACGGCAAGGCGTGGGTTCCGGTCTATGTGACGGAAAACCTCGTCGGCCACAAGCTCGGCGAGTTCGCTCCCACGCGTGTCTTCCGCGGACACGCAGGCAGCGACAAAAAAGCCGAGAAGAAGTGAGGCGAGGGACATGGCAGTAAAAGAAAAGCCCGTGCGATTGGGTTACAGGGCCGAGGCCAAATGGCTTATCGGCTCCCCCTCCAAGATCCGCCCCGTGGCAGATCTCGTTCGCATGCGTCCGTACAACGAGGCCATCGCCGTCCTCGATCACATGCCCAACAAGGGTGCCCGCCTGATCAAGAAGGTCGTGGCTTCTGCGGCGGCCAACGCCCTCGACCAGAACAAGAAGCTCGACGAGGGCATGCTCTACGTCAAGGAGCTCAGGATCGATGAGGGCCCGAGGATGCGCCGTGTCTGGTTCCGCGCCAGGGGACGCGCCGACATGCAGCTCAAGCGCATGTGCCATATCTCCTGTGTGATCGACGAGATCGGAAAGGTGGAGGCCTGATATGGGTCAGAAAGTACATCCTTACGGCCTTCGCCTCGGGATCAACAAGGACTGGAAGTCCCGCTGGTACGTTGAACCCCGTGATTTTGCAAAGACCCTTCACGAGGACTTCGCCATCCGCAGACGGATCCACGAGATTCCGGAAACCAAGGGTTCCGACATCTCCGAGATCGAGATCGTCCGCCATCCCCAGAGGGTGACCATCGTCATCCACACTGCGCGACCCGGCGTCCTCATCGGCGTCAAGGGCGCCAATATCGAGCTTATCGGTGCCGAGATCCAGAAGGTTGCCTCCAAGAAGGTCAACATCAAGATCAAGGAAATCAAGAAGGTCGATACCAACGCACAGATCGTGGCGATGAATGTCGCCCGTCAGCTTGAGAACCGCGGTTCCTTCCGCAAGGCCATCAAGATGTCCGTCCTCAACGCCATGAAGGGCGGTGCCCTGGGCTGCAAGGTCCGCGTTTCCGGCCGCCTCGGCGGTGCCGACATGAGCCGCACCGAAGAGCACAAGGACGGACGGGTGCCCCTGCACACGCTCCGCGCCGACATCGACTACGGTTTCGCCGAATCTCACACGACCTTCGGCAAGATCGGCGTCAAGGTCTGGATCTACCAGGGTATGGTCTACCGCAACGAGAAGAACGAGGACGCCGGCCAGCTGGTTCGCAAGCCACGGCACGAGGCCACCGGCGAGCGTGATGAGCGCCCTCGCCACAGTAGTGGCGCGCACAGTAGTGGCGGCCATCACGACCGCCCCGCCGGCAGCGGTGCCCCGCGCGGCCCGCGCCCTGCAAGCGCCCGTCCGACCGATGGTCGCGTTGGCGAAAAGCGCGAGAGCGCTCCGAGGAGCTAGGCTATGCTGAGTCCCAAGAGAGTAAAACACAGGAAGGTCCAGCGCGGACGCATCCATGGCGTCGCCCACACGGGCAACACGGTGGCCTTCGGCGAATACGGCCTTATCTGCATGGAGCCCGAGTGGCTCACCAACCGTCAGATAGAGGCGGCCCGTGTCGCCCTCAACCGCTACATCAAGCGCGGTGGCAAGCTGTGGATCCGGGTCTTCCCCGACAAGCCCTACAGCAAGAAGCCTGCCGAAACCCGCATGGGCAAGGGCAAAGGCGCACCCGAGTACTGGGTAGCTGTCGTCCGTCCGGGAACTGTCCTCTTTGAGCTTGCCGGTGTGGATGCCAAGGTCGCCGAAGAGGCGATGCGGCTTGCCGGTTCCAAGCTACCGGTCAAGACCAGGTTCGCCCTGCGCGCGGATACGGAGTAAGAGATGAAGAATTCATTCAGTGAGCTCAAGCTCAACGAACTCCTCGCCAAGCGCGAGGAGATGCGGAAGAAGTACTTCGACCTCCGCTTCATGTCGGTCGTCGGGCACGTGGAAAACCCGCTCGAGAAGCGTATCCTCCGCCGGCATATCGCCAGGCTCGAGACCCGCATCACCGAGCACCAGCGCACCGGCGGTCCCGGCGTGGTCATTGCCAGCAAGGGCCTGTCCAAATGAGCGAGGAGACCAAGGTGGAGAACGCGAGCAAGGGCAAGCAGAGCCTTACCGGCATCGTGAAGAGCGACAAGATGGACAAGACCATCGTTGTCGAGATCACGACGAGGAAGCTGCACCCCCTCTACAAGAAGTACGTGACCAAGTCCAAGAAGATCAAGGCTCACGACGA
>JBAXTA010000331.1:0-4847 GCA_037130415.1 Spirochaetota bacterium
GATGACACTCTTGATGATCTCGCCGAAGCCCAGGGTGACGATGGCGAGGTAGTCACCCTTGAGCCGGAGCGAGGGAAATCCGATGAGGATGCCGATGAAGGCGGCGACGAGGCCCCCGGCCACGATCGCACAGAAAAAGATCAGCTCGGGCGGAAGCGCGTCGAGGCTGATTTCGCGGGGGGCGCGCAACTTGAAGATCAGGGTGGTGATGGTTCCGGACACATAGGCGCCGACGGCGGCGAAGCCCATGTGCCCCAGCGAGAACTGGCCCGTGATCCCGTTGATGAGGTTGAGGCTCACCGCCAGGATGACGTAGATCAGCGACTTGTTGATGATGATCATCATGTAGCCGTTGAAGATGCCCAGCATGGAAAGGACCTGGACTATCGCATAGAACGCGACCGAGGCCACGAGGAATTTCGGGAAGTTCATGGTTTCCAGCTCCTTTTCAGATCTTGTCGGCGGTTTTCTCGCCAAGGATGCCGGTGGGCCTGATGAGCAGGATGGCGATGAGTATCAAAAAGGCAAGGAGGTTGGAGAACTGGGAGATGTAGGTGTCGTTGATGTTGTCGGCGAGGGCGAGGATGTAGGCGCCGAGCATGGCGCCGGGCACGTTGCCGATGCCGCCGACGACGGCCGCGATGAAGGCCTTGAGGCCGGGGAGGATGCCCATGTAGGGCTGGATCCTCGGGTAGGTGAGCCCGGCAAGGAGTCCGGCAGCACCGGCGAAGGCACCGCCTATGAGGAAGGTCGCGGTGATGATGCTCTCGACGTTGATGCCCATCAGCTTGGCGGCGTCCTTGTCCTGCGAGACGGCACGCATGGCCCGGCCAAGGGAGGTCTTCTGGATGAGAAAGGTAAGTCCGACCATGAGGGTCGCCGCGACCGCGAGGTCGAGGATGACGTAATTGGAGATTTCAGCCCCGAAGATCGTGTACATCTGCTTGGGCAGGATCTCGGGGAAACCGCGCTGCGAGGGGCCGATGAGGGGGAAGGCGGAGAAGAAGTACTCGAGGAACATGGAAACGCCGATGGCAGTCACGAGCGAGGAGAGTTTGGGTTTGTAGCGGAGCGGCTTGTAGGCGAGCTGGTTCGAGAGCATGGCAATAGCTGCCCCGCCGATCATGGCGATCGCCAGGGCGAGGAAGGCCAGGGGCGACCCGGCACCGATGTAGGCATTGAAGGCGTAGAAGACGGCATAGGCGACATAGGCGCCGACCATGAAAAAATCGCCATGGGCAAAATTGATCAGGCGGACAATACCGTAGACCATCGTATATCCCAGGGCGATGAGGGCGTAGATTGAGCCGAGTTGAAGTACGTTGATGATCTGCTGGGCGAGTGTGGAACCCATGGGAACCCCTTAGTTGAGTGAAGGAAAGGGCCACGCCTGCTCGCGCGGACGTGGCCCCCTCGTTGATGGAAGCTGACTGCTTACGGGTTGACGGTGGTCTTGTAGACCTGCTTGCCGTCCTTGATCTCGATGATGACCGCGGACTTGACGGGGTTGCGGCTGGCATCGAACTTGACCTGGCCGGAAACCACGGCGAGGTCGGCGGCCTTGAGCGCGTCACGGATGGATTTGCCGTCGGTCTTGCCGGCGCGCTTGATGGCGTCGAGCATGAGGGTCATGGCATCGTATCCGAGGGTGGCGAGGGCGTCGGGAGCAGCACCGTACTTGGCGGTGTACTTCTTCACGAAGTCCTGGACGATTGGTCTGGTATCCTCGGCAGAGTAGTGGTTGGTGAAGAATCCGTTCTCGACAGCGGCTCCGCCGATCTTGACGAGGTCGGGGGAGTCCCATCCGTCGCCGCCGACCATCGGGCCCTTGAAACCGAGCTCACGGGCCTGCTTGGCGATGAGGGCAACGTCCTGGTAGTAGTCGGAGACGTAGAGGACATCGGGCTTGGCGGCCAGGATCTTGGTGAGCTGGGCCTTGAAATCGGTGGTGCCGGAGGCGTGGCCTTCGAAGGCGACGACTGAACCTGCGCCGCCGAGTTCCTCGAACTTGGCCTTGAAGAACTCACTGAGTCCCTTGGCGTAGTCGTTGCCGGAATCAAAGAGGGCCGCGGCCTTCTTGGCGCCGAGGTCATTGAAGGCGAACTGGGCGCCGACCGTGCCCTGGAAGGGATCGATGAAGCAGGCGCGGAAGATGTAGTCGCCGACCTCGGTGACCTTGGGGTTGGTCGAGGTGGGGCTGATCATCGGGATGCCGCTGGACTGGCAGATCGGGGCTCCGGCGAGGGAGACCTTTGACATGACGGTGCCGACAATGGCGACGACCTTGTCCTGCTGGATGAGCTTGGTGTAGACGGTCGCACCCTCGGTGGGATCGCCCTTGTCGTCGGCAAAGACGAGCTTGAGCTGCTTGCCGTTGATGCCCTTGTTGGCGTTCCATTCGGCGATGGCCATCTCGTAGGCGTTCTTGGTGGACACGCCGAAGGTGGCGGCCTCACCGGTGACGGGGCCTACGCCGCCGATCACGATCTCCTTGGGACCGGACGAGCAGGCTGCCATGCCAATCCCAAGACCGAGCGCTATTGCGCCAATTGCTACAAACTTCGTGTACGCTTTCATCGTTCCTCCTGACAGGTTGAAGTGCGCTTAACCCTGTATATCAGGGACAATCGAGTGTCAACGGGATGGGGCTGTGACATGGCGCCAATACCTCTGGCGAAGCAAGATATGCTACACGCGTGTATAGTAATATTCATGAATTGGCGCAATATTTCGATAAATGAAACGATTTTGACCGGATATGTGCTATGGGCGCGCGAGGCTGCCAGCGCTTGCAAATTCAAGGTCAAGGAGGGCGTTTTCGGTCTGGAAACGCGCCAGGAGGAGGGCGAGCCGGGAAGAAATATCGGCGATCTTGGCGCCCCCTTCCTCGGTGCGCGTGATCAGTTCGTTCTCGCGGGAGATCCGGGCGACGCGTGCCCGCTCCGCCGAAAGCTCGGCTGCTGCGGCGCACTGGACCGAAAGTGCGGCATTGGCCTGGACTGCCTCGACCAGCTTGCGCACCTGGATGCCCATGCCGCGCTTGAGTTCCGAAATGCCGATATCCGCCTGGCCGGCCTGAGACTCCGCTTCCCTGAGGCGCCAGAAGCTGGCCAGGGAATCGAAGAGGATAACCTTGCCGCCAAGGGTAACCATAAGGTTGTTCTTCCAGGTATTGGTCCAGTTCGAGGAATAGAGGGGGATCTTCTGGCCCGTCACTTCCCAGGTCACGTTGAGGGAGAAGTCAGGAAGTCCGGGAAGGGATGCTGCACGGATGTCCTTCGCAAGCGCTGCCTGCCTGGCTTTGAGGGTGAGGGATTCAAGGTCGGTGGAACTTCGCAGTGCGGACTCCACAAGGCTGCGCTGGTCCAGGCTGGGAGGGGCTTTGCGGAAGTTGCCGCTCAGGTCTCCAGCGCTTGGCCGTCTTCCCAGATAGAACTCCAGTGCGTCGAGGCCGGTTTCTAGGCTTTGCTCGGCTTTCACGAGCTGGTAGGCCAGTTCGGCTGCCTTGGATCCCGCTTCGAGGAGGTCCTGCCTCGTGGCCCTGCCCTCGCCGAAGGAACTTTTCCGATCCTTGATGATGCCTTCCATTATGGTCGTGGCTTCACGGAGGGGGCCGAGGGTTTCCCTGGCCATGACCACCCCGAAGTAGGTCTTGGAGACATCCCTGACAAGGGCGCTCTCATCGGCACGGACGGCGACCCGGGCGAGCTGTACGTCGAGCCGTGCCAGCTCGGTGGCCTTTTCAATCTTGCCCCAGGTCCAGAGCACCTGGTCGAGGCTGGCGTCGACCTTGAAGTAGGTCGGCAGCGTGTCCGCAAGGAGGATGTAATCGAGGTCCGGAAAGGCGACCGGATACTGCGAGCCAGGGGCGGGAGCCAGGCCAAAGGCGCCCTGGCTGATCTTGATGCCCTTGGGCGGATTGTTCATGTAGGTCGAGGAGCCGGTCAGGGAGAGCGCGGGGAGGCCGCGGGCGAAGGCCTCGTTCACCGAGTAGCCGCTGCGCTCGATCTCCAGCTGCTTGATCCTGAGGCTGCCCGAGCGTTCGTGGGCCAGCGCAAGGGCAGAATCGAGGGTAAGTGGGGTAGCGCTCGCCGGGCTGCTTGCTGCCGGCACGGAGGCGGCCGGCCCTCCACCCTCAGCCGCAACACCCGGGCCAAAGCCCAGAATGATCGCGGCTGCGGCCACGCGAAGGAGTCGTTCGGCTCTCATTGATAGATGCAATTGATGATGTTGTTGTTGCTCCAGGACAGGAGGTCCTGGGTGATGGTGAAGGGGCCGACTGGTATTGCCGTCGTTGTTGTCACAGGCGGCGTTGCCGTGTCCGTTGTCGTTTTGTTGATGGTGATTTTGCTGAAGCTGACAGAGAGGGGCAATTTGTCCCCGCCGTTGGCTGCCGCGTCGGAGGGCGGAATATAGGCGGGTGCCCTCGTCCAGGTGATGGTAGCCGTGTAGGTGCCGTTGTTTGCCGTCTGGACCTGGAGCTTGCGCGCGCTGGTGACCAGGGCCGTGTCTGCGTCGGCCGAATCGATCGTCACCGATATGCCGCTGAGCGTCGTGTCCTTGGAGGGGTCGGTAGAGGCGGCCCGGTAGGAAGCCGTACCTGTCAGGGTGACCGAATAATTCCACGCCGTCGTGCGCTTGGCCACGAGGGAATCTGAAAGGGGCAGGGCAGTATCAGAGGCGAGGGTCTGGATCGCGATCGGTTTCGTCGTGACATAATCCGCGCTGTTGATGGAAAGCTTGATGGCGGCCGTATCCGAGTTGTCTCCGGCTGGTTTGGTGTTGGTCCATCCCACGTTGGTGAAGGTAAAGGCACCGTCCTTGTCCGTCGTCGCGTTGATGTCGTT
>JBAXTA010000332.1:0-4832 GCA_037130415.1 Spirochaetota bacterium
CCCGCGATACGAAGTCATCCCGCGATACGAAGTCATCCCGCGATACGAAGTCATCGCGCAGGCCCAGCATGTACTCTCCTATGAATTCCTTGAACTCCTTCGATTGGTCCCGTTCGTTGCGGAGAAGTCCTACGACCTTGCCTCGGTACATCACCGCGATGCTGTCGGCTATCCCGATGATCTCGTCCAGGTTGGAGGAGATGAAGAGGATGCCTGCGCCGGCCGAACGCATCTCGAAGATCTTCTCATAGACGAACTGGCTGCTGGCGACGTCGAGGCCCCAGGTCGGCTCCGAAACCACGACTATCTTCGCTTCCTTGGTGAGCTCCCGCGCCAGGATGACCTTCTGGATATTGCCCCCGGACAGGGTACCGATGGCAATGCGCGGGCCCCCGTCGATCGCAAAGCTTTCCGCAAGTTTCGTCGCGTAGTGCCGGATCATCCCCGTCCTCAGGAATCCCGCCCTGAGGAAGTTGTGATGATTCGTAACTATAAGATTCTCGGTCACCGTCGAGCTGAGGCTCGAACCACGGTGCAGTCGGTCTGCCGGCACGTAGGCCAGCCCGCGCGCGCGGAGCTCGCCGGTGGTGAGTCCGGAGATGTCCTTGCCATCGAAGAGGATCTGGCCGGAGTCGATGCGCCGCAGGCCTGCCGCGCTGTCCTCGAGCTCCCCGAGGCCATTGCCGCTCACACCTGCCACCCCTACAATCTCGCAGGAACGGACGGTCAGCTTGACGTGGTCGAGGAGGGGCCGCTCGCTCCCCCGCTGCCTGATGGTGACATCCTTGAATTCGAGGGCCGAATCGCCGCAGGCCGCATATTTCCTATCCAGTTGAAAGAGCATGTTCTTTCCGACCATCAGCCTCGAAAGCTCAGTCTTGTCGACCTCGGCGGTCTTCCGGACGGCCACGACCCCGCCCTTGCGCATCACGGTGACGCGGTCTGATATGGTGGTCACCTCCTCTAGCTTGTGCGTGATGATGATGCAGGTCTTGCCATCTGCGCGCAGGCTGCGCAGCGTTCCAAAGAGGCTGTCGATCTCCTGCTCAGTCAGGACCGAGGTCGGCTCGTCCAGGATAAGGAGCTCAGCCCTGCGATAAAGCATCTTCACGATCTCCACCTGCTGCATCTGCCCGACAGTCAGGCTCCTTACCCGCGCGTTCGGGTCGATGCTGAAGGCATGGCTCTCGATGACGCGTCGGATTTCACTCGCCGCCTTCGCGCGATCCAGGAAGATCCCGGCGCGGCGGGGTTCGATACCAAGGACCACATTCTCCGCGACCGTAAAATCCGGGATAAGCTTGAAATGCTGGTGCACCATCCCGATGCCCAGGCGATTCGCGTCCAAGGGACTGTGGATGATCTTTTTAACGCCGCGAAAGAGGATCGATCCGGAGTCCGGCTGCTCAAGGCCGTACAGGATCTTCATGAGCGTCGTCTTTCCGGCACCATTCTCGCCAACGATCGCGTGGATCTCCCTGTCTTCGAGGGAAAAGTCCACGGCATCATTGGCGACCAGATCGTCGGCGTAGAGTTTCGTGATCCCCTTCATCTCCAAAAGCTGCATCAAATCCTCGCACAGGAAATTTCACGAGGCAGGCGCTTGCCACCTTGCGGCGGCAAAGGCCTGCGTTTCGCCGCCGACCCGACAAGCCTGCCGGGTCGGCTCTACCTTACATCTTTGGAACAGGCAGCGATTTTGCTCCACTGCGGAACTGCTTCAACATCGCAGCCATCTTGTCGAAAACATCTTTGGAGACGGTATTGGTGTAGAGGGGATTCTTGTCGGCGAAATCGACATAGCCATCCTTTGTGGCCACAATGTCGGCCTTGCCATAGGCCAGGGTCCCGGCGATGGCCTTCTTGAGAACCTCGGTTGTCGCGCGGGCCTGATCGAGGGTAGCGCAGCCGACGATCGTGTTCGGCGCGAGGCTGTAGAGGTCGGCGTCGAAGTAGATGACATACTTGCCCCGATCCTGGGCAGCCTTGATGACGCCTTGACCCGCTCCGCCGGCGATGCACAGAATCACATCGACACCAGAATCGAACATGCTGTTGGCAAGGTCGGCGCCCTTGGTGGCATCATACCAGTTGCCAACGATTCGATAGTCGAGGGTTATCTTGGAATCGATGGCCTTGAAGCCCTGGGTGTAGCCTGGAATCATCTCGACGGTGAGGGCCGGATACTCCTGGGCGACGATGGCTCCGACCTTGAGGTCCTTGTTGGCGCCCTTCATCGTGCTCTTGGTAACAAGGCCGGCAAGGTAGCCAGCAAAGTAGCCCTGCTCCACCTGGTTGTAGAGGAGGGTGTAGATCTGAGCATTTCCTGCAAGCATGCCGTCCACGACCGCAAACTTCTGGTTGGGGAAGTCCTTTGCCACATCAGCGCAGATGCCTGGCATCGAAGGGTTGGTGGTGAGAATCAGGTCATAGCTGCCCGTCGCCGCCAGCGAAGTCACCTTCTCAGGCCAGTCCGCCTGGTTGAAACCGCCCTCAACCACCTTTGAGGTGATGGAACCAGCAGCTGCCATCTTGTCGGCTGCAGCCACTATCTGCTCATAGGTAGGGCTTCCGGCCACCACGCCCGGAATGAAGATCGCGACGTTCAGCGGCGCCGCGGTCAATGCCGGAATAGCCAGCAACGCCACGAACAACGCCACCAGGATGCGCACGAATCCATTTCTCATAGCTTCCTCCACGAAAAACCTTGATGCCGGCTTTGACAAAGCCGTTGGACCTAAATGAACCCAGTCACGGCAATTGCCGAACCGGGGAGATCATAGGGAGACATGACTATCGTCATTCGTTCCCTCCTATGAATTTTTTTTCCATCAAATACCCTTTTGCGCGACCGGAATCCTCATCCGCGACCATAGCGACAGGACCTGTGCAGCCCATACCCGCTTCGCAATAAATGCCCTCAGCCTGAAGACCCGCGATTGCCTCATCAAGCTCAGCAACATCGATGCCCGCGATTTCATGCTGGACAACTTTCTTGGTGGGCTTGGAGTCCCCGCCTTGGACCGCCGGCCTGTTTTCTACACCCTCTCCGCCGCTCCGCTTACGCGCATCCGAGAGCAGCCTCGACAGCCCTGCCTTTTCCGCGGCGGCCCTCAGCTCCGCATATATCCGTCCGAGCCCCCCCCGGTCCATGCGAGCCATCAGTGCCATCGCGTTGGCGACGACCGGCGCCGCTGTTGCCCGCGAGATGATACCAATTGCGGGCGCTCCTGGCCCGACGCCAGGGCCATAGCCGCTCCCCGCAACTTCGATCCGGCCAGCCGTAGTGAAGCTCGCCAGCAACTTCACGATGGCATTGCCCGTCAAGGAATCGCAGACAAGGATATCCACCGTTCCTGCCAGGATGTCGTTGCCACGAAGAAGGGTTGCGACCTCGCCTGCCGACACTCCTTGATCCCTCACCGAGGCGCCAAGATCGATATCGAAGCCGCCTGAACGTAGTTCGCGAAGGATGGCAAAGGCCCGGGGAGCAGCTTCGAGGTTGAGAAGGCCGAGACTGGGGCGTGAAATCCCGAAGGCTTTGGCAACAGCCATGCCTGAAATCGCGTTCAGGACGAGGGCATCAACACGATTGGTTGCGGACGCCCCTGTGGTGCTGGCAATGAAGAGGTCGCGCCCGTTGCCGGGAGCCTTCATATGGCCAACCGTCGCGACGCCGATGGGAAAGGAGTAATGGAAGGTCACAGCCGCGCAAATAGTGCCAGTAGCAAAGGCCTCTTCCATTTCACGTCTCGCGAAAGCAGCAGAATCCAAAGAATCGCCAGTATCGCCGAACAGCACTGTCTCGAGGGTTCCATCAGCGCGCGCCGCTTCGGCAGCTCCCCGCAGAAGCTCCTCCCTGCCCCCCTCCGAGCCTGGAATAGTCAGACCAATTGCTCTTTTCGCTGGCACCGCGGCGCCGGTTCCTGCAGTTTCGTCTCCCCGCTTCCATGCCTCGAGTAGCACCGATACCCCGTCGAAAAGTCCTGTCATGCGCCCCAGAAAGAGACTCCCCTTCCCCATCAGGAGTCCTCTCGTGAATGTACCCTCCCGGGCCCATTTCAAAAACCATCCAATGGCAGGCACACCTGAGGGGATATGGCCCTGGGTTGGAGCCCAGCCAGGCAGGCCATGGGCTGCGACAAAGGCATCCATGTCAGCCTTGGCTAACTCGCCCTTCATCACCGCCATCGCCGCTATCATCTTGAGGTTGGCAAGCGTAACGTTGCCCGCTCCACCTGCCTCGGTGATCTCGGAATTCTGCAACTCGGGAGCGTAGGCATCGATGTCGGAGAAGCGGAGTCCCGCCCGCGCGAGCGGCTCCGCTACAAGATCCTGGATTACCGCCTGCGGCGAGGAACCTGAGCCGATCTTATGCATTCCGACAATCTTGTCGCGAACCAGGAGCCCTTCGCCCGCATCGCCATCGACAATGAATGCAAAGGAAGCCATGCAGTCTTCCAGAACCGGAAAGCCCTTTTCGATGTGTCGCTTCGCATTCATGGCGAGCTTGGCCGTCGTTCCGCCGGCCACGACCACGACGCGTCGCGCAGTCCCGGCCGAAACCATCGCCGATGCATGCACGAGCCCATGGGCAGGGCCCGCACAAAAAGAGCGGACATCGCAGCCCGTTGCATTGGCAAGCCCGCAGAGTTCGCCGATAGCCTTGGCGAAATTCCCGCCTCCACGCTGGTTGCTGTCCCCGCAGGCTTCCTCAGAGGTCTCGATGATGTAGTCGATGCCCTTGGGATCGATGCGATTGTCCGCAAGAAGGCGACGCAACGCATAGACGCCAGTCGCTTTGCAGGCCAGGTTTTCGAGGATTGTATGCG
>JBAXTA010000333.1:0-4827 GCA_037130415.1 Spirochaetota bacterium
CCGCTCAGCCAGATCACCTGGACCCGCTCGCCGACCGCCTGCCGGTAGATCTCGAGGTTTTGGAGGGCGATCTGGCACTGCAGGTCGAATAGCTCCAGGATGTAGTCGGGGTGCAGGATATGGGCCATGAGCCAGTCTTCCATCTTCCTGATGCCCTGGGGCGGCTTTTTCACCCAGCAGGCCGGGAGGGCGAAGACGTCGCCGAAGCCGCCGCCGCCGCACATTCCGACAATGCCATAATTGGTCTCTTCAAAGAGGCGCTTCGACTCCCTCTCAAGATGGCGCGCGGTTTCGTCGTCGAAGGTTCCGAAGTCATCGGCAAAGTCATCGCGGGCGTCGAGGGCCTCCTCGTCGTAGCTGCCGCCACGGTCGATATTGTCGAAAAAATACCCCCCAGAGGGCATTTTCATGCTCGGGGCGACGCTCAGGTCCCCCTGTGGATAGGTGTAAGTACAGCCCTCCGCGTCCACCGAAAAAGCCATGCCACCTGCCATGAGGGTCGGGGTACCGTCAGGCATTGACCAGGGCTTCCAGTCCCTGTTGGGGACTCCGAGCGTGTTCCCCGGATTCCAGAGACCGACGACGTCCACTCCGAGTGCCTGCCTGAGGTCTTCATCCACCTGCCCGAGAACCTGGGCGGGCTCCTGGACGGTAATCGGTCTTTCCTCGAGTCCGAGGGCCTTTCTGAGACCGTAGAGGGCGCTGGCCGAGATTCCGGTCTGGGAGGTGGCACCCAGGTCGAGGACCACGCGGTCTGGTTCCTCGTGCCTCAGGGTTGCGGCCAATCGTTCCCGAGAATCCATGTCACGAGCCTCCGGATAGGGATAAATACTGGAAAAACATGATCCTGTACCCAAGTCCAGTTCTTCTGAAACAGCATTTTTCTTAAAAAAATGCTTGACTTCTCAAAATAATACTATAGTATTCATTTCCGGTCAACAGTCATTCGAATAACTGTTGACGAGATAAATCCCGGAGGACTGTATGGACGACACGGTGCGCTATGCACCTCTCTACCTGCAGGTGAAAGACAGAATCCTCAAAAAAATCGTCGATGAAAAGTACGGTCCGGGAATGGC
The DNA here is from genome assembly GCA_037130415.1 of Spirochaetota bacterium. Taxonomy (GTDB): domain Bacteria; phylum Spirochaetota; class Spirochaetia; order Treponematales; family Rectinemataceae; genus CAIJMU01. The sequence continues at coordinate 1,080 of JBAXTA010000333.1, forward strand.
CATACCAACCGAACAAAGCCTTGCCAAGACCTACGGCACGAGCCTTTCCACCATCAGGCAAGCCATCACCCTCCTTGTCGCGGATGGTGTCCTTTCCAAAAAACAGGGCAAGGGTACCTTCCTTGCTGAAAAAAGGACCGAGCTCAGCTTCCTCAGCTGGATCGGTGAGACCCCGAGGGGGCAGTCACTGCTCCGCGAACTGGTCGATCGTTTCGAAGCCAGGTATCCGAACATCCTCATCAAGGTCATCCCGACCACCTTCCCCCGCACCAGGGACGACCTCCTCCGGCTCATCAGCGAAGGAAACGCACCTGACATAGCCCATATCGTCTCGCCCTGGACGGCCTACTTCGCTTCGATGGGTGCCCTCGCACCGGTCGAGGGTTTCCTCAGCGCCGAGAATATCGCGGGTCGCTACGCCGACAAGGATCTTCATGGAGGTACCTGGAACGGCAAGATCTTCTCGGTGGCCTGGGGCCTTGCTCCCCTGTCCCTGATCGCGAACAAGAACGTCCTCCTCGAGGCTGGCATCGAGATCGGCAACGCCCCGCTCAGCCTTCCTGAATTCTCCGCGATATGCAGACAGATCGGTTCCTGCTGCGGGGATTCCGGGCGCTTCGCCTACGGCATCAACGTGCGCAATGACGAAACGGATTTCCTCCTTTCGCTGTATTCGTTCCTCCTCGCCTTCGGTGGAGAATTCGTGGACGATGCCGGTCGGGTCGTGTTCAATTGCCCCGAGAATATCGAGGGATTCGCCTGGGTGCGCAGCTTCCTCAAGGAGACGCGGACCTGCGCCGATGACCTGTACGCGCTCCGGAAGCGCTTCGCGTGCAACGAGATCGCCTTCCTGACGGACGGAGCCTGGATCAAGTACATACTCGAGGAACTGACCGGCGAGGATTTTGACAAGAACTTCTTGGTGCTCCTGAATCCTGCCTGGGAGGGCCGTCCCTCGGTGACCTGGAATTACAACCACGCCCTGGCCATCTGCTCCCAGAGCAGGAACAAGTACCATGCGGGACTCTTCATGGATGCGATCACGAACGACCCCGAACTGAGCGATTTCTACTTTTCCGCCACCGGCCTCCTGCCCACCAACCGCAACCGCCTCGAGGCCCCCGCCTACGCCGGGGCTTACTTCCAGGCTTTCAAGGACCAGCTGGTCAACGCGAAATGCATCAATGCCCAGAACGAGATGTTCGAGAAGGCCATGGTGCTTGCCATGGACGCAGTCAAGAAGATCCTCTTCGAGGACGCAGACATTGAAAAAGAACTGAACGAAAAGGAATATTACCTCAACATGCTTTACTATGGATAAGTAGGTTTCCTGGAGGATTGTCGAACGATGGGCCGTAAAAGGCCGGCATCGGCCCCTGGTGGCCGACAGCATTTCGGATTCGGAAGTATGGAGGGAGTTATGAGGAAAGCATTCGTCGTTCTCATGGCGGTTGCGGTTGCGGTGATGGTTGCCGCGCCCCTGTCCGCACAGCCCAAGGGCAAGGATCTCAAGATCGTCTACGTCTGCAAGATGCTGACCCATCCCTGGTTCCAGGCAGAGCAGAAGGGCGCCATGGAGCTGGCCAATAAGTACGGGATAACCTACATCGGCATCGACGCCAACCTCGATGACGAGGCCTTCATGCAGGGCATCGACAGCGCCATTGCCCAGAAGGCCACCGGGGTTGCCTTCTGCATCACCGATGTCGCCATGGGACCCGCGGTGACCGACAAGCTCAAGGCCGCGAAGATCCCCTACGTCACCATCAACGACAACGTGAAGGACAGCGCCGGCAAGGACGTCCCGAACGTCGGCATCGACACCTATGGTTCCTGCTTCGCAGGCGGCAAGGCCATGGCGGATCTCGCCACGAAGCGAGGTTTCTTCAAGAAGGGCAATGTCGTCAAGATCATGAGCGTCGACGTCTCCTTCAAGTCCTTCCTCCACGAGCGGACCGTCGGATACCAGGACGGGATCATCAAGAACTCTGGGGGCTTCCTCACGAAGGCCGACATCGTCGCCCAGGACAACGAGACCGGCATGTTCGAGCAGGTCCTCCCTGTCGCCCAGGCCATCATCCACTCGCATCCCGAGGTCACCCACTGGCTCATCACCGGCCTCAATGACGACTCAGGCGTCGCGCCCCTCAGGGCCCTCGAGGAAGCCGGCTTCAACATGAACAACGTCATAGCCTGCGGCCTCGGCGGCTACAGCCTGTCCTCCGACGAGTTCCGGAACGGGAACAAGAACTACATCACGATCAAGCTCCAGCCCGAGACACACGGCAGCGAAGCGGTTCGCGCCCTCTACGAGTTCATCACCAAGAAGACGCCCATAAAGGGCTTCATCCCCACGTCGGGAGCCATCGTCGGTTTCGACACCTGGACCACGTACACCTGGGACTGAGAGACAAGCGAAGACTGACCGGAGCCCCCGGGAGACGCCGTGCGTCATCCCGGGGCTGGCGGTCGTCACGGCCATCCCGGCCGTGGGGGCCCCACCGGCCGTGACGGCAAAGGACCGTTGCGACAAGGGGCAGAGGATCGATGCCGTGAACGTCAAAATCGAGGGAAGCTGGTGATATGCAAGACCTAGTCCTGAAATCCCAAGGGATCAACAAGAACTTCGGCGGGGTACGCGCCCTGACCGAAATGGGCTTCGAGCTGCGGCCGGGAGAGGTCCATGCGCTCGTAGGCGAAAACGGCGCCGGAAAATCGACTTACATAAAGATACTCAGCGGCGTGTACCAGAAGGATGCCGGGACCAATACCTTCAATGGCGTGGAAGTTGACTTCCGGAGCACCATCGAGGCGCGCAAGGCCGGCATCGGCATGGTCCCCCAGATAATCGAATTGGCACCGATGCTGACGGTCGCCGAGAACATCTACATGGGTGGGTACCCCTCTGCGAAAAACGGCATTGTCAACTGGAAAGAGCTGTACCGCAAGGCCGAGGAGACAGCCTCGATCTTTGGTATGGAGGGCCTGGTCCGGGAACCCGTCGGAAAACTCGGGGCAGGCTATCGCCAGCTGGTCGAGATCCTGAAGGCACTGACCTACGACACCAGGATCATTGCCTTCGACGAACCTACGGCGGCCCTCTCCGAAGACGAGACCCGGAGGCTTTTCGGGCTCATCAGGAAGCTCAAGGCCAAGGGAATCTCGATCATCTACGTCAGTCACCGCCTCGACGAGCTGTTCGAGATAGCGGACCGGATAACTGTGCTGAAGGACGGGGCCGTGACGGGTACCAGGGACATCGCTGCGATCACGAAGGACGACATAGTTTCCCTCATGGTCGGCAGGGACCTCAATCTCTACGGTGTGGACGACAGGAAGCGCGGCAGGACCGAAGAGGTTGCGCTCGAGGTGAGGAACCTCAGGGCAGCCGGTGTGGACGGCGTCAGCTTCTCGGTCAACAAAGGCGAGATAGTCGGATGCTTCGGCATGGTGGGATCCGGACGGACCGAGACGATGATGGCCATTTTCGGCGACAGTCCCTTGCTGGGTGGAGAAGTCTTGCTGAAGGGCCGGCCCGTCAAGATCCGCTCCCCCTTCCATGCGGTACGGATGGGCCTTGGCCTGGTTCCAGAAAACCGCATAGCCCAGGGAGTGATCCTCATCGCGCCGGTAAAAAATAACATAACACTGCCCTTTGTCGCAAAACTTGCCCGCAAGCGGGCTGGTTTCCTCGACCTCCGCAAGGAGAGGCAGATTGCCCGCGAGTACATCGCGGCCCTCAACCTCA
>JBAXTA010000334.1:0-4822 GCA_037130415.1 Spirochaetota bacterium
CATCGATCAGGGTGTAGACGACCGGTATGAGGATGGGCGAGAGGATGGTCGAGGCGATGATGCCGCCGATGAGGAGGATCGCCATGCTCGACTTGATCTCGGAGCTCGAGCCCGAGGATATGGCCAAGGGCAGCATGCCGACCACCATGGTCATCGAAGTCATCATGATTGGTCGTAATCGGGTCATGCCCGACTCAAGGAGGGCATCCTTCAGGGTCAGGCCCCGCTTGACAAGGGTGTTCGCGTAATCGATGAGGAGGGTTCCGTTCTTCGAGGCCAGCCCGTCCAGCATGATGATGCCGATGAAGACCATCAGGTTGATGGCCTTGCCCGTGATGGCGAGGGCCGCGAGGCCGCCGATGATGCCGGCCGGCAGGGACAGCATCCTGATGAGGGGGGTAAGGTAGGATTCATAGAGGACCAGGAGCACGAGGTACAAGAGGAGCACTGAGGCCGCCAGGGCCCAGGCCAGGGATCCGAAGGAGTCATTCATCATGGAGGAGTCGCCCTGGAGGTCGATCCGGTAGCCGTTGGGAAGGGGCTCTTCGGCGAATTTTTTCTGGATGTCCTTGGTGACTGCGCCGAGGGCCCGTCCCTCGAGGTTTGACTGGATGGTGGCGACATTCGAGCGGTTGAGGCGGTTGAGGGTGTTCGAGGCCGCTCCGCGCCCGATTTCGGCGATCTGCCCCATCGTGACAAGGCTGCCATAGGGGCTGGCGATCTGGATGGCCGACAGGTCCGCGAGGGTCCGTGTCTGATCGGGGGAAAAGCGGAGGAGCATGTCGTACTCCTCGCCCGAGCGGCGGAAGACTCCGACCTCGGTTCCGGCCAGGGCGGTGCGGAGCGTCATGGCTGCGTCGCCGACGGTGAGGCCATACTGGCTGAGGGCCACCCGGTCGATGCGGAAGGTAAGTTCTGTCCGCCTCGACCGCATTGAGTTCTCGACATCGACCGTACCCTGGGTTTCCCGCACGATGCGCTCGACCCGCGAGGAAAGGTCCGAGACCACCGCCCGGTCGGGTCCGACGATGTTGATGATCAGGGGCTTCGAGCCGTCGGTCGAGGTCTGCTCGATGAAGGAGGGCTCGGTGACCGAGAAGACGACGCCTGGGAGGTTCTGGCCCCAGTCCCTGAGTTCTTTCGCTAGTACCGATTGCCGCTTTTTCCGCTCGCCCTTGTCCTTCAGGTTGACCGTGATATCGGCAGTGTTGGAGACATCCCCGACCCCTATGCCCGAGAACACATCCTGGGTCTCGGGGAGGGATAAAAGATGCTCTTCGACGATCTTCACTGCGGCGTCGGTGCGCTCGATGTCCGAGCCCGAATCGAGGGTGACTTTGACCGCGAGCTTGCCCTGGTCGAAGCTCGGAAGGAACTCGGTCGAAATGGCGCCCAGGGGTATGAGCGATATCGCGGCGATGAACATGAGGCTGATACCCCCGAGGACGAGGAGGCGGTGACGGAGGGCCATCAGGAGGAGGCTCCGGTACCCTGTCTTGATGCGCCGGTCAAAGAAGGTGACCTTGCGCACCTTGCCCGCGGCTTCGCCCGCTACCGGATGCCGCTTCGTGCCCGAAAGGCGCGAGGCGAGGGCCGGTGTCAGGGTGAAGGAAACAAAGAGCGAGAAGAGGGCCGCAAAGACGATCGTGAAGCCGAACTGGCGGAGGAACTGGCCGACCAGGTCGGAAAGGAAGGCTACCGGGGCGAAGACTACGACGTCGCTCAGGGTGATCGCAATTGCTGCCATGCCGATCTCGCGCCTTCCGTCGATGGCAGCCTTGACGGGGTCCTTTCCCATGGCCTGGTGCCGGTGGATATTCTCCAGGACAACGATGGAGTCGTCGACGAGGATGCCTATGCAGAGGGCCAGGGCCATGGTCGATACGATATTCATCGTAAAGCCCAGCATGTACATCATGAAGAAGGTCGAGATCAGGGATGTCGGGATGGCGACCAGTACGATGAGTGAGTTCCTCCATTCCCTGAGGAAGAGGAAGAGGACGATGGCTGTGGACAGGATGCCAAGGAGGAGGTCCCGCATCGTTTCTTCGAGGGAGGAGTTGATGAAGACGGTCTGGTCGGATGCGATCTTGAATTCGATGTTCGCAGGGAGGCTGGCAGCGGTGGCGGCGATTGCCTTCTTGATCCGCTTGGTGGTTGCCACGACATTGGAGTCGCTCGCCTTGATGACGGTGAGGCCGATCGCGGACTTTCCGCTCATCCTGATCCGGCCCTCGTCATCGGGGTAGGAAAACTTCACTACGGCGAGTTCGCCAAGGGGGACGGCCCCGCCTCGTGGCAGAGGGATGAGGAGTCCCCTGATCTCCTCGATGGATCCGAGCTGCCCCTCGATGCGGACCGTGCGATCGACCCCATCCTGCTTGATGACGCCTGCAGGGGCGTTCATGTTGTCTGCCTTGAGGATGCCGATGACTGTCTGGAGGGAAAGGCCCCAGTTCTCGACCGACATGCGGTCGAGGACAATTTCAAGCCGCTTTTTGGGTGCACCCTCAAGCTTGACCTGGCCGACCCCGCTCACGTTTTCAATCTGGCGCCTCAAGTTTTCCGCCGTGGCGTAGAGGTCCTCGTAGGGGACGGCACCGGTCAATGAAAGGATGAGTATGGGGCGGGCGTTGAGGTTGTACTTGTAGACCACAGGCTTGGACGCATCGCCGGGGAGCTTGGAAACTGCTCCGTCCACAGCTTTCTGGACGTCCATGACCGCGGTGTCGGGGTTTGTTGACATGGAGAACTCAAGGAGGATGTAGCCGAAACCCTCGGCAGAGGTCGTCCTGATCTTTCGTATGCCCGCAAGGCTCGAGACTGAGTCCTCAAGGGGCTTCATGAGGTCGTTCTCGATTTCCTTGGATCCGGCTCCACCGTAAATCGAGCTGACGACGACAAAGGGCGTGTTGACCGTCGGGAAGAGATCCGCCCCGAGGTTCATGTAACCCATGACGCCAAGGCCGATGCAAAGGGCGAAGATGGCAAAGAGGGCAGTTGGCCGCTTGACCGCAAGTTCGGTAAGGCTCATGGGGATCCTCCCGGTCGGAGCACAGCCGTCATGCCGATCGCAGCAATGAAGTCGTCCAGCGCGCTCTTGATAGCCATGATCGAAGCTTCTTCGACCTCGCCGTCGACGAGGGCCACATTGGCCATGACCCCGAGGACGATGACACGGATCATCACGCGGCGCTGGGCTTCGGAGTCCTTCCAGGCTGCCTCGCCGGGGTCCCCGGGATCGGGGCTGAAAAGCAAGGAGATGATCGCCGAGAGCCGTTCAAGCTGCGGCTGGAGGAGCTTGAGGCGGCTGGCCTCGAAGAGCATGCCCCTGATGAGGGGGAGGGCCGGCTTGAGCATGTCAAAGCCCCGGTCCATGAGGACCTTGATGCGGTCCTCGCGCCTGGGCAGGGCCCCGGTCATGGATTCGAGGTCCACCATGAAGACATCCCAGCCGTGCTCGACTGTTGCCTTGAAGAGCGATTCCTTGTCTGGAAAGTAATTATAAACAGAACCGGCAGAGATTCCCGCACCGGTGGCGATCTGCTTGAGTGTCGTAGCCTGGAAGCCCTGCTCACCGAAGGTGGTGAAGGCGGATCCGAGTATCCTGTCCATCAGGCCTTCGTCTCGTGGTCGTGACATCTTGGCTCCAGAAGAATAACTGAACGTTCATTTATTAATAGCGCGATTTCCTGCCTTTGACTAGTAGGCATGAAGCTCTTCCTCGAAGCTTGTTGGCCCGGAGCACTTCGCGCTAGGCTGGGCTATGCCCAAACCCCAGAGGAAGCTCCTCGCCATCATTGCCTTCCCCCTCTTCATCCTCGCGATCGTCGCCCTTTTCTGGGTTTTCAGAACTCAGATCCTGGGGGTACTCGCCAGCCGGGATTCGCTGCGCGCCTGGCTCCAGTCCTTCGGCACCTGGGGCTACCTGGTCTTCATCCTCGTGCAAGCCTTCCAGGTGGTCGTCTTCATGGTTCCCGGCGAGGTTGTCCAGGTGGCGGGCGGCTGGATCTATGGTTTCTGGGCTGGAACCCTCCTGTCGGTCATCGGGATCTGCCTCGGCTCCCTTGTCAACTTCAGCGCCGGCAGGCTCCTCGGAAAGCCCTTTGTGGTTTCGCTTTTTGGAGAAGCCCAGGTCGCAAAAATGGAGGGCATCGCCTCCACGGGCAAGGCTGCCGCAGGTTTTTTCCTCCTCTTCGTGATTCCCGGCATTCCCAAGGATGTCCTGTGCTACGTCGCAGGTATCACGCCGATGCGTTTCTGGGTCTTCCTGGTCATCTCCCTTGTCGGACGCCTTCCTGGCATCCTGGGGAGCTCCCTGATGGGCGCTGCCGCAGGCGCGGGCGACTACAAAGTTGCAATCATTGTGCTCGCTTTCGCGTCGCTCCTGTTCATCGTTGGCGTGCTCAAACGGGACAGGATCGTCGCGGGGCTCGAGGGAATGCTGGGGTCTGGGAAGGGCGGTGACAAGGGCGGCTCAGCATAGGATCGGGGGATATCGTGGCAACTCTACAGCCAGGGAGGAAACATGGCAGGCTTCAGAAAGACAACTGACGAGGCAAAGGCCTTTTTTTCTGAGCTCACTGAGGGCATGGATGGCGAACGGAGGCCGATGTTCGGCTGTCCCTGCCTCTTCCTTCATGGCAATATGGTGATGGGCACCTGCGCCGATCGCATCTTTTTCCGGGTCCCGCGCGAAGGACAGGCTGCCATGCTTGCGGCACATCCTGAACTCCGCCAGTTCGAACCCATGGCGGGCCGCCCCATGCGTGATTATCTCGATCTCGAGGCTGTCCCCGAAGTCAGGACTGCCCTCGCTGAT
>JBAXTA010000335.1:0-4816 GCA_037130415.1 Spirochaetota bacterium
GTGCAGTTATGGCACTGTTTTCCAGCTAGAACTCGGTACTCTCAAGCTTCCTAGTAAACTGTTGATATAAGACTGGCCATTTTACCAATTCCTGCTTGCCACCAAAGGCTGATCGGCTATATTCATCACGTGAAAAAGCCCACATTGCAGGATGTCGCCGAAGCTGCGGGTATTTCGATCGCGGCGGTCTCGCAGATCCTCGCGAGCAAGGGGAGAATGTCTCCAGAGGTCTCGGAGCGAGTGAAAGCGCTTGCGGAGGAAATGGGCTACAGGAAGTCAAGCCGGAGCGGGGGGGGCACGCGCCGTTTCAAGTACGTCTGCATCCTCCAGCGCGAAGACCATCCGTACCTCTGGAACTTCTCCCAGCCCTTCGCCTCCCATCTCGAGGAGCACGTGATCAGGATGGGTTACTATCCGATCATCCTCCATGTCGACACCCATGCAACCGAGCGGACCTTGCTCAAGGAGATACAAGGTGCCCGCGTCGGCGCCGTCTTCTCCATCCACTACGCCCAGCCTGAGCTCTTCCTGGCACTCGAAGGCGCTGGAATCCCCGTCATACTCGTCAACAACTCCGAGTTCCAGACCCAGTTCTATTCGGTGCTCGCAGACGAGGTCCAAGGCAGTTTCGAGGCGACGAGCCACCTCATCGGGCTCGGACACAGGACCATTAGCTACGCCGACTATCACCGGCCCCGATACCCGACCCTCATCAATGACCGCTTCTTCGGCTACTGGAAGGCCCTAGAGGAGAGAGGACTGGAATACCTCGACGAAAACCGGATCTCCGTCGAGCTCGACGACTATGAGGGCTTGGTCAAGCGGGTTGCCGCCATCTTCGATAGCCGACAGGCGCCGACCGCTTTCACGGTACACGACGACTACTTCGCCGGCTACATATTCGAGGCCCTGCGCAAGATAGGCAAGCGCATCCCCGAGGATGTCTCCCTCATCGCCACGGGCGGAGACGTCCTGGACTACTCCATCCCCTTCAACCCTAAAATCAGCACGATGCAGATCGACCAGAGACACCTGGTGTCGATGGCCTGGGGACTCCTCGTCTCGCGCTTGCAGGCCCTTTCCGGGTCTGCGGAGACCCTCCCCGAACCGGTGCGGGTCCTCAAGACCAAGATGCCCTTCAAGGACAGGGGCTCCTGCATGCCCATCCGCGCCTGAGGGGCTTACATGAGCTCAAGGAGGAATTCGGATTCTTCTGGGAGCAACTGCGCTCCTCTAGGGCAGCAAGGATCTTTTTCACATCGGCCGTATCGAGCTTGGGAGCTGTCCGAATGGCGGCTACCAGGGCCTCCACGGAGAATACAGAGGCTATTTGTTTCTTCCGACCGCCAGCCGTATCCTCAAGTCCGTCATTGAGCCACTCGGCGACGACGCGGAGAGCTTCGTCCTTGTCCCTCTTCCCGGTGCTCCGGGCATTGAGGAAGATTCCAGACTTCGGATCTATCAGCTTTGCATGGAAGACCCCGGACCGCAGATACAGATAGTATCGACGACTCATGTCAGCTCCCCGAACGGCTTTCTACAGCTGTTTCTACAGTGAGAGGTGACAGAGACGCCGGTTCTTTCGGTGGTGTCTTCTAATTTCAATCCTAATAACGGATTGCCAAATGAGCCGCCCGGGGATCGAACCCAGCACCCACGCCTTAAAAGGGCGTTGCTCTACCTACTGAGCTAGCGGCCCGCGAGCGCCTACACTGGCGGCCCGCTTGGGCTTACAGTAGCGGGGGGCGGGTATGGCTGTCAATTCGGGTCAGTAGCTGAAGTCCAGGGTTGTCATGAGGTTGAAGGAGGGGCGGGCCCCTGGCTCGAGTCCGAGTTCGGAACCCCAGACGCTCAGGTCGAGTCTCATGACAGAGAGGTCCAATGAGACCCCAGCCGTCGGATAGCCCTCGGAGAGGCCGGCACGCACCGAGACGATGTCAAGGAAGCGCGATTCCACACCGATCCCCAGGTTCAAGACAGGGTTTCGGGGGAAGGTTTCCATGAGGTCGAGGATGCGCCGGTAATCAACGGCAACGATGAAGGAATCAACCAGCCCCCAGAAGCCTCCCTCGGGCATGGACCACGAGAAGCCAGCATCGAGCTGGCGGGCAACCTCCCCGGGGATGCTGCTCACCAGTGAGGTCTCGGGATTGTCCATGAAACCCTTGACGCTCGAGTATCGGCTTTGCAGTACGGGGCTGTAGAGGTCCCGACTGGCCAGGCCAAAGGCGAGGCCGATGGAGGTGGAGAACCTGAGACCGAAGTCGATCCCTATGCCGGTCTCAAGCGAGAAGGGCTGATCCATATAGGACGTCACGATCTTCATGAGTGAGAGCGCATCCTGGGTCGAGACAAGGCCTCCACGGGCGTAACCCTTCGCAAGAAGGCCAGCCTCCAAACGGCTCCACTTCCCTATATCGATGCCAAAGGCGTAACCACCAAGGAGGAGGACATCCTCCTGCGCTGCAATCTTGACGCTTGTCAGGCTTGAGGCATCGACGATGGCGTGGGTCCTGTTGAAGAGCCCGAACCCAAGACCCTTGCCCACATAGCCGAAAGAAAGGGGGCCGGAAATGTCCGCAGCTGAATAGAGCATGTAGTCGTTGCTTGCGAGCACTTTGACAAAATTGTCGATCAGGGAACCGCCACCGAGAAGGGCCAGGCCGATGTCGAAAAGAGGGCCGCTGGCCCTGGCGCCAACCTGTGCAGCCAGGAAGCGGGGCGGCACGCTCGCCAGGCCTGCCGGATTGGCAAACATCAGGCTCCAGTCATCGGCGAGGGCGACATGGGAGCCTCCCATGGCTCCGAATCGCGCCACTGGTATCGTAAAAGGATCGATGTCGAGGGCCATGATTCCATTCGCCAGTCCGAGCCCCAGGGCAAGTCCGGGAATTATGCGCCGCTTTATGCTCATGTCATGGTCCTCTACTCAGAATTTCAGCATTCCCTGCAACATGCCGAGGAGCTGGTTATTTGGGTCGATGGCCGCAATTCCACTGGCTAGATTGGCTATGTCCTGCTTTGCGGCCGCCGAAGGAGGATTGACTACAGTGCCCGCTGGCAGGGTTCCTGAAATCACCTGGCTGAGGTCAATGCCCGGATTCTGAGTGCTGATATCGCTGAGGGCAACGGCTGTCGCCGCCATTACAAGAGTCTGAGACCCGACTCCCGAATCCTTGAGATTCTGCACGCCCTCCGGCGTTGATGCCGACTGGGCTAGCGCCTCAAATATTCCCGATGCGCCGGAACTGCCAAGGCTAGCCATGGCCTCTGAAACACTGCTGCCTATCGTACTGAGTTGCTCGGCACTCGGCTTGGTACCGGCCATGACCGAGGTAATATCAAGGCTGGTCAGCGCCTTGGTCATCGTAGTGTCGAGCCCTGAGGCCATGACGGCGACCGCTGCTGCATCCTTGAGCACCGTCATGTTGGTCGGGTCACTTTTGATGAGCTTGTCAAAGGCGCCGATTGACGCAGCTGCCAATGCCTTGTCTGGATTCGACTGCAGGGCCGAAACCAGGTCGGAAGCACTCGTCGCCGTGAGGGTAGTGATCTTGGCTTGCGGACGCCTGAGGAAGGTCACGAGGGAGGAAGTAAAGAACTGCTGACAACCGATCAGGGTCGACATCGAAGCGAGTATCAGCAAGCGGGCCACTATCTTCACGATCCACCTCCGAAAAAAGGCCCCGCCCGTAGGCGGAGCCGGACCCCGCCCATAGGCGGGCCTTGCCCAAATATCGGCAGAATGCCGCTTTGGTATGACTCTTGTCAGAAATGAAGTCGAACGTTGGCTGCCAATCCCGAGCGGGCCTGATCGCCGGGGTGGGCGCCCATTTCCTCGGTAAAGACCCCGACATCAGCCTGGAGGATAAGGAGGTCGACGCCGGCGCCTGCTGACATGTAACCCTGGCTCAGGCCGCCTCGCAGGTAGATGAAGCTGAGGAGCTTGACCTCGGCACCGGCATGGAGGAGGTTCCATATGTTGGCAGTGGGCTCCAGAAGATCGAGGGCGTGGCGTACTTCTACATACGCGACCGGATCGATAAGCCAGGTAAGGAAGGCTGGCATCAGCGAGAAGGACAGGCCTGCAGTAATGTCAGGCACGAAGCTGGCCGTGACGAACGAGAGGCCGGCAGGATTATTGATCGCAGTCCCGAGATCTGCGAGGGTGGTTGAGTAATAATTAAACGAAGATCCAATATCCCGTACCGAAAGGCCCAGGGCGAGCGGCCCTGCGGTCATGATCGCACCAAGGTCGGCGACCAGCCCGAGGCCGTAGTTCGCCTCATTGCCCGTGACTGCAGCGACAGGGTCCCCGCCGCCCACGCTGCCCAGGAGCGACATAACCGACATTGCGGAATCAACACGGACAAAGGGCCTGATGTCACCGCCGAGCTTGAGGTTGAAGTCCTTGGGACCGAGGGTGACAGCCATGCCGCCTATGAAATTGACCTGCCCTGCGCCAGCAAGCGAGGTGCCCAGGAGGGTGGCGCCACGGGCGTAGGCATCGGCCATCGCAGTCGCCCCTATGCCCCAGCCGCCACCGGTGAAGCCGAGGCCCCCCGAAGCGCCGGCACCCAGTCCGTTTCCGGTAATCAGGCCGCCGACGGACTGGATAAGAGCCGAAGTCCCACCCGACCCTCCGGACCCTGCACCAGTGAGATCGTTGATCACGCTTGAGAGCGCGTCTACATTGTCCACTGAAGGCTTGACGTAGCCCCAGGCGCTGACATTTGCAAGCGTAAGCATGAAGCGTCCCGTGGCAAAGCCGGCAGGATTGCCATAAAAGGACTGATATCCAGAACCCAGGGAGGTG
>JBAXTA010000336.1:0-4772 GCA_037130415.1 Spirochaetota bacterium
CAGGGATTCCGCGCCAAACGCAGTCTATTCAGTCAGTCAAAAATGCGCGCCGACACCTCCCAGTCGATCTTGGGCTTCTTCTGCTTCCTTTCGGCCTTGTAATCTTCGAGAGTAGCTGCAAGTAGTAGGGAGTTCTCGCCTGTGATGAACTTCGCGACTTCAAGAGCCTGGCAGTAATCGCGAACAGTGATACCGGATTTGCGTCCCCAGATGAGAACGGTCGTGGGTGTTGTGTCCCTATCTTCCGGTCCTGGGCTGTGCTTGAAGAACCTCAGGAACTCGAGAACGTCTGTAAGGAGATCGTAGGCCGGTATTTCCTGTTCCTGGGTCGAAGGCTCTTCTTTCGAGAGGTTGACAAGAACTTCGAGGACTTGGCCCTCCAGTTCAGCCGCTCGCTTTCTTCGATCCTCCGGAGTTGCGGCTGAAAACATTTGATCGATGAAGTAGGAGGGATCCTTGGGTTCATAGAGATAGGACCTTTTTGCTGCGAGCAGTTCGCGAAGCTTGATCTGAGCCTGCTCAACTTCAATATAGCTGGCATTGCCCTGGATGAGCGACTTGATAAGGTCGGCCGCGGCTACGATATCGGCATCGAAAGTCGAACCCAGGTTGATGTTGCTCATGACCATTGATGATAAGACACCCGATTGAAGCCGTCAACGTCGGGGTGAATGGCTTCAATCGGGCTACGGATAGGATACCCAAGGCGAAGGGGAGACCCCAGTTTCTACGCCGAGGCCTTAAGCCATTCATCGATATTGGCCTTCATGAAAGCCAGACGGGCTCCGATCCTGGACACCGGGATGTTTCCCGCTGCTGATAGGTGATAGACCGTGCTCTTGGAAACATTGAGGTAGGCCGAGACCTCATCCACGTCCATGATCTCGGACCCGTGCGGTTGCCGCAGTACTTCGACCTCCCCGTGGAGAGCAGCATCGGAGGCTTGCTCCGGCATGGATTGCCCCTCCAAATCCAATGCCAGAGACTCCGTTTGATGCAGCAAGGAAACGCCAGCATGATCCAGAGACTCGATATAGTCCCAGAAGACTACGGGATCGTCGATCGCCCCTGCAGCTTCCAGAGAACGGAACGTGGCGAAGGCTTCCCGACGGAGAAGGTCGAGTTCGGCTATCGCGTAGTTGAGGTGACGAAGCTTGCTCATCGCTGTCTTGGTCTTCGCCACCTTGGCCTCCGCCCTGCGCACGAGTCGCCGGAAATCCGGCAGACAGTCGGGAGTACCTCCCCGTTGCTGGATGGTTTGGAAGATCAAGCGCTTCTGTTCGTCCGAAAGTCGAGGACGCTCCAGCGATTCGGACCATTGAAAACCCTTCATGTGTTACCTCCAAGCTCCAGACTAGCAGAGGGAGCCCTGGGAACCTGCAAGTAACAGGATCCTTCTTTGCAGCGATTTGTCTTGGCCTGCTCTGGCTTGCAAAAGGTCGGGTGCCCTCAAACACAACCTCATTTGACCACGCTCAGAGCCTCACGGGCCTTATCGAACATCTCGTCGGTTTGATGGTCCGCATAGCCCATAAAGGCCTGGGCGCTCCTGTGCCGGGTGATACGTGCCGCCTCCCGAGGACCTATCACTTCGGCAAGGCGCGTGGCAGCACCGTGCCTTCCTGAGTGAAGGACGAGTCGTCGAGCCTGCTGGCTGCCAGGCTTGGGCGGGCGCCCTTCCTTGGAGGCATTGCTGTCGTCCTCTATTCCGATCAAGGCGAGAGCCCGATGATAGCCGCGGCGCATGGTGACCTCCGCCACGGGAACTCCTCGCTTGGCGTTGAATATGACGAAGTCGGTTGGAGTGTCGAGCCCGACACGGGAGGCTACTTTCTTGAGCTCGATGAGTACCGTCTCGAGTTCCTTGGCCATCGGAACCTCGCCGTAACTCTCGCGCTTTGGGGCCTTGAGACCGTCTGAATCAATGAACTTCTCCTGGATGCTGATGCGCCTCTTCTCGAAGTCGATATATTGCCAGCGAAGGGCCCGGATTTCCCCACGGCGCATAGCAGCCAGCTCAGAGAGGAGGACGAGGGCCTTCATCCGGAGGTCGATCGGGGCGGTATCCTCATGGTGTTTGCCGTCCCTGAGTCGAGGGCGAGGCTTCATGGTGTCCAGGGTCGGTAGGGAGACAATCTTGAATACTTCGGTCCGACTCAGGATGCCGCGTTTCTGGTGGTGCTTCTTCGGCCGGACAATGGCCGACATAGTGAATGGCACATCGAGGAAGTTCCGCTTCTGTGCCCAAGAAAGCGGGGTGCGGATCGCGGTCATTGCCTCGTTGATGACGTTGGGGGTAATTCCTGACCGTTTGAGGTGATGCATCCATTGCTCAACGAGGTATAGACTTACATCACACAAGGATGTTTTCCGAAAGGGCTGGTAGGTAGCGGCATGCTTGGCTATGTACCTGCTCTCTGTCTGGATGTAGTAATTGGAGAGGGGTTTCTCGGCGTCGATCCTGTCTTGAATATAGTCCGAAGCGCCGGGGGTCCAGAACCAAGTGAAGAACGTAACGAGATCCATATTCCTGACTCGCTCAGCCGCATCAAGGCGTTCCCGGTCTTTGGCGGTCTTAGCCTGGGCTATCCTTGGGAGAGGTAGCTCAACAAGGTACTGGCCCGCCCGAGCCGCGGCCTGGAACGGGTCGTCGGTCCCTGTGGATCGTTGGGCTAGAACGGTACCGGTGGATTTCTCGATGAGCCGGGCATAAAGGACGGTGGTGCCGTCCTTGTTCGGCCGCTTGAAGAGCGTGAAGGTAAAACGCTCTGCCTTGGATCTATACCTTTTGGTCATAAAACGACCCCCTAAGTCACACTGTCAAGTCACAGTGTACTTTCAGGGGGTAACCAATTTCGCAAGTACTTATGGAGAATACCGGATTCGAACCGGTGACCTATTGATTGCGAACCAATCGCTCTACCAACTGAGCTAATTCCCCGTAAAGGCATCAGTTTTAGCAAGAATGCGGTGGCTGATCAAGGGGTGGGCGGGAGTTTCGCCCTGTTCTCGAGGAGCATGTTGCAAAACAGGCTGCCTTGCTCGATGGCGTCGTCGAGGGCACGATGGGTATGCGGAAGCGCCTCCTTCCAGCGGGAGGGGAGGCGGTGCTTGCCGTTCTGGCGATAGTCGCCGCCGAGCATGGCCATGGCGTAGCTCCGCATGTCGATGCCGTTGTGCTTGAAAGGCATGGTTCCGGTGAAGCGGAACAGGTACCAGTACACAAAGGTAAAATCAAAGCCGAGGGGCCAGGCAACAAAGACCGGCGAACCCGGAAGGGCCTTGATCCAGGCGGAGTATTCCGCCATCACGGTCTCGGGCGGACGGGGCTCGCGGCGGGCATCGGCCCAGGCTTCGGGGTGCTTGGACCACCATGTCATGGTTTCTGGCCGGCCTTCCGCCCCGGGGAGGGTCTCGAGGACAGCCTCGTAGGTAGCCACCAATTGCTTGCTTCCATCAGATACGTTGAAAGCCGCAGAACCCAGGCTCAGCATGGAATGGGGTCCGGGGATGGGTCCATCGGTCTCGACATCGGTGCTCACGTAGATCTCTGTCATGGCTTCTCCTCGGGCTGTACCGGGACTTTCGTACCAGGCCGCGAAGAATATCATGATTTTAGCGATTGCAAGAACGCCAATCACGCGTACACTGCTTGCGGGCCGCTCCGGGCAGCCCGGGGGAGGCAGACGCGATGGCGCGAAGGGTCGAGCTGCTGGAAGCCGCGGCTCTCGATGCGGATGACAGGCTCCTTGTCTCTGCCTTCCAGGGCATCGTCAACCGCGCTGCCAAGGAATCCTCCACGGCAGCCCTCCTTTTCATCGATTATGGGACTTATGACGATCCTTCATCCCGCCGCACCAATTCCGTGATGATGACGGAAGAGGACTGGTTAACCCGATTCCGTCCCTTCCTCGAGCGCAATGACCTGGACAACCTCGACTGGCACCGGGGACGGCATGGCCTCGAGGTCGAAAAACTTGCTGGGATCGATGAGGCTGTCGCCCGCCACAGGGACCTTTTGTCGGGTTTTGTGGTCACCGACCCGGCCCTCCCCGACAGCATCAACGCAGCCTTGGTCCTTGCGGGACTGGAGGGGCTCCTCGTAGTAGCTCCGGGCCGCGAGTCCTGGGCCCGGGAGCTCGGCTTCGAGCGGCGGCACGACCTCCGCGGCCGCTTCAGGAACCGTGTCGGACTCTACCTCTGGGCCTTCAGGGAACTGCGTCCCCGTTGCGCAGAAGCTTCCGCAACCTGTTACGAGCCAGCCTGGGGTCACCCCGAGTCCGTGGACCTCATCGTGAAGGAGCGCCTCTTCGCCTTTGGGCTATCCTCCTTCGAAAGAGGGAGCCTGCGTGACCTCGGGAAATCCCTCCTCCTCTTCCTCGCAGCAGGTTCCTGGGGCCTTCGCAATTGTGTCTTTTCCCTCCGCCTCGATGGCCCCCTGCGCGCCTTGGCGCTGCGCCTCCTGTCCATCGGCGCAGCCGAGACGCGGCTCTTCCAGAAGGTCCTGCGCTCCCTCACCCGTGGAGGCGGGGGACCCTACCCCACCCTCTACGGCTGGCATGTGGACCGCGACGACGAGCTTTCCTTCATGCTCCTCGTCTCGGCCTGCGGGGTCAGGCTCGCCCCGACCTTCATGGCTTCGAATTTTTCCTTCCACTCCTGTCTTCCCGCCAAGACAAAACTGTCGCAGGCACATGTCGATGCTTCGACGGTGAAGCTCGAGCGCGACAAGGTCTATCTCACCTTCACGCTTTCCGACGGCGACCAGTGTG
>JBAXTA010000337.1:0-4760 GCA_037130415.1 Spirochaetota bacterium
CCCGCGCCGGACACGAAGAGCACGATCATGCCGAGGATGGCGGTCACGAGGGACGAGGGAATCTGCACCGCGCGCTGCATCTTGTCGGCTCCGACCAGGAGTCCACCGAAGACCACAGATGCGGGGATCAAACCAATTGGATGCAATCCGCCGAGAAGTGCGGCCACTATGCCCGTGAATCCATAGCCGCTGGTAAGGCCTTCGAGGAGGCGGTGCTGAACGCCTATGACCTCTATGACGCCGGCGAGCCCCGCGAATCCACCCGCCAGGGTCATCGAGAGGGCGACGTTGGCGCGGACATCGATGCCCGCATAGCCCGAGGCCTCCGGGCTCAGGCCCACCGCGCGTATCTGGTATCCGATCGTGGTGCGCCACAGGAAGATGTAGACGACGACGGCAAGGATGATGGCGATGAAGAGCCCTGAGTGCAGGAGGGTCTGCGGCACGAGCCTGGGTAGCCAGACTTCCTTGGGCAGGCGCGCGGACTGGGCGAGAAAGGTACCGCGCTTGACGTTCTCAGGGTCCATCATCGGGCCCTGGAGGAGGAAGTTCATGAACTGGAGGGCGATGGCGTTCATCATGATGGTGCTGAGGATCTCGTTGACCCGGAGCCGTGCTTTCAGGATTCCGGGGATGAAGCCCCAGAAGGCTCCGGCGGCGAAGCCCCCGATGCAGGCCAGGGGAACCAGGATGAAGCCCGGGAGGCCGGGCATCGAAAGGGGAAGGGCCGCACCCGCGAGGGCGCCCATGATGATCTGGCCCTCGGCACCGATGTTGATGACATTGGCCCTGAATGCGATGCAGATGCCCAGCCCGACCAGAAGGAGGGGCGTCGCCTTGACGAGGGTCTGGGTAAGGCCGAAGGTCGAGCCGAGTGCGCCTTCGACGAGGGACTTGTAGGCGGTCAGCGGATCGACCTTGAGGAGGGCGAGGAAGACACCCGCTATCGCAAGGGCAGCCAGGACGCCGGCAAGGGGCATCGCACCATTCAAGACCACCTTGGTCCAGTCGATGGGCGAGCTTTTTTGCATGTGCTTTGCGGTTGTGGTGGCAGGGGGCATCAGGTTACCTAACCTAGCTCGCGATTCCCCGGGTCCCTAAGCTGTGACCTACCCGGAGGCTGGATATCAGTGAAGTCTAGCAGAAGTCGCTGCCATGTCAATGGAGATGAGCGATCAGCTTAAGCCCAATTCGCTTAGGAATGAGGTGGCGGGCAAGGCTTATTTATCGTTTTCTTGCCTGCGATCATCCATAAATAGAAAAAAGGGCCTACGATACAACAATTTTATGTAATGATGCACAGAAACAATATGAAATTTGTTCCTTATTTAGCTCATTTATCAAATAATATGGAGTTTGAAGCTGTTATTGCTCAAAATATCCCGCTATAGTTCCTCATGGTTGGGTGGATGAGTCTCTACGTGATGGAAAACCCGACCAAGGGAGCGATTGTATGGCTGTCCAGGAAAAGACAGGGGCTGAAGCCCTTGTGGATATCATGATTGAAGAGGGGGTCGAGTACATCTTCGGCCTACCCGGAGGCTCAGCCATCCCCCTTTTTGACGCATTGGTAGGGCGGAACATCAAGCTTGTGCTGACAAGGCACGAGCAGGGTGCTGTTCACATGGCCGATGGCTATGCGCGGGCTACAGGAAAGACGGGGGTTGCCCTCGTCACCTCAGGCCCTGGCGCTACCAACACGGTGACGGGGCTTTTCACGGCCCTCATGGACTCCATCCCCCTTGTCGTCGTGACAGGCCAGATGCCCGCCTGGACCCTCGGCCTCGATGCCTTCCAGGAAGCCGATGTCTCGGGCATAACCTACCCCTGCGTCAAGCACTCCTATCTGGTCAAGGATGTGGACGATATGCCGCGGATCATGCGTGAAGCCTTTTTTCTTGCAAGTTCGGGTCGCCCGGGGCCGGTCCTTATCGACATGCCCAAGAACGTCTCGGGAGCCCGCATTTCCGCAAAGGCAGATACCATGCAGCTGCCCGGATACTCGGTGCCCAAGGCCGCCCAGGACGCAGAAGTTGCACGCGCCGCGACCCTCCTCGCTGCCGCGAAAAGGCCCCTCCTCCTGGTTGGCCATGGAGCCGCGATCTCTGGGGCTGCCACCGAGGTTCGGGCCCTCGCCGAGACCCTCCAGGCCCCTGTCGTCAACACCCTCCTGGGCAAGGGCGTCCTTCCCGAGACCCACGAGCTCAACCTCGGCATGCTCGGCATGCACGGGACGGCCTACGCCAACAAGGCCATCATCGACTGCGACCTCATCATGAGCATCGGCTCGCGCTGGGACGACCGGATTGTCAGTAAATATGACGAGTTCTGCGTGAACGCCGTAAAGATACACATCGATATCGATCCGGCGGAGATCGACAAGGTCGTCAAGGTCGACCTCGGGATCGTGGGCGACGCGAAGACGGTACTGCGGCAGCTCCTCCCGCGCCTCGTGAAGGGCGAGACGGCAGACTGGGTCAGGCAGACGAAGCGCTGGCGAAGGGACTTTCCCCTCAAGTTCCAGAAAGAAGGCAAGCTCCGCGCGCAGCAGGTGATCCAGGAGCTCTACCGCCTGACCGGGGGCAAGGCCATCGTCACCACGGATGTCGGCCAGCAGCAGATGTGGGCCGCCCAGTACATCCTTTCCGAGAGCGGCCGCGACTGGATCAGTTCCGGAGGGGCCGGTACGATGGGCTTCGGCCTCCCCTCGGCCATCGGCGCCCAGCTCGGCCGGCCCGGCGAGACGGTTGTCGCCATCGTCGGCGACGGCGGTTTCCAGATGACCCTGAGCGAGCTGGCGACGCTCTTCAACCTGAAAATACCCGTAAAGATTCTAGTTATTAACAATCATTATCTCGGCATGGTCAGGCAGTGGCAGAACCTTTTCTACGACAACCGCTATTCGGGGGTCGACCTGGAGGGCAACCCCGATTTCGTCAAGCTTGCCGGGGCATACGGCATCAAGGGCTTCCGCATCTCACGCTCTGCCGACGTGCGGCGCGTGCTCAAGGCAGCCCTCGACCATCCCGGTCCGGCCCTCATCGACGCCGAGGTCGAGCAGCACGACAATGTCTTCCCCATGATACCGGCCGGCGCCGCCCACAAGGACATGCTCCTCGGGCCGCCAAAGCGTGTCCTGGAAAAACCCACGGGAGGTACCTGAGATGTCCGCAGAAATCACCGGCGGCAACGGTGCCGCCCGTCACTCCATCAGCCTCTACGTCGCCAACAAGCCCGGCGTCCTCATTCGGATAGCCCTGGTCTTCTCGCGTCGGGGTTACAACATAGACAGCCTCGTCGTTTCGGAGACCGAGGATCCAGGCTTTTCCAGGATGAACATCGTGGCCACCGGCGACCGGGCTACCCTTGAGCAGATCATCAAGCAGCTGAACAAGTTGGTAGACGTGATCCACGCGCGTGACTATTCTTACGAGGACGTCATCCAGAAGGAACTTGCCCTCTTCAAGATCGATTGCGCTCCCGAGCGCCGCGCCGAAGCCCTCCAGGTGATGGAGGCCTTCAAGGCCAAGACCATCGACCTGAGCGAGAAGACCCTCGCCGTCGAAGTGACCGGAAGCTCGGAGAAGCTCGATGCCCTCGAGACCATGCTCCGCAGCTTCCACATCCGCGAGATGGTGAGGACGGGCAAGGTGCTGATGGCGCGCGGGGAAGCGGCGACCTAAGGAGTTTGAGCATGAGCAGGAATCTTTTCGACAAGGTATGGGAGGCGCACCGGGTTGGCGCCCTGCCCACGGGGCAGGATCAGCTTTTCATCGGGCTCCACCTCATCCACGAGGTCACCTCGCCCCAGGCCTTCGGCATGATCGCAGAGCGCGGGATGAAGGTCCTGTATCCAGGGCGCAGCTTCGCCACGGCGGATCACATAGTACCGACGACCTCGCGGAAGCGTCCCTTCGAGGACCCCGAGGCCGAGGCCATGCTCGTCGAGCTCGAGAAGAACGTAAAGCTCCATGGTATTAAATTCTTCGATTTTGCCTCGGGGAGGCAGGGCGTCGTTCACGTCGTCGGGCCGGAGCTCGGGCTTACCCAGCCGGGCATGACCATAGCATGCGGCGATTCGCATACTGCCACCCATGGGGCCTTTGGCGCCATCGCCTTCGGCATCGGCACAAGCCAGGTACGCGATGTGCTGGCGACCCAGACCCTCGCCCTCGACAGGCCCAAAGTCAGGAAGATCGACGTGAGGGGCAGGCTTGGCAAGGGCGTCGGCGCGAAGGACCTGATACTGTATATAATGGCGGAACTTGGTGTCGAGGGCGGCTTGGGTTATGCCTATGAGTACTCAGGCGAGGCCGTGCGCTCCCTTTCGATGGAGGGACGCATGACCTTATGTAATATGAGCATCGAGGGAGGGGCCCGCTCCGGCTACGTCAGCCCCGATGCGACTACCTATGACTACCTCAAGGGCAGGCCCTATTCGCCTGGCGCCGCCGACTGGGACAGGGCTGTCGCCTGGTGGCAGTCCCTCGCGAGCGCCTCCGACGCCTCCTTCGATGACGAAAAGATAATAGATGCTGGTCTCATAGAACCCATGGTCACCTGGGGCATCAATCCCGGCCAGGGCCTTGGCATTGGGGCGCGGATGCCGAAGCTCGCCGAGCTTCCGGCAGAGCGCCGCGAAGGTGCGCGCAAGGCCTATGAGTACATGGGCCTGGCCGAGGGCGCGCCCATCGCCGGCACGAAGATCGACGTTGCCTTTATCGGGAGCTGTACCAACGGCCGCATCGAGGACCTCAGGG
>JBAXTA010000338.1:0-4707 GCA_037130415.1 Spirochaetota bacterium
GAAGCCCTTGCGGTCATCCTCGCCACGGGAGCAGTGCACCGCCACATTGGCGTCCCTGGCGAGGAGGAATTCCAGGGCAGGGGCGTGTCTTATTGTGCAACCTGCGACGGTCCCTTTTTCAAGGGCAAGCGTATGCTCGTGGTCGGAGGGGGTGACGCTGCCTGCGATGAGGCGATGTTCCTCTCCAAGCTCAGCGACAAGGTGGTCCTCACGCACCGGCGCGATGCCTTCCGCGCCCAGAAGTCCCTCGTCGACAGGATACAGAACAATCCCCATATCGAAATACGACTCAAAACGGTCATACGGGAAATCAAGGGGGGCAAGAAGGTCGAGTCTGTCGTCCTTGAGGAGCTTGGTGGAAAAGGCCGCTACGACGAGGCCGTCGACGCTGTCTTTGTGTTTGTCGGCTCCGACCCCAAGAGTTCCCTTGCTGGCAGCGCCGCCCGCGACGAGGCTGGTTCCATCATCACTGACACGCAGATGGAAACAAGCGTCAAGGGACTCTTCGCCGCAGGCGATGTCCGTGTCAGCCCCTTCAGGCAGATTGTCACCGCCTGCTCCGACGGGGCTGTTGCCGCCCACGCTGCGGCCCTGCATATCGACGAGGTCAAGGCGGGCCAGGCTTCTGCGTCACAGGGTTCCTGAGCCGATGGCGCTTCCCCGGGTACCCGGGACCGGACTGAGCTGGCGGGTGCCGAGGTTCAAGAGCCTGCCCTGGCTCCTCATCTTCGGCTTTTTCGCCCTTGCCCTCATCTGGACCTCCTCCCCTCCGCCCCTCCCCTGGGCCAGCGGAGCCCAGCCAGTCTCCCTCATTGGCATGAGTCCCCTCGATAGGCAGGGAGGCATCCTTGCGGCGCGTGACTCCTTCGCTTCAGGTGCCGCTGCCACGGGGGATTTCTGGACTGCCGGCCCTGTCTCGGCGCGGGTCGAAGCCATCCTGGCTTCCATGGGCGATGAGGAGGTACTGGGGCAGGTCTTCCTCCTCACCTGGCCGGGCCAGACCCCGACGCCAACCCTCTATCGCTGGATTCGCGAACGGGGCATTGGCGGCATAAAAATCTTCGGCTGGAACGCCGAGAACACGGCCAACCTTGCTGCCGCGATCGCGGGGGTCCAGACAGCGGCCCTGGGATCCCTCCACCGCATTCCCCTTCTCGTCGCCACCGACCAGGAGGGCGGGATCATCCGCCACGTCAAGGGCGCCACAAGCGAGACACCCGGCAACATGGCTATCGGCGCCTCGGGGCTTCCTTCGGACGCCTACTGGAGCGGCTTCTGGATAGCGCGCGAACTCGATGCCCTGGGCATCACCATGAACTTTGCACCAACCATCGACCTCGAGACGTCCCCCAAAAGTCCCCTGATAGGCGTGCGCGCCTTTTGCTCCGATCCCCGGACTGCAGGCCTCCTGGGGGCCTCCTACGCTGCAGGCACCATAGCCGCTGGCCTGATCCCGACAGCCAAGCACTTTCCGGGGCACGGGGCGACCGAGCTGGATTCCCACGGCATCCTTCCGCGCATCAACATCGATGAGGAGGGACTGTGGAACCGTGAGCTTGTTCCCTATCGGGTGCTTGCCGACGAGGGCCTGCCCGCCATCATGAGCGCACACCTCTCCTTTCCGAAGATCGAGCCCTCTGGCGTACCGGCCAGCCTTTCCCACCATTTCATGACCGATATCCTCCGGACTCGCCTCGGATTCAAGGGTGTCGCCGTCACCGACGACCTCCGCATGAAGGCCCTTGGGAAGGACTTTGGAGCTAACTGCCGTGCAGCCCTCGAGGCAGGCAACGACCTCCTCGTGTCCTCCGAGCTCCCCGCACTTGATGACCCTGCCTGGACCAGTCTCCTTTCCGCCTACCGGAAGGAACCTGCCTTCAGGCAGCGCGTCTGGGAGGCTGCTTCGCGGGTCCTTACCTTGAAACTCCAATGGCTGGCCCCCCGGGGACGGAGCGGCCTTGTGCCCGACCTCTCTGCCCTGGCATCGCGTCTGCCCGACCCCGAGAGTCAGGCCTTTTTCAGGGAGCAGGCGAAGCGCTCGGCGACAGCCCTGGACCAGGCCTTCCTGCCATGGACTGCGAAAGGCCGTCTCCTCATAGCTTCCCCGCTCCGCGCCTTTTCCTCGGCCGCCGCCGCCGCCTGGCCCGTCTCAAGGGACTTTCATTATTCCTGGAGGATCGAAGGCCCAGCCATCCCCTCCGAGCTCGCTGCCTTTGGCGAGGCGATCGCTTCGGCCGATTCGGTCCTCGTCTGCGTTCCCAACCAGGCTGGCATGGATTTTGCCCTCCTTGCCCTGAAAAGAAACAAGCGGGTGGCCGTGCTTTCCCTCCTGTCGCCCCTCCCCCTCGAACGGGCTCCCCTGGGTCTCCCGGCTGTTGCGGTATACTCAACCTCGCCCGAATCCATCGGGGCGGGCATAGCTGCCCTCCGCGGCGAGATACCTGCCAGCGGCCGCTTTCCCTTTCTGATCAAGGGCGCCAGGTGAGGCAGTGGGCCAAGGCTGGTCCCCGCGACCTGCCCCGCCTCGAGCGTTTTCTCCGTTATCGCGAAGCCTATGCCGCCTCCTTTATCTCAAAGCTCCTCTGGAAGGGGAATCTCAGCCTCCCCCTCGATGCGCGCTCCGGAGTCTGGATCAGGGCCGAGTCCGAGGGAGCGGCCCCCGTCGAAGCCGCCGTCCTGGGCCTCGCCGGAGGGGCCTTTTACCCCCAGCTGCCCGGCTCTGATGCCGACCTTCCCGGACTCGCCCGTCTCCTTGAACCTGTCTTCCGTGGCATTTTCGGCGTCGCAGGAAATCCCCCCTCGACTGTCACCGGCACCTCCTCCTCGGTAGCCTCCTTCGAGGCCGCACTCCGCCTCAGCCCAGCCTGGGTTGTCGATTACCTTCTCATGACGCTTCCCGCCGCGCGGAGCGTTGGGCCTGCGCGTTCACGCCCTGCTGCCATCGGGTCCCTCCGTGTCGAGCGCGCGGGTCCGGGCGACATCGAGGCCCTCGTGCCCCTCCAGAAGGCCTACGAGCTCGAGGAGGTCATCATTCCCCTGCACGTCTTCGACGCCGAGGCCTCACGGGCCTGGCTTTCGCGCATGCTCAGGACAGAGTTCATCGCCAGGGCCTTCCGGGAGGGGCAGCGGGGTTCGCTGGAAGTCCTGGGCAAGGCAGGCACAAACGCCAGGGCCTTCACAATTGATCAGATCGGCGGCGTCTTCGTGCGGCCCGAGTTCCGCGGCAGGGGCATCGCACGGGCCATGATGGACTTCCTCATCGCCCGCCTGGGCGCCGAGGGCCGGGCTACGGCCCTCTTCGTGAAAAAGGCCAATGTTGCGGCCCTCGCCCTGTATGAGGCCCTGGGCTATGCGACCATCGACGAGTATCGGGCGGATTATCTATGAGTGAAGATCAATGAAGAGGGGAAGGCGGCAGCCTGCTCGGTGAGCGTTGAGACAGGCCAGGTCGCCAGCGGCGAGGCCATCGGAAGGGGTTCGCCATGAAAGAAAGATTTCACCTTCACTCTCTTTCATCCCAGTTCTGTCTTTCCTGCCATCCTGCCTGATTCCTTGTGCTGAGCCGGACTTCCAAAGACGCATTCCGGGGGTTTGCCCTCATCGCACCTGGGCATTTGCCTATCCACTGAAGATACGGACCTTGAATAGCGATGTTTCGGCCAACTTGCTGGAGTTGAAGTTGGAGGCAAAGGAAATGTCAGATATTCATAGATACAAGAAAGTAGCCGGCATAGCAAGACTTTGCATTTTTATACTAATACGAGCGTAAGCTCGATGGCCGGACCAGGCCCCGGAAAGAAGGATTTTTTAATACCGCTCGTTGGAGCGTAATGGTCATGAAGTCACGGCATGGTTGCAGGCTATTTGCCCAATGCCGCATTCAGAGCGCTCGCAACTTTCAGTTCTCATCATTATCATGGCATAAGGAAGGTCTATGCATCGGATATTTATCTGCGACGACCATAAAATCGTGCGTATTGGCGTCAAGTTGCTTCTTTCCTCAATGCCGGATCTGGTCCTGGTGGGAGAGGCCGAGTCTGGAACCCAGGCGCTGGAATTGATTCCCCAGTTGCAGGTACACATCGTCCTTCTGGATCTGGCCATCGGTCAGCCCGATGGCGTCACCGTGGCAAGAATGCTCAAGGAGCAGAAGCCGGACCTCAAGATAATCGGTTTTACCTTTAGCACCGACACGGAGACCCTGCGTGCTTTTTTGCAGTCCGGTGCGGAGGGTTTTGTATCCAAAGGTGTGGGAGATACCGAGGAGCTGGCTCTGGCCCTCCGGATTGTCATTTCCGGCGGGCGCTACCTCAGCCCCTCGCTCATGGGGATCGAGGTTCCTGGTTTTTTGCGGAACGCGACAGCACAGCACGACAAACTTCAGATTACTCCCCGGGAGCGCGATGTACTTGTCATGATTGCCGATGGCCTCAGTTCCAAGGAAATAGCCTTTCGATTGGCGTTATCGATCCAGACTGTCAATCGGCACCGTTCCAGTCTCTTGGAAAAAGCGGGAGTCAGCAATGCCGCCCAACTTTCCCGTTGGGCCACCATGAGAGGGCTTGCCGGAGCACGCTGACGTTCGTCGTTACCATGCCCGCCCCTTCCTCACCTCAAGTTTACGAAAACGCTGCTAGGTACTATACTCAAATCCATGGCACGCTTTTTCAACACCACCGGCCCCTGCGACCCCAAGCGCCACTACAT
>JBAXTA010000339.1:0-4704 GCA_037130415.1 Spirochaetota bacterium
AAAACATGGGCCAGGTAGTGGGACACCCCTTGGAGGGGTGGGACAAGCTGAAGTCCTTCGCTCCACCGAATCCCCGGAATCCCTTCTATTTCGCACGGCTCGAGGATGAGCTCAAGGGTTCCGGTGATCAATATGCCGTCGTGACGAGCCACTTCAATCTGTTCGAGCGGCTTCACATGCTCCATGGTTTCGCCCGCACCTTGGAAGACTTCTATCTTGAGCCAGAAAGGATCCACGGACTCCTTGATTTGATCCTCTCCTACAAGATCGAGCATTTCGATGAGGCCGCGCGCAGGTTCGGTGACAGGATTGATGGAATCTTCCTTACCGATGACTGGGGAACGCAGAACAATACCTTCGTATCAGAGGATATGTTCAGGGAATTCTTCCTCGCCCGCTATCGGATGCTCTTCGACTCGATACATGGCCACGGATGGCACGTGCTCCTGCATAGTTGTGGCAAAGTCAACGACTTCGTGCCCTTGTTCATCGAAAGCGGCGTCGATGTGCTGAACATGCAGCAACCGAGGACCTACGGCATAAGGGAACTGGGCAAGGCCTACGCGGGCAAGATCTGTTTTCTCACTACTGTCGACATCCAGGCGACGCTTCCCCGGGGGGATATCTGCGAAGTGCGGGCAGAGGCAAGGGAACTCGTCGAAAGCTGGTCGACTCCCCAAGGCGGTCTGATTGTGTTCAATTATGGAGATTCAGAGGCCATCGGCGCGACCGACGCAACTGCGGAGGCCATGTTCAGCGAGTTCTACAATCTCCGGGAATACTGGAAAGGCACATGACCATCGCGAAAACCCACAGGAGGCTTCAACCATGCCGAGCATGACCGGCGCTCTCTCGACTTTCCGGAGGACCAAGGAACTCTGGCCCCTGACCATACTCGTAGCACTGTCTATCATGTTCCAGTTCGCCAACTCGGCCTTCCTGTCGCCGATGAACCTGTCGAATTTCTTCGCCTATTTCCCCGAGCTCGGATTGATGGCCCTCGCGATGACATTTCTCCTCATCGCCGGCGAGTTCGACCTGTCCGTCGGATCCTTCTTCGCCTTCTGCCCGGTGCTGATGTTCACGCTCCATAACAAGCTCGGCGTTCCCCTTGTACCCGGATTTCTCCTCACCCTCGTCGTCTGCGGCCTTCTCGGACTCGCGAACGGCCTCCTTGTTACCAAAGTCGGAATTTCCTCCTTCCTGACGACCATCGGGATGATGCTGATCGTGCGTGGCGCCAGCCTCGTGATCACCAATGGCTTCCCGCAGGCAAGCTGGAACACCGATTCGATACTCCGCCCTCTTCTCTCGGGCTCCGTCAAGTTCGGGGACTTCGAGATATTCGCCTCGTTGCCCTGGTTCATCATCATCCTGGCGATCATGATCGTCGTCTTGAAGAACATGCGCGTCGGCAACTGGATTTTTGCGACCGGCGGAAACGCCAGGGCCGCCAAGGCCCGCGGCATCGATACCGATCGCCTCAAGATCGGGCTCTTCATCCTTTCGGCCCTCATGGCATCGTTCGCCGGAACGATAGACGCCTTCCGCATATCCTCCGTCTATCCGATCGCGGGACAGGGCTATGAACTCGAGGTCATTGCCATGGTCGTCATCGGCGGTACCTCGCTGCGGGGAGGTTCCGGAACCCTGGTCGGTACCGTCATAGGAGTCATGCTGCTCAGAGCCATGAGGAACGGTATCATCGTCATGGGAGTGCCGGGCATGGCGTACAACATCTTTGTCGGGGCGATCATCCTCGCGATGATGGCGGTCCACTCCATCCTGGAGAAGAAAGCGAGGGGAGAATGACCCCTGTCACCCCATTGGTTCGTATGGAGAACATCCGCAAGACCTACGGCGCGACGCTGGTCCTGAAGGGGCTTGAGTTCGTCGTGGGAGAGCGTGAGATAGTCGGCCTTGTAGGCGACAACGGCGCGGGAAAATCGACCTTGATCAAGATTCTCGTCGGCGCGGTGCGACCTGACGAGGGAGCCCGCATATTCTGGAAGGGAAAAGAGGTGTCCATCCGCAAGCCCATCGACGCGATCGAGCTGGGCATGGAAAGCATCTACCAGGACTCTTCCCTTGTCGACGAGATCGACGTTACCCGCAACCTTTTCCTCGGCAGGGAGCCCGTGCGGCGCATCGGCCCCTTCGCCTTCCTCGACAAGGCCAAGATGCGAAAGGAAGCAACTGAACTCATGTCCCTGATCGGCATCAAGAAAATCGACCTGCGCTCGCCGATAGGTTCGATGTCAGGCGGGGAAAAGCAATCGATAGCCATAGCCAGGGCGATGTACTTCCAGAAGGACCTCATCATCCTCGATGAGCCCACGAACCACCTCGGAGTCGAAGAGTCGAACAGCGTCCTCGATTTCGTGGTGTCCGCCAAGGCGGCGGGACATTCAAC
Organism: Spirochaetota bacterium; assembly: GCA_037130415.1. Lineage (GTDB taxonomy): Bacteria > Spirochaetota > Spirochaetia > Treponematales > Rectinemataceae > CAIJMU01. The sequence goes on from JBAXTA010000339.1 coordinate 2,414, forward strand.
GATCTTCATAACTCATAACGTGCACCATATCTACCAGGTGGCTGACAGGATAGTCGTGCTCAGGCTCGGACAGATTGTCGGCGACCTTATAAAAAGCGAAACGACGATGGACGAGATAGAATCCCTGATCCTGGGGAAGAATCCGGCCCTCGGAAACGCACCAAGCTCCATGAAAGGCGGAAATCCCAGATGACTTCGCGTGAACGAGTGCTCACGAGCCTGGCGCACCGGGAACCGGACCGGGTTCCTCTGGACATCGGAGCTACGCCCGTGACTGGAATCGCCAAGAAGGCATATGAACGCCTGCTTGATCATCTCAAAATGACGGAATCCGAGCGTCCGCTCTTCGATGTGATCCAGCAGCTTGTCTCTCCGAGCGAAAGCTTCCTTCAGCATTTCGGGGTCGATGTGCGCAATGTTGCGCCAGACCCTGGATCGGGGTGGAAACTCAGGATCGAGGAGGGGGAGGAACGCTTCCGCTTCGTTGATGAATGGGGCCTGACCTGGGGAATGCCGAAGATCGGAGGGCACTATTTCGACATGACCGGACATCCCTTGGGCGGAGCCGGAACGACGGCTGCGACCGTCAGGGATCTGCCGATGCCCGATCCTTCCGACGGGCAGCGATACAAGGACATGCGCCGGAAGGCCCAAGCCATCCGGGCTGCAGGCCAGGCTGTGGTGGTATCCAGCATCGGCGCAGGCATCTTTGAGCTCGGAGGCTGGCTCCGGGGTTACGAAGACTTCTATTGCGACCTTGCCATCGACGAGGAACTGGCCGCCTCCTACCTTGACAGGTTCCTCGACATCAAGCTCGAATACTGGAAGCGCGTCTTTGACGAGTTGGGCGATCTCGTCGATGTCGCACAGGAAGCCGATGACCTCGGCAGCCAGAACGCGATGCTGGTATCTCCGGATACTTACAGGCGCATCATGAAGCCCCGGCACCGGAAGCTCTTTTCGTATATCCATGGCCGGGGCGACGCGAAGGTGTTCTACCACTCCTGCGGCAGTTTCCACGATGTGCTGGGGGATCTCGTCGAGACGGGCGTCGATATCCTCAATCCGGTTCAGTTCAACGCCAAGGACATGGATGCAGTATCCCTGAAAAGGGACTTCGGCAAGGACCTGGTCTTCTGGGGCGGGGGTGTGGATACCCAGGACGTACTTCCGAGGCGCGGACCTGCGGAGGTCAGGGATGACGTAAGGCGGCAGATCGAGATTCTTGCTCCTGGTGGAGGCTTCATCTTCAATACAGTCCATAACATCCAGAACGACGTGCCGCCGGAGAACATCGTGGCCATGTTCGAAACCCTGGAGGAATACGGAATATATCCAGTCAGCCGCAGGAACTGACAGGATAGGCGATCCCGACGGTGCCGGGGATATTGAATCCGGCGGGATCCGCACCTATGATGTCCCGCGGCTCATCCCGCGTGATGTTTCCTGGTCAAACGCTCGAAGAGGGGGAAGCAAACGGGCAAGTCAACAATAAACGATGTCGCGAGGCTTGCCGCTGTATCGCGTGGAACTGTCTCGAACGTCATCAACGGCGCCGCCGGGGTCAGCGAAGAGAAGATCGAGCGGGTCATGGCCGCGATCAGGCAACTCGATTATTCGCCCGACGCCGCAGCCCGCAACATCAAGAAGAACGTCACACGCCATGTGACTGTCGTGTTGCCAACCGTTGGCGATCCATGCTTCGCAATGGCCTACGCCGGCATAGAGCGGGTGCTTTCCGCCGCAGGTTGCCTGATTGGCCTGTATACAACCTCGGAAGTCCCTGACAAGGAGCGGGCCATATTGGACCTGCTCCGGAGCCAGCGGGATGACGGCATCATCATCGCAACCTGCCGACCAGGCTCGCAGGAACTTGCCGAGCAAATCGCGAGGTCGGGCGCGAAAATCATATTCCTCGAGCGGCTGCCCTCCCAGTGCAATTCAAGTTTCGTCGGCTATCAGAACCGGGACTCGGTGAGGGATCTGGTAGGGATGCTCGTATCCGAAGGATGCAGGAGCATCGCCATCTTCGCCGGGCCGGAGGGCTACTCGAGCGAATCCGATTGCGTAGATGGGTACCTGGACGCATTGGAAACGGCAGGCCTGGCTGCAGAACCCAGCTTCGTGAACAGGACCGAGTTCGACAAGGAAAACTCCTTCGGTGCAGCGATGCGCCTTATGCAATCCTCAAACCTGCCCGATGCCATCATCGCGACCTCGAGCCCCATGCTGGAGGGGGTCATTGAGGCAATGCTCCTTCTTCGTCCGGGCTTCCTGCAGCTAAAACCAAA
>JBAXTA010000034.1:0-21208 GCA_037130415.1 Spirochaetota bacterium
GCATCACAGCCCTGTATACGATCGTCAACATGGCTGTAGTCAACGTGGTAGCCTTTGCCCTTGCACTCTTCGTGACCAGCAGGATTCCGGGCCGCAACTTCTTCCGCGCGGGTTTTTTCGTCCCCAACCTCATCGGCGGACTCATCCTGGGCTACATCTGGCAGTTCATCTTCAATAGTGCGATTCCGAATCTCGGTGCTCTTCTGGGCATCAAGGCCTGGTCCGATCCCGCCAACCTCCTCCTGGCCAAGAGCGTCCCCGCCCTCTTCGCGATTGTCATAGCGGGAACCTGGCAGTACGCGGGCTACATCATGATGATCTACGTCGCGGCCATCGAGAACGTGCCCATCGAGCTCCACGAGGCAGCCCAGATCGACGGGGCCGGCCCCCTCCGGAGGCTCTTCGCCATAACCCTGCCGATGGCCTCGCAGGCTTTTACGATCACCCTCTTCCTTACCCTCGTGAATTCCTTCAAGCAGTTCGACGTCAACATTTCGCTCACCTCCGGAGGTCCCTCTACCATGTTCATGGGCAAGGCCATCTATGGCACGGAACTCCTGGCGATGAACATCTACAACGCGGCCTTCGTGTCGAATGACCTGGCGATGGGGCAGGCCCGCGCTGTCATCTTCTTCGTGGTCCTGGCGGTGATCGCGACCATCCAGGTGGGCGCCAACAAGAAGAAGGAGATCGAGCTGTGAGGACACTGCGCAACAACAACTATCCACTCGGGCTCCTGACCGCCGCCCTCTTCGCCGTCTTCATATTTCCCTTCTACATAGTACTTATCAATTCGGCCAAGGGCGCCTTCCAGATCACCGACAAGCCCCTTGCCCTCCCCACCGACTGGAGCGTCCTGTTCACGAACGTGGCCAAGATCTGGACCAGCGCGAACATCCAGTACCAGTCCTCCTTCATCTCCTCCGTCATCATCACCTCCGCGTCCCTCGTCCTCATCAACTTCCTGTCGGCCCAGGCTGCCTGGGTCCTCGTTCGTTCGAAGACCAGGACCTCCGGCGTCGTCTTCCTCATTTTCGTAGCCGCCATGGTGATCCCCTTCCAGATCGTCATGTTCCCCCTCCTGTCCTGGTTCAGGGGCATCGCCGATGTGACGGGCATCAAGCTTCTCAGGAGCTATTGGGGCATCCTTCTGGCCTATGTCGGCTTCGGACTCTCGCAGTCGATCTTCATGTTCCACGGCTTCATCAAGAGCATTCCCCTCGAGCTCGAGGAAGCTGCCTACATCGATGGCTGCTCGCGCCCGGGAATCTTCTACCGGATCATCTCGCCGATACTGAAGCCCATCCACGCCACGGTGCTGGTGCTCAATGGCATCTGGATCTGGAATGACTATCTCCTTCCCCTCCTCATCCTGGGCAAGGGCAATAAGATCATGACGATACCCCTGGCCATCTCGAATTTCGCCGGCGCCTTCGTCAAGCAGTGGGACCTCATCATGACGGCCATTCTCATGGCGATGGTACCAGTCATCATCTTTTTCCTGATCGCCCAGAAGTCCATCATCAAGGGCATGGTAGCCGGTTCGATCAAATGACGGGGAAGGCCGGGATCGATACAACAGGTGCCGGGGCGGATCGGTAATAATTGTGCGTGTAACCATAAGGGACATCGCCGCGAAGGCAGGCGTCTCCAAGACGACTGTCTCCTTCGTGCTCAACGATCCGGGGCGCATTTCGGCAGAGACCCGGAAGCGCGTCCTCGACATCATCGCGGAGATGGGCTACGAACCCGACTCGGTGGCACGTGCCCTGGCAACGCGTCACCTGGGCGCCATCGGACTCCTCCTCCCCCAGCCCCTGCACGAAGCCCTCTCCAATCCCCACCTCTGCGAGATCGTGCGCGGCATCGGCATGATCTGTGACGAGCGGGGGCTTGTCCTGACGATGCTGCCCCCGATCCGCGGCAAGGTCGAGGAGGCGGCACGCAGGGCAGCAGTCGATTCCCTCATCATGATCGGCATCGAGGTCGACACCGAAGTCACCCGCATCCTCGGGCGCCGGCACCTGCCCTTCGTGACCATCGATGCCCGCGAAATGGAGGGAATCGCCAATATCGGCATCGACGACGAGGCAGCCGCCCAGGCAATGATGGAGCATGTGCTGGCTCTGGGCCACCGGCACGTGGGAATCCTCAGGCTCAAGCCCGAGGTCTACTCCAGCGGTCTTGAAGGACATTCCCTGGTCAGCGAAAGGCGCCTTTCGGGTTTTGCCAAGGCGCTTGCGAAATTCAGCCTTGTAGCCGGGGGAACTGAGGCGCCGATCGTGCTTGCCGAGGGCTCCTTTGAAGGCGGACTTCGCGCCACCGACGAACTCCTTGCCCTTCCCGGCCCGATGCCGACTGCCTTTGTCGCCATGGCCGACATCATCGCCCTCGGCGCCTACGATGCCCTCAGGAGACGGGGTCTTTCGGTTCCTGGGGATGCCTCGGTCTCGGGCTTTGACGACATCCCCCTGGCTTGCCGAGCCTCCCCGCCCCTCAGTACCGTGCGACAGCCGGGCTTTGAAAAGGGCGCCGGCGCCGCGACCCTCGCCTGCGAGCTCCTGTCCCGGGCCGATTCCCGCTCAAGGATCCTGCCCTTCGAACTCGTCATCCGAGCTTCCACCGGATCTCTGGGCTCGTCCCGGAAGCCCGATCCAGTTCTGGACCTGGCTGCATCTACGCTGAGGTGAGTCCCAGAGGCGGGGGGACCCCCGGAGGCCGGACAGGCCTGGCCACCGAAACAGATCCCTTCGGCCCGGATTTCCGGGCCTTCCTTGCTCCGGATGCCGACCGCCTTTCGGTTCTCATCAGCATGCTTGTATCGAGAGGAATTCCAAGTCAGGTCCTGGCAATCGCCGGACGCCGCCACCTCCTCGTTCGTGCCTGTCACGGAAAGCCTGCTGTCATCCTTGTCGCCCACTATGACCGCGTCCCTGGCAGCCCCGGCGCCCTCGATAACTCTGCTGCCTGCCTTGTCCTGGTGCGCGTGGCCGAACGGATGGGAAGTTCAAGCCTGGGCAAAAACAGGGACAGACACCATGGTGGGGAGGGGAAGAGCCAGAGGGGCGGCCTTCTCATCCTGTTCACCGATGGCGAAGAGGCACCTGCCACGGAGGGAGCCCTCTCGCAGGGTGCCTATTCCCTTGGCCTTGGCCTAAAATCGATCCTCGGAGGGGGACAGACACCGCCCGGGGGATACACAAATGGGGCACCAGGGGGACAGACACCGAGGAAGCGGGCAACCCGCCCCGCGATTCTTGTCCTGGATGTCATCGGCAAGGGCTCGCGGCTTCTTGTTTCGACCTCTGCCCGGCGGGCTTTTGAGCCGGGGGAGGACCCCGAGGGTGCGGCAATTCTTGCGGGGACAGTCACCGCAGTTCGAAAGGCGGCAGCCAAAGCAGGCATCGGCGAGCCACTGGAGCTGCCCTTGCCCTGGTCTGACGATCTGGGTTTCTCGCTTGCAGGATTGCCCTCGATCGGAATCAGCCTTCTTCCAGCCGCAGAAGCAGAGCGCCTTTCACGCGCGGTCTCGGGTTTGGCCCTCTTGCCTGGCGCTGAAACCCTCGGAAAAGCCTGGCCTGGGACCTGGGCACTTACCCATAGTCCTCAGGACAGCATCGAATGTCTCGAACCTGAAGCCCTTCGTGCGATGGAGGATTTCTGCCTGGCCTTCTGCCACGAGGCCGGGTGAGGGTGACAGACACCACGGACCATTCCTCCTTCCCGTTGACCGCAGCCCGGATGACAGGCGACTATCATTGCCATGAAGCTTTCCAACCTCGTCCTTTCCCCGCCTCAAAGCCCCGAGGCCTGGCTAGCGGCGCAGCCGTTCTGGCGCTTTGACCTTGCCGGCGCGCAGATTGTCCTCATCCAGCCCAGCTCGACCCTCATCGTATACGGTCTGGGCATCCTGACGATCGCGATGGGCCTGCGCTTCCTCAGATTGCGGCGGCGCGCCGCCGCCGGGCCTGCGGATCCGGGCCCAGGTGCCTTGCGCGCCCTCCTGTGCTGGGGGATCGCGCTTGCAGTCTGGGGCCTCGGGACCCTGCTCGCTGGCACGAGCTACCAGGCCTTTGGCTACATGATAAAAGGCGCCGGTCGCACAACGATGGCCCTCACAAGCTGCTGGGAAGTCGCCTATATGATGCTCACCGTCGCAAGCGTCTCCTCGATGGGAGTGGCCGTCGCGGCCTTTTCGACGCGTGGCTTTGGCGGGAAGCTCCTCGGTGCCTGGGCCTGGATCTCCACGCCGGCCTATGTGGTCTTCGCCCTTGCCGGGGCAGCAAGGCCCGACGCTTTCATGGTTTCCTTCGAAGCCATGGTGCTCTTCGTGATCCCTTCGATGTTGGCCTTTTTTGCCGTCAACCTTGTGGCCTGGCTACGCTGGAAGCGGCGGGCGGACCTCCTCCTCCTCCGGGCATGGCTCGGCATGGCACTGGTGATGGCTGCTTATTTTGCTGCCTATCTCGGGGGCCTCGGACCTGCGCTGTGGTCATGGGGCCTGTGGTTTTCTGAAAACGACGTGCTCCATCTCGGCCTTGTCGCATGGATGCTGTACCTCGGGTTCCGCCTGGCACCCGCCCTGATCAAGTCCGGAGGGAACGGCCCGCGGGCCTGAGCCCCTCATTGCGCCGTCATTTCGCCTTCAAGGAGTTCCTCGATCTGGGCAATGCTGATGGGCTTGAGGAGATAGGCGGAGGGCTGGAGCGCGAGGGCCCGGTCGCGCATCTCATGGTCGGCGTAGCCGCTTGTAAAGATGATCGGGACATCGAGGAAGGTCCTGATCTCCGTAGCTGCAGCCACCCCGTCCTGGGAGCCGCGGATGCGGATGTCCATGAGGATGGCATCCGGCATCTCCTTCCGTGCCATGTCGATGGCATCCTCGCCACGGCTCGCTATTCCGCAGACGCTGCGGCCACCCTTGATGAGGTTTGTCTTGAGCTGGTTGGCGATCATGAACTCGTCCTCGACGATGAGAATCCGCGTGTGCTTCATCTTTTATACCCTTGGACCATAAAGGTCATCCTTGAACGTGATTCGGCAGGCCAGGCCCGCGCCTGAATGGAAATCCACACTTCCTTCGAGCTGTTCCTCAGCGAGTCCGAAGATGGTCTGCAAGCCAAGACGACCGTCGCGGCGGAAGTCAAAGCCGAGGGGAACGCCGATGCCGTCATCGGCGACGAAGAGTTCAATTGATCCTTCCTTGTCGCGTCGCAGCGCGATGGTGATCCTGCCCTTCCTCCCCTCCGGGAAGGCAAAGGTCAGGGCGTTCGAAATAAGCTCGTTGAGGATGAGGCCACAGGGGATGGCGCTGTCGATGAGGACGCTGACCTCTTCCATTTCGGTGTCGAAGGCTACTTCGGAGGACGAGACACTGTAGCTTTTTGTCAGGAGCTCGATCAGGTCACTGATGTAGTCATTAAGGCTGATGTGGGAGAGGTCGGCAGCGTCGTAGAGCTTCTGGTGGACCAGTGCCATCGATCGGATACGGTTCTCCGCCTCCTTGAAAGCCTTGGTCAGCGCCTCGTCCCCCCGCTCGAGGGCCTGGAGCTCGAGCAAGGCTATGATGACCGACATGTTGTTTTTCGTGCGGTGGTAAAGCTCCCGGAGGAGGGTTACCTTTTCGACCAGGGAGCGCTTGACCCCCTCCTCGCCCTCGATCCGCCGGGTGATGTCCTGGGCGATGGCGAAGTTCTCGTCCTTTCCGATCCGGACAGCATGGACACTCATCCAGAAAACGCTGCCGTCCGGGCGGCGGAACTGGAGTTCCCCGTATGCCCTTCCCTCGGAAAAGACACGGCTGAAATGGCTGAGCCCCTCGTCGACTGATGTTGGTGCCAGGAGGTCCGGAACCGAAAGCCGGAGGAGTTCCGTGGTCGAATAGCCGGTCATGAGACTTGCGCCCCGGTTGACCCGGAGGTACCTGCCTGCATCATCTGCCACGAAGATCGCCTCGGGGGAGTTCTCGAAGTAGGACTCCAGGGTTGACTCGCTCCGTGCAAGACGCTCGGTGGCGACGCGGAGCCTCCGCCTGCTTGCAACCAGAAGAATGACAATCGTTGTCAGCACCACAAGTGCCACCGTGTAGGCCAGGAGGTAGCCCCAGGCAGCGGACAGGGGATCGACGGGTCGGAACAATATCACCGAGCCCTTCGGGAGCAGGGATTCGGAGAGTCCGAATCGCAGCATCTGGCGATGGTCAAAAAAGAACTGCCCTGGATTGTCCTTGAGGGGCAGAAGGCTCCCTGGCGACGCTCCCCGGAGGATGGCGAGGCCAAGCTTCCCGGCCGAGGCCCCGTGGTCGTAGCCGGTGAGGATCTTGCCGCCCACGAGGCCGTGGCCGATCCGGTTTTCTATAAAGCCAAAGCTTGGCACGGGGCAGGCTGCGGAGAGCCGTTCCATGGCTTCTTCGTAGGACAGGAGGGTGCCCGAAGCGTCGAGGTGGGTACCTATGGGCACGAATATGTCGCCCTTTCCGAGTCCCGCGACGAGGGCCAGCTGCCCGTCAAGGTCTTCGATGGTCCGGAAATCGAAGCTGAGTTTCGGGAACTGCTCCTTGATTGCCTCGAACTCCTTTTGTATCGCCAGGGAAGTCGGGGTTCCGTCGAGGGTGAAGACGACGCGTCTCGTCCCAGGAAGGAGGGCCAGCGCTGCCTTGAGCGTATCGGTTCTCCCCGACAGGAAATTCTCGGCGATGCCAGTCATGAGGAGTTCGCCTTCCCTCCCGTCGCTGAGGTAGTCGTTGACGCCGGCGAAGACCAGCGGGATGTGGCCTCCGATACGCCAGCGGTTTTCCCGCATGAAGGAATAGGCTGCATTGTCTAAAGTGAAGATGAGGTCCGGACTCTGGTCACTGTAAAGTTGGGCGAAATATGCCTCAGTGATGGCCAGCCTGGCATGGAAGCGCCGGTCGTCAAGATGGAAGACGGAGATGTCGAGGGAGTTGGGCGACAGCTCCGCAGTCAATGCTCCCTTGATGCCTTCGAACTCTGCGGTACTCCAGGCAAAGCCCTCGTGGTAGGAGTCAATCACGAGGATATGATATTTCCTGCTTGCAGACTGGGCCGAAAGCACGACCAGGCAGCAAAGAAGGGACATCCCGAAGAAGACGGCGCGTCGCAGACCGCTTTTTCCTACAATAACCACGACGCTAGTGTAGGCTCAGATCAGCCAAGATGCAATGAAAGGGATTATTGAAAGGAGAGAATCCGGCGGCCCGGACGGTGTCGGGGGAAATGTCGCAGCCCCGCGGCGAATGACCATCCAGCGCCTTGGAATCCCTGCAGCCTTTTGCTAGGACAGAGTCTCGCTCCGCAGCCACTGGGCTGCTTCCTCGTATTCATAGTTGGTGAGTGCGTCTTCGAGCTTCATGAGCCGCTCGCTACCGAAGATTCCAAGAAGCTCGGAGCGTATGTCCTTGAAATAGGTCACGGCTTCGACGTCGAAGTTTTCCAACAGCCGGAGCAGTTCCTCGAGGATGGCGGCTCTTCGTTCAGGGCTGGCCTGTCTGGCCTCCAGCCCGGCCTGGAGCCTCGCCTCCATGATGGGCGAAAGTTCATCCAGGGCGGAGGCGAGGGCAGCCCGGATCGCGATGATGGCTCCCTCCTGGGTCAGGGGATCGGCACCATGCCTGAGGATGTCCTCGAGGCCCGCCGCAGCTTTCTGGATGGCCGTAGCCCCTATGTTTCCGGCAACGCCCTTCAGGCTATGGGCGAGGAGCTCAGCCATCTGGGCATCCCCTCTGGCGAGGGCAGCGGCGATCCGGTTTCCGTCTTCCCGGTGGTCTTCTGCAAAGCGCGTGAGGAGTTCGATGTAGAAGTCTGTCTTGCCTCCCACGCGTGCCAGTCCCTCACGCGTGTCGATGGTGACCAGCGAAGTCAGGGAGGAGGGCTCGGAACCCGGTCTTTCCTGTGGAGAGTCCTCTGAGGCATCCCCGTCCCAGCGTCTGTCCCCGCTCGCCGGGTGTCTGTCCCCGCTCGCCGGCATCCGGACAAAGCGCTCAAGGGTTGCGAAGAGGACCTCCGGGTCGATGGGCTTGGCGATGTGGTCGTTCATCCCTGCCTCGAGCACGCGCCGCTTGTCGGTTTCCATCGCGTAGGCTGTCATTGCTATGATCGGTAGGGCTGAAAAACGGCTGTCGGATCGTAGGCTGCGGGCTGCCGTGTAGCCGTCCATCAGCGGCATCTGTATGTCCATCAGCACGGCTTCGAAGGGTGAGTCAGCCTGCATGACCGCCTCCACTGCCTCAAGCCCGTCCACCGCCACGGTAACCTCGACACCGACGGACTCAAGGAGTTCTGTGGCTATCTGCCTGTTGATTTCATTGTCCTCGACCAAGAGGACCCTCGCGCCGCCGAAGTCGCGCTGCCTTGTCTGGTGTGGAGCGGTGGCCTCGACCAGGCCGTGCAGGCTGTCTTTGGCCCCGAAATGCCGCTTCAGCGCACTGGTGAGGGCTGGGGAAGTCAGCGGCTTCACCAGGTATTCGTCGGCCCCTGCCTCGGCAGCAGCTTCAGTTGCCGAGGGCCGCAGTTCCTCACCCGAGCTGCCGGTGGCGATGAAGACCAGGGGGGGCTGGCGGAGGCCGAGTTCCCGCTTCAGGTGCCTGGTCGCGGAAACGCCATCGAGCCCGCCGGGCATGTGGAGGTCAATCAGAACGAGGGCAAAGGGATCTGAGGCGTCGGCCTGCGAAATGAGCTCAAGCCCGGTTTCGGCGGAGGCCGCGGTCTCGACCCGGAAGCTGAGCTCCTCGAGAATGCCCCGGTGTATGCTCCTGGCGGCCGCATTGTCATCCACGACCAGGACCCTTGTGCCGTCGAAGCTGGATGGAAGCGCAACCACTATTTCTGGGCCCTCGTCGAGCCAGACTGTAAAGCGGAACCGGCTTCCCCTTCCCAACAAACTGTCGACCCAGATCTGTCCGCCCATCAACTCCACGAGTTTCTTGCTGATGCTGAGGCCGAGGCCGGTACCGCCGTACTTTCTGGTCGTCGAGCTGTCCGCCTGGGAAAAGGCCTGGAAGAGGCGGGTTAGCTGCTCTGGCTCCATCCCGATGCCCGTGTCCTCCACGCCGAACAGGAGCTTTGCACGCGGCCCCAGCTGCTCGACGAGCTCTACCGAAAGCCTGACTTCGCCGGCCTCGGTGAACTTCACGGCGTTCGACAGGAGGTTGAGGAGGACCTGCCCGAGGCGGAGGGGATCTCCCATCCAGCTGCGGGGGATTCCCTTCGGCGCGTCGATGAGGAACTCGAGCTCCTTTTCCATGACCTTCTGCGAGACCATCGTGCCCAGGTTCGTGAGTACCTCGTCGAGGTCGAAGCTGACCTTTTCGATCGAAAGCTCGCCCGCCTCGATCTTGGAAAAATCGAGGATGTCATTGATGACTCCCAGGAGGGAGAGGCCCGCGCTGTGCACCTTCGAGATGTAGTCCTGCTGCTTCCTCGTCATCCCTGTCTTGAGGGCGAGCGATGATAGTCCGATGATCGCGTTCATCGGGGTACGGATCTCGTGGCTCATGTTGGCGAGGAACTCGTCTTTCATGTGTCCCGCCCGCTCGAGGGCGGCGTTCGCTTCGGCCATCCGGTCCCGGTTCGCGCGGAGCTCTGCCTCGCTTTGCCTGAGCTCCGCCGTGCGCTCCTCCACGCGCTGTTCGAGGGTCCTGTTCAGCTCCTCGAGTTCGAACTGCGCGGTCCTGCGGTCGCTGATGTCGTGGAAATTGTTCACGATTGCCTTGACCCCGGGATGGGCGAGGAGGTTCGTGAAACTGCCCTCGATCCAGCTGTAGCCACCGTAGCGGTGGCGGTAGCGGTACTCTGCCGTAAATGGCTTCGCCGGGTCGGCGACCAGGGCATTGTAGAGATCGCGGAGATGGGGCGCGTCCTCGGGGTGTACGGCACTGAGCGCCGGCTTGCCCAGGATGTCCCCGGGCTGGAGGTCGAACATCCGGGTTGCGGAGGGGCTTCCATGGATGAACAGCCCCCTCGCATCGATGAGGGTAATGCCATCCGGGGCGTTCTCGATGATGGCGGCGTTGCGCGCCTCCAGCATGCGGACTGCTTCCTCGGAGCGGGCCACGGCGAGCCTGGACTTCTGGCGCTTGGACAGGAAGGTCAGGAAGCTTCCCGCAAAGGCGAAACCGATGAGGAGGGACAGCCATGAGACCCAGTTCCTTCCGTCCCTTGCAAAGGCGGGTCCCGGCCGTGCGATGAACAGCCAGGACCTCTGTCCGACCTCCCAGGTAGCTGACTCATAGAGCCCCGCTTCAAGCGCATTGGGACGAAGGTCTGCGGAGGCTGGCAGCGAAGGCGGACCCGAGATGGAGCGGTGGAAGCCGAGGAAGAGCGGGGAGCCAGGCGAGGTGACATCGAAGGCGTAGATCTCAATGTCGTGGCGCTCGATGCTGGCCAGGGCCTGCTCCATCCATGAGCCGACCATGAAGGCCCCTGAAACGACACCCTGGAGGGCGAGCCGTCGATCTTCAACCGTGGCAATCGGCATGCCTTTCCGGTAGACCGCTTTCATGAGGAGGACTCCGTTGCGTCCTTCCCGGTCGAACTCAAAGTGAAATGGTGAAGTAAGGGTGGCCTTGCCAGAATCGCGGGCCTCGAAGATCGCTTGCTGGCGCGGTGGGCTGCTCGCCGTGTCCCATGCCCTGCCTGCAGTCTGCTGGGTGGCGGGCTCGAAAAGAATCGTGGGGAAGTATACTTCGCGTTTCCTCGCAGGCGCGATGCTGCCGTCCTGGTCCAGTTCCATGATCCGCGCATCGGGAAAGCCCATGGTCAGGAGGGATTGCTCGTAGACAGGGCGCTGGGTGTCTGAAACGCGGGGAGCCCAGGAGAGGGGCAGGGTGGATGCGTGGCCGCCGAGGAGGGTTGTGACAAAGTCCCTGAATTCCGCTGGCGAGACTTCTGCCTGACCCCCCGAAAAGGAGGCGAGGGCGTTGAGCGACCAGAAGCTCTTTTCGATCTCATCCTTTGAAACCTGCAGGGACTCGCGGAAGTTCCGATGGAATTCGTCCTCGATGCCCTGTCTCGTAATGGCAGAAGCCTGGAAGAAGGTGAAAAGCGTGGCACCGACAATGAAAGATGAGAGGACCCAGGGGGAGGCATTGAAGTCGGGCTTTATCTTCCGCCCCCCTGCCAGGCTGACCAAGGCAGGAGCGATAAGGAGGGTACCTGAAAGGTCTGAAAGCCACCATCGCCAGATGATCGATAGCAAATCTGACCACGCATTGATGCCCGCGATGGAGAGTGTCGCCGATCCCAGGGCGGCGCTTCCAAGGATGATGAGGGCGACCGCGCCACTCGTACGGAGAATCTCACTTATGCTTTGCGGGGGCAGGCTTATTGTGAAGCGCCGGATAGCCCAGGCGCTCCCCCAGGCCTCGATGGTCCTGATGGCGCCGATCGCCACTGCCACGCCGACCATTTCAGGATTGGAGAGTGCGGTTACGCCGCCAAGGGCGCCCAGCCAGAAGAGCGTGGCTCCGAATAGGACACCGATAAGGGCACTTCTCCCGAAGACCAGCACCATGGCGATGCCGAGGCCCGATGGAATCCAGAGCGCATAGCTGTCCCCGATTGGGGGGAGAAAAGCCTCGCCGATCAGGGCGGCAAGCAGGTATGCCGCCGCAGCGGCCATGATTTCCGCCGCACGCCGAAGCAGCACCAAGCCCCTCACTGTACCCCCTGAGAGAGGCTAGTATGACATCTGGGCATCATTCCGCCAATACGAATGGTGGGGACTCGCCAGGAGTTCCGGGTCCCTCAGGTCCAACGCCCTGCATAGGCTTCGCGGTTGAACTTGCGCTTGAGGCCAGCATCGTTCATGTACCGGATGCTCCCGAACACTGCCCGAGTCGCCCAAGGACGGTCGTGGCGGCCGAAGCACCAAGCCACACCTGCATAGCTGCTGGGGTCCCGCCCGTCGAGGGCGTATCGGTCATTGAGATAGAGGGCTGTCGCGAAGGCCTCCTCGGGGCTGGCACTCCACTCAAGGATCTTCTTGCCCCAGTACATGCGCATGTAGGTATGGATGATTCCAGTCCGGACGAGCTGGTTCTGGGCGGCGTTCCAGTAGGGATCGTGGGTCGCCGCAGCCTCCAGGGCTTCCCGTCCGTGGATCCATGGACGCCTGTCCCCGGCGGCCCCCGCAAGGCTCCGCCTGGCCCACTCGGGGACTGCCCGGTCATAGCGATCATAGAAAGGCTCACGCAGGCAGAAGTTGATCGCGAGTTCCCTGCGCACGACCAGCTGCTCGACAAAGGCTGCTGCTCCCGGGCCACCACGCTCAAGCGCAGCCTTCGCCATCGCGGCGGGAGAGATCTGCCCGAAATGGAGATAGGCACTCATGCCGCTCGTCCCCTCGAGGTTGGGATCGTTCCTGTCCCCCTCGTAGCGGTCGAGCCTGTCGAGGAAGCTCCTGAAGGCCGCACGGGCAGCCGCAGTCCCGGGCCGGAGTGGGGGCTTCTGCCCGGGAGAGCGGTCGCCGCTGTGGGCGGGTCCCTCGGAATTTTCATAGGCTTCCAAGTGACTGTCCCCCTGGTCAGCGCCGAGGCTGGCTGCGTCGCGGATCCTCCCCCGGAAGGCCGAGGGCTGGGCGTAATGACGGATTGCGCCCTCGATCTTCCGCCTCAGCGTCGCGGCCGACCATTCAAGCTTCAGGCTGGCAGCATCGGCGGGGACAACCGTGTCAGCATCGACGCGGAACAGGGGTATCCCCGCTGCCGAGAGTCGGGCTGCCAGTGCCAGCCTCCACCCTTCTTCGTGTCGGAGGTAACCACGGTCGCAGACAACGACTGCGCTCTGGCCAAGGTGTCTGTCCCCCTGGTTACCCCCCCGGCCAGCCCCGGAACGGTGTCTGTCCCCATTGTCCCGGCCCCCGCTCCCCCGTTTCCCCTGAGCCCAGTCGGCTACGAGGGGCACCGGATCCCCGTCCGGCGCCTTCTGGAGGGCAAAGCCGATGCCCCTGGCGCGGAGTGCCCCGGCAGTTTCGCGAAGACCCGCGAGCATGAAGCGGTAGTGGACTGCGGTGGCTGCGGGGCAGTCGAGGAGCACGAAGAGTACAAGGAGGGGAAGGTCGAGGCGGCGGGCCTCGGCGAGGGCGAAACTCAGGGCGGGATTGTCGACAGCCCGCTGGCTGTGCTGCATCCAGTAAAGGACGTGGTTTCCCTTCGCCGGTCCTCCCCCTGCAAGCATAGCGATGCGTTCAGGTTCTACCATGCACAGATGATAGCGGATCTGGACAGGCTGCAGCAGCACCTGCCCGGCGCTTCCGGCTCCCACCCTAGGCCCTTCTGTGAACCGAGGCGAACCGAGGGACAGGCACCCTTCCTGTTGACCATGTCCGTCCCCGGCGCTACCGTCATGCCCGTGGTCCAGCGGGATCACCGTTTTCCCTGTTTTGCTACGGAGGTTTCATGGTTGACATCGAGTCCCTGCAGCAATATTCGCTTTTCGGCGGGCTCCTGCCCGAGCAGATCGCGGGCATACGGCAGCATCTTGTCTTCGAATCCTATCCCGCGGGCACCGACATCGAAATCGAGGGTCGGGACAACGACCGCATCCACTTCATCCTTGAAGGCAGGGTCGCGGTGATCAAGGGCAGTAAAACCATCGCCGAGATAAAGGAGGGCGAGACCTTCGGGGAAATGGAGATCCTCGATGTCATGCCGGCAACGGCCACGATCAGGGCCCTCTGCCCGGTCAGGGTGGCTACGCTCTCGAACCGCGCCCTGCATCACCTCTCCCACGAGGACATCAGGGCTTTTGCGATGACTGTCATGAATCTCGCCCGTGACCTTTCCCGACGCCTCCGCAGGATGAACGAGCTTGCGGTGGGTAACTCCGAACCGGACCGCCCGTGAGAGGGGAAGGATCGGAGGGGCAGGCCACAGGGAGGAGGGTCCCGCACTTCATCAGGCGCTACCGCCTTGCCAGCGTGATGATGACCGCCGTTGTCCTGGTTCTCCTTCTCATGCCCGGGAAGGACATCCCGCACGTCGATGTGCCCAATATCGACAAGGTCGTCCACTTCGCAATGTTCTGGCTCTGGTCCCTGGTCCTCCTCTATGACTGGAGGAGCCTCGCGACCCGAGTGCCCCTCCTCCTGGTCATCGGAGCCGCCATGGCGCTTGGCACCGAGACTGCCCAGCTATATGCCATCAACCGCTCCTTCGACTTGAGGGACGCAGCCTTCGACCTCCTCGGTGTCGCCGCTTCTGCCCTGACCTTCAAGTGGCCCATCGCGCTGGTCGACCGCCTCCTCGACGGCCGCTAGAAGCCGCCCCAGGCGCTGAATCGCGCGCCGCCTTGCCGTATCTTTAACCTGACATCCTTCCAGTCCCTGCCCTTCCCAAGGAGCCCGTTGATGATTCGTGGAATCGTTTCCCCTGTGGCGCTTCGCTTTCCGGCCGCCCTCGCTGCATCGCTCGCTGCCCTCACGCTGGCGCTGCCGCTCCTCTTCCCCTCCTGCAGCTCCAGCCCCCGCAGGGGCATGGCCGCCCATGGCCCCCAGGCCCAATATGAGCGCGCAGCCCTGGCTGCCGAATCGCAAAAGGCCATGGCTCCCCTGGCCTCGCCATCGCCCGCAGCTCCTGCGCCCCCACCTCCCGCGATCCCGGACCCCAAACAGGCTCCCGTATCCGACATGGACACCGAGGAGTATCGGAGGATAATCGACAATCCCTTCCTGTCGGCGACTGACAATCCCCTGTCGACCTTTTCCATCGACGTCGATACCGCCTCCTGGCCCAATGTCCGGCGCTTCCTGGCCGGGAACGACCTTCCCTATCCGGATGCGGTGAGAATAGAGGAGTTGGTCAATTATTTTCCCTACGGCTATCCCGCAGTCACGGGACCCGAACCCGTCGCCGCCCGCTTCGCCATGACCGAGGCCCCCTGGAACCTCGACCACAGGCTCCTCCGTATCTCCCTCCGCGCCAGGGACATCCCTGTCGAAGAGCTCCCGCCCTCGAACCTTGTCTTCCTTCTCGACACATCGGGATCGATGCAGGACGAGAACAAGCTTCCCCTCCTCAAGGAGGGGCTGAGGCTCATGGTGGAAAAGCTCAGGGCACGGGACAGGGTGTCGATCGTGGCCTACGCCGGATCGGCCGGTGTCATCCTCGAACCCACGGCGGGTGACCGCAAGGATCTCATAATTGCTGCCTTCGACCGCCTTGAGGCGGGAGGCTCGACGGCGGGCGGGGAGGGCATGGCCCTCGCCTACGACCTGGCCGCCCGGGACTTCATCAAGGGCGGGAACAACCGCGTCATCCTCTGCACCGACGGCGACTTCAATGTGGGTGTGAGTTCGAGTTCGGAGCTCGAGCGCATGATCGAGCAGAAGCGACAGACCAACATCTACCTGACCGTCCTTGGGCTCGGCATGGGCAACTACAAGGACGGGCGCATGGTCGCGCTTGCCGACAAGGGCAATGGCAACTATGCCTACATCGACAACCTCCTCGAGGCGCGGAAGGTACTGGGCAAGGAGATATGGGGCAACCTCTTCGCCGTCGCCAAGGACGTGAAGATCCAGATCGAGTTCAATCCCGCCCAGGTGCGCGAGTACAGGCTCATCGGCTACGAGAAGCGCCTCCTGGCCAGGGAGGACTTCAACGACGACAGCAAGGACGCAGGCGAGATGGGCGCGGGCCAGACGGTGACGGCCTTCTACGAACTGGCCCTGGCGGACTCCCCCGCGCCACCCGCATCCGGGGCGACCGATGCGCTCGCCTTCCAGTCCGTCACCCTCGTAGCCTCCGACGACATGCTGGTATTCAAGCTCCGCTACAAGGTGCCCGGCGATGGTGCAGAAGCCTCGCAGCTCCTGAGCGAAAGGCTAAGGATCGCCGACATCCAGAAGCCGATCGCCGAGCTTGACGAGGACTTCCGTTTTGCGGCCTCCGTGGTCGAGGTCGGCATGCTGCTCAGGGACTCGCCCTACAAGGGCAGGGCAGACTGGGACGCGGCCATCGACCGGGCCCGTGACGCCAAGGGTCCCGACCATGACGGCTACCGCGCTGAATTTGTCAGGCTCTCCGAGCTCGCGAAGATCCTCGCGGGACGGAAGAAGTGACAATGCGTACGACATGGTCCGCAGGCAGCTGCCGCCCCGGGGGTCCGGAACTCCCTCCGCTGCGGCCCCGGCCAAGCCTTGACCCATTGCCCCGGCCCCCCTCCCGGCAGGGCATTCGGCCGTGCTATCCTGAGGCATGCCATACGACCAAGCCGCCCTGAGCCTCAATCCTGCCTTTGGCGGCCTCGACCTCTCGCCCTGGCTCCTGAAGGCCCTCTCGGAGTCGGGATGCGAGGCTCCCTTTCCCGTCCAGGCTGCAGTCATTCCGGCTGCCCTCGCTGGCCAGGACCTCTGCGTGAGTGCGGCCACGGGCTCGGGCAAGACCCTCGCCTTCGCCCTTCCCATCCTGGAGCGCCTTGGCCGAGCCGCCAGCCACGGTGCCGGCCGGGACGGCCTTGTCAAGGCCCTCATAATTGTTCCCACCCGCGAGCTGGCCGTCCAGGTTGGCGCGGTGATCAAGGCCCTCGCCCACGGTGCTGCGCAGGAAGTCGTGATCCGCGTCGTCCACGGTGGAGGCTCGGTCAACCCCGACATGCTCGCCCTCCGGGGTGGGGCAGACATCCTGGTGGCCACCCCCGGCAGGCTTCTCGACCTGGCCTCGCGCAACGCTGCGAGGCTGTCCAGGGTCGGCTATCTCGTGCTCGACGAGGCCGACCGCATGCTCTCCCTCGGTTTCCGCGATGAGCTTGCGGCCATCCTGGCCCTCCTCCCGAAGGAGAGGCAGACCCTCCTTTTCTCCGCCACGATCGGGCAGGAGGTCGAGGCGATCGCGGCGAGGGAACTCCGCTCCGAGGCCAGTCCCCCGCTCCGCATCGCCATCGAGGGCCTCCCCCTCCGCGCCGAAGTTCCGGACGCGGGCCTCACCGAAATCCTCCATGTCGTTCCCGCCGATTCGAAGGGCCCCTTCCTTCGGAAGCTGATCGAAGGCAGGCCGGACCTGGAACGCATCCTGGTCTTTGCCTCCTCCAACCGGCGCGCGGACAACGTCACGAGGAAGCTTGTGAACAACGGCATTTCGGCCATCGCCTTCCATGGCGACCTGAGCCAGGCCTCTCGTACCGAGGCCCTCTCCGAGTTCAGGGGCGCCGGAGTGCGCGTGCTCGTGGCCAGCGACCTCGCATCCCGCGGCCTCGACATCGGGGGACTGCCCTGTGTCATCAATTATGAGCTTCCCCGTCAGCCCCTGGACTATATCCATCGCATAGGGCGGACAGGCCGCGCCGGCTCTCCGGGTCTCGCCATCACCCTCATCTGTCCCGAGGAGGAGGGCCAGCTCCGCATCATCGAAAAACGCATCGGGCGAAGGCTGCCGCGGGCCTGATCGGCGCATTTCCCATTTCAGTGAAACCTCAAGGCCCTCCACCGCGTCCAATACCTGATGTCACTTCGTGTGGGAGGTCGCAATGTATCGCAGGATCCTGATGGTGTACCCGGAGTTCCCTGAAACCTTCTGGAGTTTCAAGAGCAGCCTCGGTTTCGTGGGAAAAAAGACCAATTTCCCCCCGCTCTCCCTGCTTACCGTCGCCGCTCTCCTCCCTGAGCGCTATGAGGTCCGCGTCGTGGACATGAATGTCCAGAGCCTTCGGCCGACAGACCTTGACTGGGCCGACATGGTCTTCACCTCCTCGATGCTGGTCCAGAAAGAGTCCCTTGAACGCGTCATCGCGCGGGTGCGGAAGGCGGGGAAGCCCATCGTGGCGGGGGGGCCCTATCCGACCCAGTGCTGGCAGGGCATCGAGGGTGTCGACCACTTTGTCCTGAACGAGGCCGAGATCACGCTTCCGGCCTTTATCGCGGACCTCGAGGCCGGCCATCCGAAGCATCTTTATTCGAGCGACCTGAAGCCCGACCTCTCCCAGACGCCGCCTCCGCGCTACGGGCTCATCGACCGCCGGCCCTACTCTTCGATGGCCCTGCAGTTTTCCCGTGGCTGTCCCAACGACTGCGAGTTCTGCGACATCGTCGAGCTCTTCGGGAGGAAGCCGCGCGTCAAGCCGGCCGGCCGCTTCATCGCGGAGCTCGAGTCGCTCCACAGCCTCGGCCACCGGGGGGGGATCTTCATAGTTGACGACAACTTCATCGGGAACAGGGTGGCCGTAAAGGAGCTTCTTGCCCAGGTCGTGGACTGGCAGGAGGCCCATGGCCGGCCCTTTACCTTCTCGACCGAGGCGAGCGTGGACCTTGCCCGGGACGAGGAACTCCTGGCCCTCATGGTGAGGGCGGGTTTCACCATGGCCTTTGTCGGCATCGAGACACCGGTCAAGGAGTCCCTCGAATCGGCGCACAAGCGGACTAACCTCGGCGTTTCCCTCCCCGACTCGGTGCGCAAAATCCAGGAAAGCGGCATCGAGGTGACGGCTGGCTTTATTGTCGGCTTCGATACCGACCCCGAGGATATAGCCGCCCGGCAGATAGCCTTCATCCAGGAGTCGGGCATCGTTACCGCCATGGTCGGGCTTCTCACGGCCCTCCCGAATACCAGGCTCCACCGTCGGCTCAAGGATGAGGGCCGGCTCCTCGCGGAGTCGAGCGGCGACAATACCCATGGGCTCGCGCTCAATTTCGTGCCGAAAATGGAGCCTTCAAAGCTCATTGGCGCCTACGCCGAGGTATTGACGACGATCTATGATCCCAAGCGCTATTTCGAGCGCTGCCAGGTACTCCTGAAGCGTCTGCCCCGTCGCTCCCAGGCCGGGGACCGTGTCCTGGGCGAGCGTACGGCGCTATCGAATGTCCGCGCCCTGCTCCATTCCTTTTTCCGGCAGGTCCTCTCTCCCTACGGACACCATTACCTTGGCTTCCTCGCCACGACCCTCAGGCGGAGGCCCTGGATGCTCGCGAAAGCCCTTGAGAAGGCGATCGAGGGCTACAGCCTGATCCGGATGACGCGGCTCAAGGTCGAAAAGCCCTGGGCGAGGGCGAGGGCCCTCGGGTCCCTCCTCCACCGCTCGATCCTCAGCCTTGACCGCCGTATCGGCAAGGTCGCACCGACCGGTCTGGGCGGTCTCTTCGAAGAGTCGAGGGCAGTGCATGCGGACCTCTCCACGATAGCTGCGCTGGCCGCAAAAGCTCCTGTCCTGGCCTTGGTCGAGACTTCAGTCCAGGCACTTTCCCTGCGCGTAGCCAGCTTCGTCTCCGACCGCTCCTCTCATCTCGTCACCGTCGCCTCCAGAGCGACCGAGGCCCAGCGCAGGACCCTCTCGGCCGCGGTCGGGCGCCACCGCGACAAACGTGGTACCGTCCCTGCTCCTGCCTCGCCCCTGCCCGGATCCCGAATGTCCTTTCTACTTCCAGAGCTTGCCGCCCTCGACTCCATGATCATGGGGATAGGCTCCTTCGCGGAGGCGGGCCAAGGCCAGGCGGAGGCGGGCTAGCACATTCCTGGAGTCGCCGTCTGAAGACAGGCAGGCTATACTCAGTTCATGGAACTTAAGCAGGGTGCGATCATCGCGCACAGGGGCGCCTCGGCCCTCGTCAAGTTCGAGAACACCATCGAGGCCTTCGAGAAGGCCATCGAGATCGGCGCCGACGCCATGGAATTCGACGTTCGCCGCACGAGGGATGGCGTCCTTGTAAGCTTTCACGACGAGGCGGTCGGAGGAAGGAAGATAGCCGATCTGTCCTTTGACGAGCTGCAGGCCATCGCCGCCGGGCGTGGTTTTGCAGTCCCGACCATCGAAGGGATCTTCACCATGGCGCGGGGCCGGATCTTCCTCGACATCGAGCTCAAGGAAGCCGGCTATGAAGGAGAGATCGTGGAACTTGCCACGCGCCTCCTCGATTTCCAGGGATATGTCATGAAATCCTTTCTCGACAGGGTGATAATCGCGGTCAAGCGCATCGATCCGCGCATCGTCACGGGCCTCCTCCTCGGCCTCGACAAGCCAAAGGAGGGCATCCTCCGCCGCCTTGTGGAGCTCTTCCCGGGATTCAGGCTGTGGAGGACCCGTGCCGACTTTGTTGCCCCGAATTATCAGCTTCTCCTTTTAGGTTTCCTGGCCAGGATGCGGCGCATTGGCATGCCGGTCTTCGTGTGGACGGTGAACGACCCGGCGATGATCGAGCGACTCCTGGCTTCGGGCGTGCACGCAGTCATCACCGACAGGCCAGATAGTGGGCTCGGCATCGCACGAAAGCTCTAGAATGAGGCTTCCAGAGGGGACTATGAGGGTTTACACTCGCCGATCGGCCGCCACGCGAGGCTGATGGAGAGGTGGCGGCATGAAGGCTTTCAGCTACGGCAGGATCTTTCTTTTGGGCTTCGGTTTTTTCGGGGTTTCCGTACTCTGGGGCGTCTACAACGCTTTCATCCCGATATTCCTTGCCGAGCGCTTCAATCTGTCGCCGGTGCTGATCGGTTTCTTCATGACCCTCGACAACATCGCGGCTCTTTTTATCCAGCCACCCGTCGGCGCCTGGTCTGACAGGATCAGGACGCGGATAGGACGGCGAATGCCCTTCATCCTCGTAGGAGCGCCCCTGTCCGCCCTGGCCTTCGGCCTCATCCCGATGCAGGCGGCCCTCCCCCTCTTTGTGGCCTGCACCAGCAGCATGATCCTCACCATGGCCCTCTGGCGCACCCCCGTCGTGGCCCTCATGCCTGACCTCACACCCTCTGACAAGCGTTCCCAGGCCAATGGCATCGTCAACTTCATGGGCGGCGTCGGCATGATCGTTGCCCTCCAGACCGGCGGCCTTCTCTACAAGTTGAATCCGAACTTTCCCTTCTTGCTCGGCTCTGCCCTCGTGGTTATCTCAGCTGGCCTGGTCCTCCTGTTCATCAGGGAGCCGAAACTCGGGGCAGCCGATGGAGCCTCCGAGCCTGCGCCGAAAATGCTCGACAGCCTCCGCGAGGTTTTCGCCTCCAAGGAAAAGAGCGGCCCCCGGATCTTCATGGCGATCTTGTTCTGGTTCATAGGCTACGCCGCAGTAGATGCCTTTTTCACCCTCTGGGCGGTCAATCGTCTCGGCATTTCTGCCGGTGACGGGGCGACCCTCCTGTCCAGCATGCCCCTGGTATTCATCCTTTTCGCCATACCCTCGGGCATCATCGCGTCGCGCATCGGCAGGAAGACTACGATCTCCATCGGCCTTGTCAGCACCAGTTCGCCGGTATCGTCCCGAACCACGT
>JBAXTA010000340.1:0-4697 GCA_037130415.1 Spirochaetota bacterium
CAATATTATAGGAGCTTATTCGTCTACTATGTTTGCGGATACACGAGGTCTGAACCTAATGACATAAAGCGCTGAGGCAATAGAAGCACGAATATCCTCAAATTCAATGGCGGGTATCTGACTATCTAGTTTGGCGACAAAACGTTCCTTGATCGCAGGAGTCGAGAACCAATCCTTTCCAGTATCAGAGCACTGATTCACTCCATTGCCAATGAGAAGGTTCTTCCTCGCCAAGCTATTTCCCACCCCTCGCCCCCCTCTTCTCCCCAAGCGTCGTATGATGCTCATTGATCCTCTCCCCCCCGAACACCTTGAACCAGGGCGCGCTTTCCACATCCTTCCCCCGGTCCTTGTCCCACTTCACGTTGAGCTTGGGCGGCTTGTTGTGCCTGAGGACGCCGGCGGTCATGAAAGGCCGGATGTTGAGGCGGACGCCGTCATTCAGGTCGGGATTCCAGCCGAGGGGCTGTTCGGCCAGGGGCTTCCAGCGCACGAAGATGTCGTAGGAGGCTTCGCCCTCGAGGATGAGCTCGAGCTTCTCCTTCAGGGCCTTGGCCGCGTTGACGCGCACCGTCGCACCTGGTTTCTTCGCGCGCTCATCGGACTCCTGGCGGGTGATCCAGTCGCCGAGGGTGGAGTAGATGAGCTTTTCGAGGAGGGCGTGGTCGAGGCGGTGGTAGTTCACGAGGGCGGAGAAGCCGTCCTTCGTGCCGTCGGTGATCTGCCAGATGAAGGGGCGGTGTTGGAAGATCTTGCAGTGCTGTTCGAAGAAGGCGTCGCGGAGCCAGGACTCGAGATCCCTACCCGCCCAATCGGAAGAATCGAGGAGCTCAGGCAGAATGTGGGGTGACCACTCCACCCCATAGGCCGCGGCGAGGAGCTCGAGGAGGCGATCGGCTGCGGGCACCTCGCGGTTCACGCTCGGGATGCAGACGATGCCGTCCTGGTCGGCGAAACGATCGAGGGCCTTGCAGGATTCGACCAAGGCGCGGGATTCTGCTGAGAGTTCCATCGCAGGATTGAGTTCGGCGGGCCAGCGATAGCCGAGGAGGCGGGCGAGGGCGACCTGGAGGACGGTCGCGTCAATGCGGAGCTTGCCGGGAGTGAGGCGCTTTTCGGTGTCACTCCAGACGACCGAGCCTGCAGGATGGCCGTGGAAGATCCATTGGGTGGGGTCGTCGGAGAAGGGGGCGGGGAGGCCCAGTGGATATCGCTCATTGGCTACTTTGGTCCAGTAGTCGTGATCGAAAGGCACTTTCAAAAAGGTAGCATTTGTAACCATTAATTTTTGATCAAGATTTCTCACTTCATCCGCAAATTTACCACTTTCCGAATATGCCCACAAAGCCAGTGAATACTCGGGCTTCCGCGGCAACAAGACAGCAGCATTAGTGTCATATGGATATCCAAGATACGCAGACATAGGTAAGTTCGCCATTACGCCGTGAAGTGCGCCTTTTCGCCCCCAATATTGTGAGCCTGCTTTCCATATTCCAGTTTTGTAACCTTCGATGGTTTCTTTTGCTCGCATAACATCGAATAGTTTCCCCTCGGCGTTTTCCCAAAGGACAATCTCCGATAACCCTGAGGCGAATGTATTTTGCGATGGCGTTGATTGTAAAGGCAACCATCCGTCCGCGATCGTTGATAGTTCCCAGTAATTGTATATAAACCTAGGTCGATCGAAAGTTTGAAGGCCTGTTCCTGTTTCCGCGAAATCCATCAATAGGGGAAAGATGCTTTCCTTTCCAATAAGAACCCTCGAATCAGGATTGTTAAGTTGCTTTATTTGACTGATGAAAACAACTATCCCTGTCCTGAGTAGCACTGCCTTTTCTGAAAGCTCTCGAGGTGTAGCAACATCCAGTCCCGCAAAGAAATATTCTTGAGGTGCCAAGGGCTGGAGACGTTGCTTGTGCCGCTCAGGACCCGCGCTGATGGTCACCAAGGCGACATTGACTACTTCACGAGAAATCGTCTCAAAGGCACCCGGTCCAAGCCGCGCGAGCGAGTTCCACACATCACGCTTGAGGAGTTTCTCGCGGAGCTTGCGATAGCTCGTCAGGAAGAGCCAATTCTGGGGGAGCACGACGCTCGTTGTTCCACCGGATGCGCAAAACTCGAGGCAGCGGTCCAGGAAGACCGTCGCTAGGTCCTTCTTTGCCTCAGCGTAGTGCTCCTCGCAGAAGTCCCGAAGCTTCTCGTCCTGATTGCCCGACCCAAGATAGGGCACATTGGTAGCCACGATGTGGTACCGTCCGGCGAGGAGACTCGCCGCCTTGGCGATGCCCTGGGCCACCACCCCCGCCTCGTGTGACTCGTCCTGCGCCTTCTCCTTCTTGAGCGCCTCCGCGAGGAGGTCGGCCGTCTTGTCGAAACCCGCGCGGAAGAGGGTGGAGGTCACCGAGCGCGGGTCGATGAGGCTGCCGAGGACCGGGGCATCCTCGAAGAGCTCGTAGAGGGCGGACAGGCCGTCGTGGAGGTTGCTCTTCCAGAGGCTGTCGGCATTGGGGTCGGGGAAGAGGCCAGCTTCATCGCCTGCAAGAAGCCCCGCTGCCCGGTCAGCCACGCGGAGCCACTCCTTCTTGCTGATCCGCGGCGCCGCGCCCGAGCAGGCGACGTGGAGCTCCGGGAGCTCCCGGTAGCCTCCCCCGCTCCGCCAGGCCTCGAAGGCCAGGCTGAAGGCCGCGATCTCCACGCAGCGCGGATCGAGCTCGAGCCCGAAGAGGTTGTCCCGCAGGACCGCGTCACCCGCCGCCCTGGCATCGAGCCCCTCCTCAGCCTGTCGCATCACGGCAAGGTACTGGAAGCCCGCCGTGAGGAAGTGCCCCGAGCCGCAGCAGGGGTCGAGATACTTGAGCTCCTTCGCGCTCTTCGGCCAGGCCTCGAAGATCCCCGCAGCAGGTCGCCAGCTCCCCGCCTCATCCTTTACAAATCGAAGGTAGGCAAGCGGCATCCCCGGAAGCGCATACCTCTTCCTGAGCTCCTCTTCCCCCATCTCCCCTTGATCCCTTAACCCCTTAACCCCTTCTTCCCCCATCCTCTTCCCCGCCCACCACGCGCCGAGGGAGTTGTCGAGGAGGAAGCTCACCATGTAGTCCTCGGTGAAGAGCTGGGTCACCGCGGGAAGCTCATCCGCGCCGATCTTCTTCTCCGACTTGTTGACCTGGTCCTTGGCCTCGCTCTGCCAGAACTGGTAGACCCAGCCCAGGGAATCGCTGGCAAGGAAGATTTCCGTAGGCAGTGCCGCGAGGAGGCGCTCGAGCTCGGCGCGCTCGTTGCTCGGAAAGGCCACCGCGAGGGCGGGGCTGTCCTTCCTGAAGATCTGGGGCAGCATGGCGCTCGCGAAGCCCGCCGCGATGTCCCAGCGGCCCGTGCCGGGCTTTCCCGCCTTCTCCGCCTCGTGGGCAAGCTCGTCGCATTCCGCGAGGCTCAGCGCCACCCTGTACTCGGGATGGATGAGGAGGCTGTTCTCCGCGAGGAAGCGCGCGAAGAGCATGCGGTGCCAGTGCTCGTAGGCGATCTCGAGGGCGAGGCGCCCGACCTCCTGCGCGTCCTTCGGCTCTGCAAGGAGGGCGTCGCCGAGCTGGCGCCCGTGGGCGCGGAGCCGCCGCCTGAGTTCCTTGCCCTCGGCATCGAGGTAGGCGGGCACGGTGCCTGCGTCGACGCCGAGGCGACGAAGCTCATCGAGGGCGGCGGCCTCGGCACGCTTCCGGGCGGCGATGACGGTGGATTCGAGTTTGGAGCGGAGATCGCGGGGGAGGGAAGGCATTATGGGGCTCCTAGAAGGGCCAGATGGCCAGGGCTGTGGTCGCCAAGTCCCCTGCACGGGAATCGATGGTCGTCTCGTCCCATGCCGCTAGGCCCAGGTATTCAGTGGTCATGCGAAGCGCCGAATTGGGACGCAGGAAATCGCGCTTCTGGTTCCAGGCCGAGTTCTGCATCGCGGAGTTGAGCTTCTTGGTAACCAGTGTGAGATTGCCCAAGGTACGGAGCTTCCAATTCCGAAGCGCCTTCTCGTCGGCGTCCATTTGCCTCGTTGTCCAATTGGCTTCCCATGATCGGGGCATCATGTGCTCGACACTGAAATCGCTTAGGCTGAGTCGCTGCATGTCGTTGAGTCCATTCCCCGAATGGTGGAGGGCGAGGCAGAACAGGATCTCGCGTGAGTTCCGATTGCTAAGGGTCTCGGTCGCGAAGGCGGCCTTGAATTCAGCGTTGGAAGGAACGCGCGTGCTGTCATCGGCAAAGGCCGCGAGAACACCCCGAAGGTCGGCGGACTCCAGACTGCCCTTGGAATCCCTGATCCTTGCAAGGGAGTTGATGATTTGCATGAAGAGCTGGTTGTAGTTCTTCGTGGTCAGCCTGCAAACATTCCTCCTCACGAGGTAGGCCTCGAGGATGCGGAGCATCGCGGCAAGGATGGCCTTGTCCGCCACTGTCTTGTAGAGGTAGAGCACCAGCGGATAGGCCGTGGTTATCGAGAGGTTCTCCAGCAGGTGGAAAAAGCGCTTCTCATGTTCGTTGAAGGTGATCTGGTTGAAGTCCTGTCCCGAGGGGAATTCGACATAATAGCTTGCATATTGCTTGAGTTCGACCATGAAGGCCCTTTTGCCCTCAAGTCCCTTGTCCTTGAGCCAGGTCTTGTACTCGCTGAACAGCTTCTCTATCCGCACCTCATGGCCTGTCTGGATGAT
>JBAXTA010000341.1:0-4646 GCA_037130415.1 Spirochaetota bacterium
CTTCTGCTCCACCGGCAAGATGGGCTTCCATGGGCAGCTGTCCACAGCGGAAATACTCAACCAGATAGTATCGATTCCGGAAAGCGCCTCGCTCACCAACCTCGTGTTCATGGGCATGGGCGAGCCGATGGACAACCTCGACGAGGTCCTGGGCGCCCTGAAGGTCATCACCTCACCCTGGGGCTTCGCCATGAGCCCGCGCCGCGTCACCGTGTCGACGGTCGGTGTCCTGCCGGGCCTCCGACGATTCCTGGTCGAGAGCGAGTGCCACCTCGCTGTCAGCCTCCACTTCCCTTTTTCAGCCGAGCGCCAGCCCTTCATGCCCGTCGAGGGCGCCTACGCCCTGCCCGAAATCATCGCAACACTGAGATCCCACGATTTCGGCGGCCAGCGCCGCCTGTCCTTCGAATACATACTCTTCGAGGGCCTCAACGACGCGCCCCGTCACATCGCCGAGCTTACGCGCCTCCTCCGCGGTCTCGACTGCCGGGTCAACCTCATCGCCTTCCACGCCATCCCCGACGTACCCTTCGTGCCAGCCTCCCGTGAACGCCTCGAGTGGTTCCGCGACGAACTCGAGCGGCGCAACTTCACGGCGACCATCCGCGCCTCGAGGGGGCTGGACATCCAGGCAGCCTGCGGGCTTTTGTCGACGAGGGAGATGGAAGGCAGGTAAAACGGTGTCACGCCACCCTGCCGGTCATTGGCGATGAAGCAGACCGGATGATTCAAATAGTGGTTGTTATTCCTTCCGATTTGCTATAATATCGGACTGAAAGGATACCACAGTGGAACTCGACAGGCTCCAGAATGTGATAGCCGATGGGCAGGCCCGCATCGGCCAGCCGACAGTCAGGCGGAGCCTTGTACCCCTGCAAGCCCCCGGCAAGGTCTTTGTCTGTATCGGACCACGACGTGCAGGAAAATCGACCCTTCTCGGCCAGATGGCTGCGGACCTCCTGGCCCAGGGCACGGCGAGGGAAAACCTTGTCTTTATCAACTTCCAGGACGACAGGCTCAAGCAGCTCCGCGCGGGCAACTTTGACCTTATCCCCAGCGCCTACTATGGCCTGTACCCGGACAAGCGCGGCAGGGAAACCGTTCATTTCTTTCTCGACGAGATCCAGGAAGCCCCCGGCTGGGAGCTTTTCGTGGAGCGCATGCTTCACAGCGAGTCGGCGCGGCTTTACCTCACTGGCTCCTCCGCACGGCTCCTGTCACGCGAGATCGCCACCCAGCTCCGAGGCCGCGCCCTCACAGGCGAGCTCTGGCCCTTCTCCTTCGAGGAATACCTGCGCTTCAGGAATCTCGATGCCCGAAAACCAGGAAGCATCAACGAAAGCTTTGTCCGCAAGGCCTTCGACGAGTACTGGGAGCGAGGGGGCTTTCCCGAGCTCCGCGAGGCTCCCGAAGCCGTCCGCGTGGCCACCCATCAGGAATACCTCCGCAGCATGGTGTACCGCGACATCATCGAACGCCATGACGCTGACCACCCGCGGGCCATCCTCAAACTCGCGGAAAGACTTGTCTCAACTGTGGCAAATTTATATACAGTCAATCGCTTGACGGAATACCTGCGCAGCCTCGGTTTCAAGGTTCAAAAAGAATTCGTCGGACAGGCCATCGACTGGTTCGAGGATGCCTTCATGCTCTTCCCCCTCCGGATCTGGGATCTGTCCCTCGCCAAACAGAATGTAAACCCCCGCAAGATCTACATGGTCGACCACGCTATGGCCGCCTCCTGCGATGCCTCGTACTCGGAAAAGCGAGGATACCTCCTGGAAAACCTCGTTTACACCCATCTCCGCAGGCGCACAGAAAATCTTAATTATTACAAGACACGAAGGGGTCTGGAAGTCGACTTCCGCGTCGTCCGCGATTCCCGGGTCGAGCTAGTCCAGGTATCCTGGTCCCTCGAGGATGAGGAGACCCGCAAGCGGGAAACCACCGCGCTCTTCCAGGCCATGGAGGAGGAGGGGCTGACGGAAGGCCTCATCGTCACCCGAGATGAGGAGGGGGTCGTCGGAAAGGAGGGCAGAAACATCCATATCATACCAATTACAAGGTTCCTGACTTCCTGATAGGCCGGGGATTCCATGAGCGCCCCCCCCTGATACCATGAGGGTATTCCCCTCGGCATGGCAGGCAGATCATGCGTCACAGTAAGACCCGTCTTCCATGTTCCAGGAGGTCGGGTATATGACAAAGAAAATGGGATTGAAGGTATGGTTGCCTAGCGCACTCCTGGTCCTGCTCAGCGCCTGTCCGTCAGCGCCCGCAGGGGATACCGCCATGACGGCCGACAAGGCCATCGCGGCACTCAGCTTTGCGGATTTTGGCTTTCCTTCGGGAACCAAGGACGCCGTCACGAGCTCCTTCACGGTGCCACTTTCCAAGAACGGTGCCTCTCTTTCGTGGAGCTCCGACTCGACGTACATCACCCGGATCGACCAGCTCGGAGCAGTCGGGAAGGTCTTTGTAGCTATTCCGGATACCATAGTGGAAGGGACGGCAGTATCGCTGACCGTGACGGCGACTGCCTCGGCGCGGGCGACAACGACCGCAAGCATGGCCTTTTCGGTCAAGCTGCACGCCATCAGCGACCCGGCCACCGCCGTGGATGCCGTGGCTGCCGGTTTTACGCCCGACCTCCTTCCGCTTTCCGGAGCGGACTCCGCTTCGAGCCTGACCGGATCCTTCACCCTGCCTGTCACGGGGAGCTACGGCACCGAGGTGAGCTGGGTGAGCGATAATTCAGCGATCACGGTAAATGCAGCGGGCAAGGCAATCGTGTCGACCCAGGCCACAGGCGTGACCCCGACGCCCGTGACGCTGACCCCGACGGTCAAGAAGAAGGGCACAGCATCCAAAACAGGTACTCCGATCACGGTGACCGTGCCCCCCATCACCGCCCAGGAAGCGGTCACCAAGGACGTCATCGCGATAACCCCGGAAATCTGCACCTTCGGAAGCACAAGCACAGACACACCAGAGTCGATCACCGGAAACTTCGCCCTGCCGACTACGGGTGACCGGGGCACGGTTCTGACATGGACCTCGAGCAACCCGACAGTGGCCAGTCCGAACAACACGACGGGAACGGTGACCGTTGCTCCTGCCACGGCGGACACGACCATCACGCTGACGGCAACGATTGCCAAGGGCGGGGTCACCGATACCAAGGCCTTTACCTTGACCGTGAAAGTGGCCACCGTAGCTGCCACCTACACGGTCACCTTCGATTCGACCCATGGGGATCACATTGCCAGCATCACTGCCAACAAGGGCACAGCGATCACCTTGCCGACACCAACTGGGAGTGGCTATGAGTTCTTGCGCTGGATGAACCAAGATGGTGCCAAAGCCGCAGGCGAGAGCTACCAGCCTGACCAAAACACCTCAATGTCGGCCGAATGGGAGGAAAAACCCCTGGTCGACACTACCACAGGTTTTGCGGTGG
Source organism: Spirochaetota bacterium (assembly GCA_037130415.1). Classification (GTDB taxonomy): domain Bacteria; phylum Spirochaetota; class Spirochaetia; order Treponematales; family Rectinemataceae; genus CAIJMU01. The sequence goes on from JBAXTA010000341.1 coordinate 3,461, forward strand.
CCCTCGACGTTGGCTCGGGAAGTACCGACGCGGTTGCGTTTGAAGGCAAGCTGTACTTTGTCTATTCACAGAAAACCTCCGCGGCACCCAGAGTTGCGGTTTACGATCCGCTTACCAATTCACCTTCTCTCGTGGGGGGCACCTCCTTCCCCACGCCAGAAGGAGTCGTGAACAGCAAGGGCAGAAACAAGCTGTTTATCCGAAGCGCGACAGAAATGTACGTGGTATCGGATGTCAACGACACGGGCTGGACCAGCCACCGGCAGTACATCTACAGCTACAACGGTACAATGTGGACCTGGAAGTACACCCTCGACGGCGACAGCGCAACCTACGCTGGCTTGAAGACAACCAAGGATGTTGCCGTTCAAATGTTAAGTGGCGCTTCGCCCGCGCCTTCGTACTTCTACTTTCTGTCGATCAATTCCACTTCGGGCGACGCGGTTGTCAACAGGATCGATATCCCCGGTGTCTCCTTTACTGCGGTCGGCGGCGAAAGCGTGGCCACGGGAATGGCCAGCGGCTTCGTTGATAATGGACTTTATGTGCAGGATACCACGCACATCTGGGCAGCCGTCGCCAATGGCACGAGCTCTGTCTTCAAATACTTGTTCGGGTTGCAATGGCTCGCTTTGGGTGTACAGTTCGACCATGGTTCTTCGGCGACCTCCTGTATCGTGCGGGGCTATGGAGCCACCCCTTATCGGGTCACCAACCCTGGTTCCGCGAATTACTTCTACCGCAAGGATGGGACGATGCTGAGTACTGCTCAGTACGATTCCATCTACACTGTCGCCGCCGGCAACGCCTCGTCCATCTTCCTGAACTCAGATGGCACACATATCTATCGCGCTTACCAAACGGAATTCAGCCTCAAAATGGAGTATTACAATGGCAATACATCTGATTTGCAGGGTACTTGGGCCGTAAAGCAGTCACGGGAAATGAGTTTCAGCAGCACCGGGGCAACGCAGACCCGCGGCGGAGCTTTCCTTGAAACGCAGACCCTCGTCTTAGGCAACCTTTATACGGATAAGTATCTATACTTCCTGACCGACAAAACGACCAACGGACTTACCGACCTTGTGCTGGTCAGAGTTCTGTACAAGTAGGAACGAGGCTGACTCAATGCCCTAGGAGCCTGTCGGACTTAGGATTTTGGCGGAGGGCGAGAGAGCCTCGAGTC
>JBAXTA010000342.1:0-4624 GCA_037130415.1 Spirochaetota bacterium
GAGGCGCGGGGGGCGCGGAGAGGGGGAGAGGGAAGAGGAGAGGGGTTTCACGCGGAGGCGCGGGGGCGCGGAGGTGAGATTATGGAAATAGATGAGATTACTGAGGCTATTATTGATGAGGCGATGGGAATACATAAGAACCTCGGGCCAGGGCTGCTGGAATCCGTTTATGAGATTGTTCTGGCAAGGAAATTGATAATGCGGGGTTTGGATGTCGCAACGCAAAAGCCAATTTCTTTTGATTATGAGGGTATTCATTTTGAGAAAGGGTTTTTGTGCGATCTACTCGTCGAAAATACGGTAGTGGTCGAATTGAAGTCGGTTGAAATTATCCACCCTGTCCATCAGAAACAGCTGCTCACCTATTTGAAGTTGATGAATCTAGAAGTCGGCCTCTTGATCAATTTTGGCGGTGCGACGCTTAAACAAGGCTTACAACGAGTCGTAAACCACCATCTCTCTTCCCCTAACTCAAAACTAAAGATCAACAGCAAGGACCTTCAATGAACTCTTCCTCTTCCTCCGCGCCCTCCGCGCCCTCTGCGTCTCCGCGTGAGATTTCCTCCTCCGCGCCCTCTGCGTCTCCGCGCATGATTCCCCCCGCAACCTACAAAACCGGAACCCTTGTCCACGCACGCGGTCGCGACTGGGTGGTGCTGCCCTCGGAGAGCGAGGACCTCCTCAGGCTCAAACCCCTGGACGGGAGGGAGGAGGATGTCGCGGGGATATTCATCCCGCTGGCCAAGGACGGTGACATCAGGCCTTCGCAGTTCAATCCGCCTACGGTGAGGGACTTAGGGAGCGTGCGGGCGGCGCGGCTCTTGTTCGACGCGTCGCGGCTCTCCCTCCGTTCGGCATCGGGGCCCTTCCGCTGCGCGGCCAAGCTGGGCTTTCGGCCGCGGAGCTACCAGATGGTACCCCTCATCATGGCGCTCAGGCAGAAGGGCACCGTGCGGCTCCTCGTGGCGGACGACGTGGGCGTGGGCAAGACCGTCGAGGCCATCCTTATCGCCAAGGAGCTGCTCGAGCGCCGCGAGATCAAGCGCTTCGCGGTGCTCTGTCCGCCCCACCTCTGCGAACAGTGGCAGGAGGAGCTCAAGGACAAGTTCCAGATCGACGCGGTGATCCTGCGCACGGGGACCCAGGCGAGCCTGGACCGGCAGGTGCCGGGGGACAGAAGCGTCTTCCAGCACTTCCCCTACCAAGTCATCAGCATTGACTATATCAAGGCCGACCAGCGCCACGCGGTCTTCGCCTCGCAGGCGCCCGAGCTGGTCATCGTGGACGAGGCGCACTCCTGCGCGAGGCCCGAAGGCGCGCACAAGGGACAGCAGCAGCGGCATCGCCTGCTGCGCGAGCTGGCGGACAAGAAGGGCCAGCACCTCATCCTCGTGACGGCGACGCCGCATTCGGGAAAGGAGGAAGAGTTCCGCTCCCTCCTCGGGCTGTTGAAACCGGAGTTCGAGACGGGGGATTGGGCCAGCACGGATCGGGCAGGCGCGGAGAGGGCCACCCAGGCTATCCGCAGCGATCTTGCGCGGCATTTTGTCCAAAGGAAGCGCGAGCATATCGCCACCTGGATGGACAAGCGGAGTCCCGATCCCGAGCGCACGCCCTTTCCGAAGCGGGTGGCCATCGACTTTCCCTATGCCCTGTCACCCCACTACCAGGGGCTCTACGACGAGGTCCTCCTCTTTTCGTCCCAGCTGATGAGCAGGACGGCGGGGAGCGACAATGAGCGCCGCTTCCGCTACTGGTCGGCTTTGGCCCTCCTCCGCGGCATCATGTCGAGCCCGAGGGCGGGGGCATTGATGCTCGAAAACCGCGCGGGAATCAGGAAGGAAGAGGACGAGGCCGGGAACACGGAAGGCAGCGAGAATCCCCACTTCGAGCGGCTCGAGGGAAGCGACGACGAGCTGCCGACGCCCATCCTCGAGCAGACGCAGTGGACGGGCGGTGACCGTTCTTCCTTCGTGCGCTTCGCCGCCGCCCTCCGCGCCCTCGAGGGAGAGGCGAACGACGTCAAGCTGGCCTCCTGCCTCCTGCAGATCAAGACCTGGCATAAAGCTGGCTTTAGTCCCATCGTGTTCTGCCGCTACATCGAGACGGCCAAGTATGTGGCGGAAAAGATAGCCGAGGCTCTCGGCAAGAATGCGGTCGTTGAATGCGTGACGAGTGAGGACCCGGACGAGGTACGGCGGGCGCGCATCGACGCGATGGGGCCTGAGGCGAGCGGCAGGAAGCTCCGCCTCCTCGTGGCGACGGACTGCCTGTCGGAGGGCATCAACCTGCAGGGCCTCTTCGACGCGGTGCTGCACTACGACCTGCCCTGGAACCCCAACCGCCTCGAACAGCGGGAAGGCAGGGTGGACCGCTTCGGGCAGACCAGGGCGAGCATCGAGACCTGCCTTCTCTATGGAAAGGACAACCCCATGGACCAGGTCGTGCTCAAGGTCCTCTACAAGAAGGCCCGCACGATCAGGGACAACATCGGGGTGAGCATCCCCTTTCCGGAGGACTCGAAGATCTTCCTCGACACGATGTTCAAGGCCGTCCTGGCCGAGGCGGAGAGGAAGCGCAAGCCGCTGTCGCAAATGGAGCTCTTTTCCCTCGAGGACCTGGTGCGCGCCGAGGGCGAGCTGGACAAGCTCATAACGGTCACGGAAAAAAAGGAAGCGGCCTTGAGGTCGATCTTCGCCCAGAGCGCCATCAAGGCCCAGGAGATAGAGGCGGACCTTGCCGTCACCGACGAGGCGGTGGGGAGGCCAGAGACGGTCTTCCGCTTTGTCGACTCGGCCTTTCGCGAGCTCTTCGGCATCGAGGCGGGCAAGGACAGGGCGGAGCTCGAGCTCGACATCCGCCGCGCAAGTTTCCCCGACAGGATGAGAGCCTGGCTCGAAGCTGCGTGCTCCGGTGCTGCTGGAAGCAAGGGCGAAGCGAGGCTGGCCTTTCAGGCGCCGGTCCGGTCGGGGCGCAGCTACTGGGGACGCAACCACGGCGCCGTCGAGGCCCTCTGCCGGAGCGTGCTCGCCGAGTCCCTCAACCCTGAGCGGAGCGAAAAGAACGCGACGCGGGCAGCGGTCGTGCTCTCCGGCGCGATTTCGGAGCGGACGGTCATCTATATCCTCCGGGCCAGGCACGTGATCGAGGACCTGCGCGCCAAGGGGCACCTCGTGGCCGAGGAGGTCCTCCTGCGTGGACTTGTGGGCACCGAGCGCAGGCCTGTGGACATGGCGAAGGTAAACGCACTCATGGATAACCCCGAGGTGACCGGGGACCTTCCCCGCGAGACCCAGGAGGCCCAGCTCGAGCGGGAATTGTCGGTGCTTCCGACACTGCGGCCCTCCTTCGACGCCCTGGCCTTCGAGAGGGCCGAAGAGCTGATCCGCCAGCACGAGCGCTATTACAGGGCCCTGGGTGCGGAATCGAAGGCGGAGCGCTTTAGGGTAGTGGAGCCGGTGATTCCGATGGACATACTCGGGATTTACATCTTTGTGCCCGGAGAGGGCGTATGAAAGCCGAAGCCATCAATTGGGAAGGTTCGTTGATCGGACCAGAGACCCTCGAGAAGCTCCGCGACGAGAACGCGATACGCGGGCAGAAGCCGGGCGACTTCGGGCTTAAAGGCAAGGTGCGGGACGAGATCCTGGAGGCCTGGGCCGATGCCAAGGCCCAGTGGAAGCTCTTTTCCTCGCGGCGCGAGCGGGACGAGGCCAAGGACAGCTATGGCACGACGAGGACGAGGAACTCCTGGATCATCCCCTTCCTCTCGCTCTTGGGCTACGAGCTGGAGAACGCCAGCGCCGTGGAGGTGGCGGGCAAGAGCTTTGCCCTCAGCCATCGGGCAGTCGGGCGGATCTGCCCCGTACACATCGTGGGCTTTGCCGAGAGCCTGGACAGGCGGCGCGAGGGCCAATCCAACCAGGCACAGCAGCTGCGCGCCAGTCCGCACAGTCTCGTGCAGGAGTACATCAACCTTTCGGATACGCTCTTCGCGCTCGTGACGAACGGGCTCACGCTCCGCCTCCTTCGCGACTCGAGCAGGCTGATCAAGCTCTCCTACCTCGAGTTCAACCTGGAGCGGATCTTCGAGGAGGAGCTCTTTTCGGACTTCGCCCTCCTCTTCCGCCTGCTCCACATCAGTCGATGGCCCGAGGCGGCAAGGGCTACAGCGGGCGAGGCGGAGGGGGCGGCAATCGGGGAGGCGGCGGACTGCCTCCTCGAGGTCTACCACCAGGACAGCCTCGAGAACGGAAGCCGCATCCGCGAAAAGCTTTCGGGCGCCGTGGTCGGGGCCATCCAGCTCTGGGCCGACGGCCTCTTGGCCCATCCCGACAACGAGGAGTTCCGGAGGGGTTTCCGCGAGGGCAGCCTGAGCCCCCGCGAATTCTACAGCGCCCTCCTCACCCTCGTGTACCGAATACTCTTTCTCCTCGTCATCGAGGAGCGGGACCTCACGCACCCCGAAGGGGCCGCTACACGACTCAAGGGCCTCTACCGCGACTACTACTCGCTGTCCAGCCTCCGCGCGAGATCCCGGGGCGTCCTGTCGAGTCTTATGTCGAGCGAGGGCCGCTTCCGCGACCTCTGGCAGGGCCTCCTCGAGTGCTTCGCGCTCCACGAG
>JBAXTA010000343.1:0-4600 GCA_037130415.1 Spirochaetota bacterium
AAGGGCTTCGATCCGTCCCTCCGTAGTCTCCAGGATAAATCGGCCCTCGACCTTCGCGACCGAGGTAACGGAGGCGCTCAGGATCTCGGCGCCAAAAGCCTCGGCCTGGGCTCGGAGACGCTCGGAGAAATCGTAGCCATTGATCGGCTCGAGGATGCCGGGGTAGTTTTCCAGCCCATCGATGAGGAGGGCCTGGCCGCCGGGGGCCATCTCCTCGATGAGGAGGGTATCGAGATTGGCTCGGGCACCGTATTGGGCGGCAGAAAGACCTGCTGCCCCTCCGCCTATGATGACAAGATCGCGTTCCTGCTTCATGCTGTTCTCCCGGCGAAAGGATACGGACAACGCATGACTAGGACAAGCCATGCCAGTGGCAGAGTCTCCGGCAGCACGAACCGGGCGAAGCGGGGCCTGGCCCTCCGCCCGTCCTGGGGCCCAGGCTTCCGCCTTGCCCTGGCCCTCCTCCCTTTGCTCTCCTCGCTGCATGGCCTCCCCATCGCGGCCGAAAGCCAGTCCTACCCCGCCATTCTCCCGGAAGCCGATCCCTTCCTCGCATCCCTCGGAGCGGCAACTCTGGCGGCTGGACCCGGAGCTGTTCCCAGCCTCGACGACCTGATCGAAGCAGGGCTACGGGCTTCGGGCGTCGCTACCCAAGACCTCTCTGCCAGGAAGGCTGCAGTCAACGGCATCCTCGACTCGATGGCTGCCGCCTTACGGGAGGGCAATCTGACAAGCCGGGCTGAGCAGGCACTGGAATGGCTCCATACCCAGAGGCTGCTTGGAGTCTACTCCGAACGCGCCACGACCCTTGTCGATATCCTGGATTCACGGTGCTTCAATTGCGTCTCGTCAGCCAACCTCTACCTCCTGGCCATGCGAAGGCTGGACATAGCCTGTGGGGCTGTACAGACCCCCGACCATGCTTTCTGCATCGTGCGCATCGACGGGAAGGCCATCGATGTGGAGACCACCAACCGCTACGGCTTCGACCCCGGGACGCGGCGCGAGTTCACCGATTCCTTCGGGAAGGCCACCGGCTACAACTACGTGCCTCCCGGAGCCTATTCAAAACGGAATCAGATCGGGCCCCTCGCCCTCGTCGCCCTCATCCTGTCCAACCGCTCCGCGATGTACGAGGAATCCCACCGCTACCAGGATTCCCTGACCCTCGCAGTCTCCTACGTTGCCCTGGTTCCAGGCCCGGCGGGCCTCGATTTTGTGGTCGGAAGGATCAACAACCGCTGCGCCGAGCTGTCACAGGCAGGCACATGGAGCGAGATGCGCAGCCTGGCCCTCGCCGGGCGCGAACGCTACGGAAACCTGCCCGCGCTCGCAAAGCTGGCCGCCGAGGCACAGGACAGCTACCTCGCCTCGATCATCGACACCAAACCCCTGTCCGAGGCGGCAAAGCTTGTGCTTGCGGCAGCCGCCTCCGGGGACATCACCATGTCGCGGCGGAACGAGTTCATCGTCTACCTCTACGGCAGCGAAGCCAACAGGATCGGCGCCCGGGGAGACTGGCTGGCTGCGGCGGCCCTTGCCGAGTCGGGCAGCGCCCTCATCGGAGGCGGCTCGCGGCTTTCGCAGGCTGCGGCAAATTACTATCACAATTATGCGGCCGGCGTGCACAACCGCTTTGCCGAGCTCTACAACGCAGGCAAGCGTACCCAGGCTCGCGCCGTGCTCCAGGAGGGCCTGGCCGCCCTGCCGGGCGATCCCCTCCTCACAAGGGACCTGTCCGCGCTTCAGTAGTCCGGCAAGGTTGCCAATGCTGTGGATTCCCAGGCCTTTGCGCCGCTTCCTTTTGTCGAATATACTCCTATTGATAACCATCGCCAGAGCAGGAGCCATCGCATGACAAGCAGTCCCGAGTTCAAGGTCCAGTCCCTCGGGGAGCCACGGATATCGAGTCCCATAGAACTCTCTTCGGTCAAGGGAGACTCCCTCGCCAGCTATGAGGACGATGCGATGCTCGTCCGCCATGAGGTTGACATCCAGGCGAGCGGATCCTGCGCCGACTCAGGCGAGTCCCTCTTCGAGCGTGCAGGCCCGCGCAAGATGATTTACTTCAATCCCAGCCACGTCCACGCGGGCATTGTCACCTGCGGTGGCCTCTGTCCAGGCCTCAACGACGTCATCAGGGCAACGACGCGATGCCTTTGGTACCGCTACGGCGTGCGGAGGATTACCGGTATCCGCTACGGCTACCGGGGCTTCCTGCCCGACTGGAATCTCGACGTTATGCCCCTTGGCCCCGAGATCGTGGACGACATCCACATGCTGGGCGGCACCGTGCTCGGTTCCTCCCGGGGCGGGGGGGAGCGCACCTCGGACATCGTCGACGCCATCGAGCGCCTTAATCTCAACATCGTGTTCACCATCGGCGGTGACGGGACCCAGAAGGGCGCGCTTCAGATTGCCAGGGAGATCGAGAAGCGCAAGCTCAAGGTTTCCATCGTCGGCATTCCCAAGACCATCGACAACGACCTCCTCTGGCTCGACCGTTCCTTCGGTTTTGAAACCGCCGTCGCCCGCGCCGCGGACGCAGTGAACTGTGCCCACGCCGAGGCAGACTCCTACATGAACGGCATCGGCCTCGTAAAGCTGATGGGCCGGGACTCGGGATTCATCGCGGTGCACACGGCCCTCGCGGCCCACTGCGCCAACTTTGTGCTCATCCCCGAGGTTCCCTTCGACCTCGAAGGTCCCGAGGGTTTCCTGACAAAGCTCGAGGAGCGCATCAGGGGCAGGAGCCACGCAGTGATCGTCGCCGCCGAGGGTGCGGGCCAGGAACATCTGGCCGCCATCGCGGGCACCGACGCCTCGGGAAACCGCAAGTACGGCGACATCGGCATCTTCCTCAAGGAGCGCATCGAGGCCCACTTCAGGGAACGAAAGATCGACATCAGCCTCAAGTACATCGATCCGAGCTATATGGTCAGGTCCGCACCGGCGAATCCCGTCGACTCGGTGTACTGTGAGCGGCTCGGCGGAAACGCCGTTCATGCAGCCATGTCGGGAAGGACCGCCCTCATTGTCGGAATGGTGAACAGCCGCTTTGTCCACATCCCCATGGAGGTCGCCGTTGCCAGCCGCTCCAGGGTCGACCCCGAGGGCGAACTCTGGCGTGACACGGTCGAATCGACCCACCAGCCCTTCTCGATGAAAAACAGGCAGTGATGCAATGGCGCGCATGAAAAAAGTCCTCATCATCGACGAGTCGGAGCTGTTCCGGAGCTACCTGAAAGAACGCCTGTCGGAATACTTCACCGTCGAAGTCTCGGTGCATGGACTCGACGGCCTGTCGAAGCTCCGCACCTTCCTTCCCGACCTCGTCATCATGGACCACAACCTTACGCGGAAATCCTGCAAGGAGATCCTCGAGGACAAGAGCCGCAACCCGAACACCGCCGAGATTCCCGTGATCCTCACCGCCCAGAAGATCGACCGCAACCGCCTCCTTGAGCTTGTCCAGTTCCGCATCAGCAAGATCCTGATGAAGCCCCTCATGATCGACACCCTCTTCGATGCGCTCAACGAGATCATGGGCATGAAGCTCCGTGTCGACGAGACTCCCTGCATCATCGAAGCCCACGTCAACGACAACATCATATTCATCGAGGTCGCCCGTGGCATCAACCGCGAGAAGGCAGACCTCCTTCACTTCAAGGTCGCCGAGCTCATCGACCTCTATCAGATCTCCAACCCGCGCATACTCATGATGCTCTCAGACATCGACCTCAGCTTCGTCGATGGTTCCAACCTCGAGGTCCTCCTCCGCGTCCTGCTCGCGCACACCAAAGGCAAGTCAAAACACATCAAGATACTGACGATCTCCAGCTTCATGCGGGAGTTCATCTCGGGACGGCAGGAGTTCAGGGAGATCGAGGTCGTCTCGAACCTCCAGAACGCCATGGACGGCCTCCTTGTGGACTATGATCCCGAGGGCGAGCACAATGAGCGCGCCGAGATGATTTCAGAACGCATCCTGGCCAAGCAGGGAACCTCGAGCGGGGCTGAGAGCTTCGAGATGCGCTTCCAGACCGAATCGCAGCAGCCGGTGGTGGTCGATACCGCCATGAAGGACTCGGGCGCTGCCCTTTCCATCGCAGTTGTCGACGACGACTTCATCATCCAGGAACTCGTGAAGACCACCTTCACGACCATCGAGGCCGAGGTCAGCGCCTTTTCCGACGGGCGGGAATTCCTGGCCAATGCGCGCGCCAAGAACTGGGATCTTGTCTTCCTCGACCTCCTCATGCCGGGGATCGGTGGTTTCGATGTGCTCAAGCGCCTCCGTGCCGAGGAAATAGACATACCTGTGATCATCCTTTCAGCAGTCACGCAGCGGGAAGCGGTGGTCAAGGCGGTGGAGGCCGGGGTCAAGAGCTATCTGATAAAGCCCTTGAAGCCCGACCAGATCCTCAAGAAGACCCTCGAGATCCTCAAGGCAAACTTCTAGGAAGCGGGCATGGCGACACCTGAGGCCCTGTGGAGGTCATCCTTCGAGCAGTCGGCAACAGCCCTCGCTGCGGTCGATACACGCGGCGCCCTGGCTGCCTGGAACGATGCCTTCGCTACCCTCTTCCACTCCATAGCC
>JBAXTA010000344.1:0-4529 GCA_037130415.1 Spirochaetota bacterium
CGACCTGATGTGCGACCATCTCCAGTCGAGGCCTTCCGCGCCGTAGAAGGCGCGAAAGGAGGAATTGGAGGGATTCCACGCCGGGGAAAGGGGAGCTGCGGCGTAAGCCGTCGACGCAAGAAGCAAGAAGGCCATGGCAGCCCAGGATGGAGGGTGATAGGCCATGCCTCCATTCTATCCCCAGACTGCAGGCGGATCAACGCCGGGACTTCCCCGGCACTATCCTGTCCGCAAATGAGATGTCGAGTCTCTCGGTCTTTTCAAGCGCATCGGCGAGGAGCGGTCCCAGGTTCAGTGCTGCATAGGCGGCCTTTTCCCGCAGGAGGTTGGCCTTCAGCATCGGGTGCTGCGGGCTGAAGATCACGCAGCAGTCCTCGTAGGGGAGGACCGAGATGTCAAAGCTCCCTATCTCGCGGGCTATTCTGATTGTGTCTTCCTTGTCGGTGCCGACCAGGGGGCGGAGAACAGGGAGGTCGGTGGGGAACTGGGTAAGGCGGAGGTTCTCCGCTGTCTGGCTCGCGACCTGGCCGAGGCTCTCGCCGGTGATGATGCAGGTGTCGCGGCGACGGAGGGCGTGGGTATGGGCGATCTCCATCATGGCGGCGCGCATCATCAGTGTTGTGAGATCCTCGCGTGCGCCCTTCTTGATGGCCAGCTGCACCTCGGTGAAGGGTACGGTCCAGAGGCACAGGCCCCCCGTGTAGGCTGCCAGCACGCGGGCGAGATCCTTTACCTTTGTGTGGGCCTCCTCGGATGTGTAGGGCCAGGCGTGGAAGTACATGGCATCAAGGGCGAGGCCGCGCCGTGCCATGAGATAGCCGGCGACCGGCGAGTCGATGCCGCCTGACAAGAGGAGGAGACCGCGGCCCTGGGTACCTACGGGCAGGCCCCGCTGCCCCTTCGTCGCGTCGCCGTAGACAAAGGCCTTGTCGCGGATCTCCACGTGCACCTTGAAATCGGGACCGGTCAGCTTGACCTGGGTCTCCGGGAAGGCGGTAAGAATGGAGTGGCCGAGATCCCTGCCTATTTCAGCCGAATTCTTCGGGAAGGACTTGTCGGATCTCCGCGACTCGACCTTGAAGCTGCGCTTGCCACTGGCTACGGCGAGTGCGGCGGTCGCGAGGGCTGCCTTCTCGATCAAGGCGAAGCTTTTTTCGCAGCGATGGGTCCTGGCAAAGCCGTTGATGCCCGGAAAGCGCGACAGGATGCCCTCCACCTCGGCTGAACGGCCGGCTTCGGCGACGAGGAAGAAGCGCCCGGGCTGGTATTCGATACGGTGGCGGATCCCGGTGAGGCGGTCCTTCAGGCCCGCGCGGAGGCGGTTCTCGAATTCCCGGCGGTTGCCAAGCTTGAGGAGGATCTCGCCGACCTTGATGAGGTAGAGTTCGTCCTGTTCCACAGATCTCTCCAATTGGTTTTGGTTTCAGGCCCGGAGTCGGGGATGGAGTACGGCTACGGCCTCGAGGAAGATTCCGATGTCATCGTCGGTCGTGAGGCTGCCGGTGGAGACGCGGATGGCGCCGAGGGCGAGGTTCCCGTCGAGTCCCATGGCCTCAAGGACAGGGCGGCCCTTTTTGCGGGCATTCGAGGAGCAGGCCGAGCCTGTGGAGACGGCGATGCCCCCGGCGTCGCCGTATGAGTCGAGGGCCCGGGCCAGGACCTCTCCCGACAGGCCCGGAAAGGTCACCGACAGGATGTAGGGGGAGAATCGCGGATCGCCCGGCCTCCGGCCAAGGGGAAGGGGAATTGCCCCAATTGTGAGGAGTCCCTCGATGAGCCTGGCCTCGTGGGCCCCTGCCGTCGCGAGGCCGGAGGCGAGCCCGGTGACGGCGGTGGCCGCCGCCCTCGAGAAGGCCCAGGCGCCCTGGAGGCTCTCCGTGCCTGGGCGGAGCCCCCCCTCCTGGCCTCCGCCGGCAGCGAGGGGTTCGAAGGCACGGGCCACCGCCTCCGAGAGCCAGAGTGCGCCGACGCCCTTCGGTCCCCGGATCTTGTGCGCCGAAAAGGCGGTGAAATCGACCTCCAGGACTGCGGGCTCGAAGGGTATCTTGCCGAGGGCCTGGATCGCATCGACATGGACGCGGACCCGCTTCCGATGGGACTTCGCCGCAACATCCTTCACCGCTCCGATTATTCCGGCGATCGGCTGGATGGCTCCGGTCTCGTTGTTGACCGCCATGACGCAGCAGAGGGCTGTCTCGGGGCGGAGGGCCAGGGCGATGCGGCGCGGTTCGATCAGGCCGTCAGGACCCGGATCGACCCAGGTCAGGTCGATGCCAAGCTTGCCGAGGTTCTGGAGCTGTTCATGGATGGCGGGATGTTCGATGGAGCTGGCTACGACGTGGGGCCTCGTTCCGTCGCGTCTGGCCTTGTTGATGAGGGCCAGGAGGGGGATTGCATCAGCCTCGCTTCCCGAGCCGGCAAAAATGAGGCTTCCCTCCGCGGCACCTGCACCGAGGGCTCCGACAAGGCGGTGTCGCGCCTCCTCAAGCCTGGCCTTGGCGGCCTTTCCTGCGGCATGGGAGCTCGAGGGGTTGCCCGGGAAGGCCAGAGCCAGTTCTGCCGCCTCGATGAGGAGTCCTGAGTCTGGAACTGCAGTAGCGGCCCAGTCGAGATAGGTCATGGAAACCCGATCGAGGCGATCAGGTGGAGTAGCGACCGTCGGGAATGCTGCCGCTTTCGCGGCCACTCTCCGCGAAACTGTGCGACAGGTAGAGCGCGCAGTAGCAGTGCCCGTGGCTTTCTATGTCGGCCCGCGACCAGGCACAGGGACAGATGGTCTTTGCGTCCAGCTCGCGGCTGCCCTCGCTGTCCCTGCAGGGACAGAGGAAGTAGCCGTAGCGGTTCCAGTTGACCATGAGGCCCTCAAGGAGACTTGTCATGAAGTCTGCGTCGGTACTGAGGGTCCAGCCCTGCTTGGCTGCCACCATCGTGGCAAAGGTACGGACCTGCTCAAGGCTCTTTTCAGGCATGCTCAGGCGCCTAGCCCGAGGCTGAGCTTCCAGTCCGGTTCGATGAAGCCCACCAGGACTTCCTTGTCATCGATTACGGCAAAGGGAAAGGCAACGTCCTTGCCGAATTTTGCCTTGAGTTCCGCCTTCACCTCGGTCTTCTTTGCCAAGGGGACATGGTCGAGGTGGATGTAGCGGAAGGAAAATCCCTCGCGTTCAAGGAAGGCAATCGAGCGCTTGCAGAAACCACAGGTTGAAAGCGCGTAGACCGTGATGGCGGGAATCTTCTTCTTACCTTCGACCCTGGTGTATTCGAGTTCCTCGAGCATCTTTCTCTCCCTCCGGCCCGGAACACCTGTTCCGCGGAACTAATGTCCCGCCGGAACTCCTGTTCCGCCGGAACTAATGTTCCGCCGGCCTCGTCCAAGTATAGCTGAGCCGGGGCTCCCGGGTGAAGCGGATCAAAGCCTTGCCTTGAAGAATGGACGCCTTTGGGGCTAGAGTGGGACCATGACAGACCCCTCTCTTATCAGGAACTTCTGCATCATTGCCCATATCGACCATGGCAAGTCGACCCTCGCCGACCGCTTCATCGAGAAGGCCCGCGTGATCGACCAGCGGAAGATGCAGGACCAGATGCTCGACAACATGGACATCGAGCGCGAGCGGGGCATCACGATCAAGAGCCAGGCCGTGGCCCTCGAGTACACAGCGAAGGATGGAAAGACCTACACCCTCAATCTGGTCGATACACCCGGCCACGTCGATTTTGCCTACGAGGTTTCGCGGGCCATCTCCTCCTGCGAGGGTGCCCTCCTCCTGATCGACGCCACCCAGGGTGTCGAGGCCCAGACCCTCGCCAACATGTACATGGCCCTCGAGCACGACCTCGAGATCATCCCCGTCATCAACAAGATCGACATGCCCTCGGCCGACCCCGAGGAGATCAAGCGGCAGATCGACCACGACCTGGGTCTCGACTCCGACGATGCCATGCTTGTCTCCGGACGCTTCGGAACAGGCGTCGACGAGCTCTTCGAGAAGATCGTCGAGAAGATCCCCGCTCCAAAGGGCCGCGACACCGATATCCTGCAGGCCCTCATCTTCGACTCCCACTACGATCCCTACCGCGGCGTGGTCGTCCATCTCCGTGTGATGGGCGGCTCCATCGTGCCGGGCCAGAGGATAAGGTTCATGTACAACGCCTCCGACTACGTCGTCGAGGAGACGGGGAAATTCCGCATAGTACTGTCCAAGACCGAGAGCCTTTCCGCGGGTGAGGTCGGCTACATCATCGCGGGCATCAAGACCGTGTCCGATGTCCGGGTCGGCGACACCCTGACGGACGCGACCAGGCCAGCGACTGTGGCCCTGCCGGGCTTCCGCGAGGTGAAGCCGGTCGTGTATTCGTCGATCTACCCGATGGATGCCAACGATTACAACGAATTGAAGGATTCCCTCGAGAAGCTCAAGCTCAACGACGCCTCGCTGATCTACGAAAAGGACAATTCCGTAGCCCTGGGCTTTGGCTTCCGCTGCGGCTTCCTGGGGCCCCTCCACCTCGAGGTCGTGCAGGAACGC
>JBAXTA010000345.1:0-4523 GCA_037130415.1 Spirochaetota bacterium
CCGGCGGCTTGCCTGGGAGGGCCGGCGGCTTGCCTGGGAGGGCCGGCGGCTTGCCCGGGGGGGCCGGCGGGATTGCCGCTTCGGAGCCGAGCTTCCTCCCTGGCCCCTACCTTTCCTTCCGCAGCCCCCTCCCTGGCTGGGGCACCGTCAGGGTACAGCAAAGGCCCAAGCTGGCCGTGGCGGAACTCAGGTCCTTCCTCGGCTCCTTCAAGCCCCTTGAGCTCTCACCCTGGCGGAATTAGGCGATGAGGCCGGTGGTCAGCCAGTCCCGCTGCCGTCCGCAGCGCCTTATTTGAACAGGATGGCGTCGATGGAAAGCGGGCCGGCACCGGTCAGGGCCAAGGCGAGCGCAGCGGCGATGATGAGGAGGTTGTACTCGTAGCCGCCCGCAGTGCCCCAGTAGCCCTTCTTGATGTGGGAAGTGAAGATGGCCACGAGCATGACAAGTATCATGACGCCAGCGGAAACCGGGCTGAGGAAACCAGCTGCAATGCCAATGCCCGAGGCCATCTCCCCAGCTCCAGTAAGAATTGCGAAGAGGGCGCCGGGCTTGATGCCGATGGATTCGAGCCATCCACCGGTACCCTTGATGCCATAGCCGCCGAACCAGCCGAAGAGCTTCTGGCTGCCGTGGGCTGCAAAGCCAAGTCCGAGGATGACGCGAAGCACGAGAAGACCAATCGCCGAAAGAGCCATGATAACCTCCATGTATTTGCCTTAGCAGCTTACTTGTAGTAAGCTTACGTTATGAGGAACATACTCAAGCAACTTACCGAAGTCAATCAGGTTACTAATGGTAAGTAATAAAATCGAAGCCAAACCCCAGCTTTGCGAGACCTTCCATGAGGCTGTCGAACTGATTGGCCGCCGCTGGACCGGGGCAATTGTAGCTATGATGCTCCAGGGTGCTGGACGGTTTTGCGAACTCCGCCAGGCCATCCCCGGCATCAGCGACCGTCTACTGTCCGAACGCCTGCGCGAGCTCGAAGACGAGGGCATTCTCATTCGTGAAATCGGGGAGGGCCACCCGCCGACTGTGTCCTATGCCCTCAGCGAAAAGGGCAAAAGCCTCGAGACTGTACTCGAGGATATCAGCGCCTGGGCGCATGATTGGGGTAGGGGAAAAAAAGCAGGAGAGTAGCCCGAGCGGCAACCCTCCTGCGATACTATGGCGCTCCGGCTGGCGGCCACCCAGGCGTCGACCTTGAAGCCAGCCCTGCGGCGCCCTACTGTGCGTGCCATGTCGCCTTCAGGGCTTCAGGGCTTCAGGGCATTACGGTGAACTCCTGCACGACCTGGATAGCGCTCTCCACATCGGTCACACCAGGAACTGTTTTGGCAGCTGCCACTGCGGCTTCTATCGCTGACTGCGTGTTGGATACCCCATGCAGCTTGACCCTGCCTGAGTGGACATCAGCCTCCAGGAAGTGGATCGGGAGCCGCTTGCCATAGACCACCTCGGTGACAATGCGTTGCCCGAGGACGAGTTCCCCTGCCCGCGTCGCGCCAGAACTTTCCGACTCGGGGCCGATGATGAGCCTGCGGTAGTTGTCGATGACTGCGGCAGCTTCGGCTGGGCTCGGAGTATCGCCGATGGAGATGCAGAGCGAGTACTCGGCCGGGTCCTTCCAGTTCTGGGAAAAGAAGTACTTCTGGAAGCCGGAGCGGTCGCGATCGCTCTGTTCGATAAGCTGGAGGGCGTGCCGCTCGTCGCAGCCGAATTGGCTCCGGACCCTGGCGATCCTCGCGGCCAAGGGAGCAACGATGCGCACCGTGAGGGCGTTGGCCAGGCCATGGAGCAAGGCTGTCGCGCCCCTGCCCACGATGACGCAGTTACCCTTGGCCGCTTCCTCGAAGATGACTGACTTGAGGTAGTGCAGGTAATCGTCCCGCTCCTGGGAAAGTGAGGCCCAGAGTCCCGGCTTGCGCTCGTCGTACTTGCGACGCTTGTCCTCGCTCACCCCGAATTCCGCGAGCCGCTTTTCGAGCCATTCGCGGTCGACCAGCCTGAAGCCTGAAAGGGAAACGAGTTCGCCGGCTACTTCCTCACCGAGCGCCGCGAATTCCCTCGCGATGGCGATGATGGCCATGATTGCCTCCCTTGTATTCCTGCTTTCACCATAAGCCCTGGAACTGCTGCTGTCAAACCTGGGATTGGCCGAGCGAAGGCCCCGCGGAGGTCTGGCGGGCATGATGGCCACATTTCCATTCCTAATCTACGAGCATCTCCATAATTACTTTTTTTATTTTCCTTATTTCCTTTTCCTTTATTTTCCCTAGTTTCTTGATTGCCCTTCTTTTGTCTATGACCCTGATTTGATCAAGTACAACCCATCCCTCTTTGCCTTCAAATAGTATCCCCACTCTTGATGGGTAGCTAGGGGATTTCGTCGTCAAGGGTGCGATAAGGACAGTACCAATGTTTTCATTCATCTCATCAGGAGAGATGACTACACATGGCCTGGTCTTTTTCATTTCATAACCAATGGTTGGATCAAGATTGATCAGGTAGACCTCATACTGATTCATTCTACCATTCCCACTCTTTGTCACTCAGATCCAGGCTATCATTGATGAGTAGTGCATCATCTCCTTTTTCACTCATTTTCCTGAACTTTTCTGCCCATTTCTCCCTTGGCTTATTCTTTACTGGCTTTAGAATTATCTCATTATTCGTGACTTCCATCTCGAGCTTATCCTCTATCTGGCATTGATCAAGAATGCTCTTGGGAAGTCGTATGCCTTTTGAGTTTCCGACCTGTACCAACGACACAAGCATAGGGTCCTCCCTGTGCCTACATGGTAATCACTTGCCTTTTTTCTGTCTATGGCATTTCTTCATCTTGTCCACGCCAAGGATGGCGCGGACATGGTCAACCCGAGGCGGCAATTGAAGAAGCCCCACCGGTCCCCGCCGGTCTGCCAGCGCAGAAGTCTGCCATCGTGCTCTGCCCAGCGCGCTGGCGCCAGCCCTGCCTTCCGGGCTACAGTGCCCAACCATGGAACGACTTGGAGCCCTGGCGGCCTTCGGCACCGCCATTTTCTGGACCGCCTCGGCCCTCACCTTCGAGGGGGCTACCAGGCGGGTAGGTGCCCTCGCGGTCAATTTCTACAAGGTCGTCGGCGCCTTTGTCCTGCTTTCGGTCGCGGGCCTGGCCACGCGCGGGCTGGCCTTCCCCGTGGACGCAAGCCCTCGCAATTGGCTCTATCTCTCGCTGTCGGGCCTCATCGGCTTCGTGGTGGCGGACTATTTCCTGTTCAACGCCTATGTCCATATCGGCTCGCGGGTGACGGTTGTCTTCCAGGCCCTGACGCCGCTGTTCACCGCGGCCTTCGGTTGGCTCATCCTGGGTGAAACCATGCAGTGGAAGGGCCTCGTCGGCATGGCTGCCGTGGTAAGCGGAATCATGGTGCTGGTTGTTTCGCGCAATGTCGCAAAGGCAGGTGCCGGAGGCCGGCGTGCCCCGCCTCCGGCCCACGCCCTCAAGGGCTATGTCTTCGCCTTTTTATCCTCAGTGTTCCAGGCCCTCGGCCTCATCGTGTCCAAGCTCGGTCTCGACGGTATCGGGGCTATTCCCGCCACGCAGATCCGGGTCCTGGTAGCCATAGCCGGCTTTGGCCTCCAGGGCCTCCTCTTGGGGCAGGCCCGCGGCCTTTTCGTGGACGCCCCACGCGACGGCATCGCCATGAAACGCATCGCCCTCGGTTCGGTGGTCGGACCCTTCCTTGGCGTCGTCCTGTCCCTCTACGCCCTCCAGCACACGAACGCTGGCACCGCGAGCACCCTCATGGCCCTCACGCCGGTTCTCATAATTCCACCTTCAGTCCTGTTCATGAAGCAAAGGGTTGCCCCAGGCGAGATCGTGGGAGCCTGCATCGCGGTTTCCGGAACGGCGCTGTTCTTCCTGGTCTGAGCGTTTCCCTACTTGAATCCCAGTGTCATCGAGCCGTCCCAGTCCTTGGGCGGAGCCAATCCGAACTCTGTGCAGCGTTCCAGATACAGGCCGCAGAGGAAATCATCGGGGCAGAGGGCCTTCGCCTCCGAGAAGTACTGTGAAGCCGTGTGCCAGTTGCCGAGCCTGAACATGCTCAGGCCCTTCCGGTAGAGAAGATCGAAGTCGGGATCTGCGCTGCTGCCCTCCTGGATGGTATGGAACAGCGTGGGGGTCTTCTTGCCCTTCACGCGCGCACAATCAACCTGGCGCACCAGGAGCTTGCGTTGGGCCGCTGCGCTGCCCGCGACTTCCTTTCCATCTTCGCTGACACTGGCAGCGGCTTCACTGTCGCCCGCCTTCAATCCCTGGGCCTCGATCGATTCGCGGAACCCGTCGGTGAAAAGGATCTTCGTCCTGTAATGTTTGCACAGTGATTCCAGGCGGGCCGCCAGGTTGATGATGTCGCCGATTGCCGTGTAATCGAAGGAATCGCGGCTGCCTATGTTGCCGACGATAGCCTGGCCCTCATTCAGGCCTATGCCCGCGCGGTAGCCCCCCGGCGGATAGTGGATGTCCATCGCGGGCAGG
>JBAXTA010000346.1:0-4481 GCA_037130415.1 Spirochaetota bacterium
GGTTAATCGTTTGTTCAAAGCCGATGCGATCCAAGAATTTTACTACGGGTATAAGGCCTGCCTGGCTAGTCAGTCCGGATGCTGTTGCTGACATTTTAACTTTGCCTGCTGGATTACGAGCGGCGGTGGTTTTTTTCTGTTTTTTTGATGACTTTGCTTTCATTAAAATAATGACCTGTAAGATTACCTGGTAACTATATTATACCATTGATTTATAACGATTATTAAATAATATAAGGTGTTGGTTTGCAGGATTTAGATATAAATTCTCTAGGCCTTGAGTCATACGTTTTCCAGTTAAGGGTGGACTCCAAATAAGTTAAAAGCCACCTTTGTCTTACTATCGGTCAACCGCACAGGATAATTATCGCCAAACAGTCGGGTTCATTGGAGTTTCAAATTTGTTGGGGGGGCTATAGTTATAGGACTTGTTACTGAGTACTGATAGGCACCAATGTCCCATGCACTATTAGAAGGTCGATTTATCCCTACGATATCTAGTATAAGGTTATTTATGCTAAGACCTGTTAAATTGACACCGGGAGTGATTTGGGAATTCGTTGAAACCGCTGCGCTAACAGGTCTGAATCGATTTGCAATTGTGTAGCCCTCAGTCGTTGCTTTTGAAGTGGATTGCTCGAGATTGTGGTCATTGGTGAGCGACTGCACTCCATTACCAGAATCAAGGTGTCCAGAGCCATCCTGGATGAAGTGGTTATTCTGGATTACCATCCTACCAATGGCAAAACCTCTTGTAACCACTCTAATCTGATCAAAGCCACTCGGTTTTACAAGAGTGTTGTTAAAAATATAGGTGGATCCGCAGCCTGTTGAGCCACCATAGGGATCCATTTGCACATTATTACCCCAATAGTTATTCCAAACAACATTATTGAAAATGTAAATAGGATTGCAACCGTTTGGATAAAAGGCTCCAGATCCAGCCCAGACATCATGGATGACATTGTTATAAATATAAGCAGGATTGATTGGCTGCACCATTCCCTCCCAGTCTATAATATAAGTAACATTAGTATGGTAGCTTGAATCAAATGTTTTATTGTTGTCTGGATAACCAACATTATAAATTTCCGTGTCATGCAGTGAACCAAAAAGCTGCGCCGTACTAACATCATGGATTTTGCTAAAACGGATGTTAACATTACGAACAGCAACACCATTCTGTCTCCCCACACTCGCTGCTTCCGCATTAGATATTTCGGAGTTATCCAACCAAGTCCCGTCTGTTCGACACGAAGGATAGTTCCCTATAATTCCACCATGAGCGTCATCTTTTCCCACACTGGATGCCAGAGACCAATCATGCACCCAAAGGTTAGTCATGAGTATATTTTGGGAACAATAAAGAGTAATACTACCATTACCCCAACTAGCGTAAGCTTGATATCCCTTAATCTCGATGTTGTCTATCGTCACATACTTCTGATTATTAATGGTAATCATGTCAGATCCTTGTGCCAGAGTAGTGTGTCCCCCATTAAAGATCGGGCGTAACCATGAGGTTCCTTTAAACCAAGACGTGTCTACACCGTAGTAATCAGGAGCGGTACTCGTTCCAGAAAAATGTATATCCATTCCAAAATTACTTTTGTCCCACGTCACGCCGCCCTTGAAGATAAAGCGGTCGCCTGCCTGGTGGGAGTAGGTTCCGGAAAACCCGGCCATGATTGGTGCCTTTTTCCAGGGCGAAGCTGTGGAGGTTCCGCTATTAACATCTTTGCCTGTTTCAAAGTCAATGTAGAAAGTCCGAGTTGCAGAATACGCTGCATTAGCAAGAAACAGAGGTATAATTATCCAGAGAATAATCATTAATATGGTCCTGATTCGAATGTATTGTGTAAACATATGATCACCATTGTTGATTAAAAGTAAAAATGATATCTGCCGATCAACCTATCTAATGCACCACTCTAAAATTCTGTGGCGGGGCAAGCATTCCAACGTCAATGTCACTACGATAGGATGTCCACATATCGTCGATGAAACTTGGCTGTGAGATTCTCCCTTGGAGAAAGTATTTCGTCTGACGCTGACGCTTCCAGTTTTCACTGTAGTCGAAACCACTCTGAGCCTTGATCGCAGACACGGCCTGCGTGTCATCCTCGGTCATCCATCGGTTCACGTAGTCGAAAAAGGCGGGGTAGTTCCATGCGCTTTCGACATGGAGAAGTCGTGCGGAAAGAGCCTCTCCTACCCAAGCGTTTGAAGTGCAGCATCGCCTATAGGTTTCCCCTAATTGTTCTCCACTCCAAACTGGCCAATCTTTCGGCTGTAGCTGTTCATAAGGACCAGCCGCTCCGCTAAATGATTTGGAGTCAACGATGGTACTATCTGCTCGAACGCCGAGATGCCCTCCGTAAATCACACTCGCTCCCTGCCAGGCTTTAGTGTAACCGCCGGGAATGCGGCTCACATACACTGTCTGCATGTCCTCGCCAAATCGATCAGGATACGAAATTGAAACGTTTTGCATCGAACTGTCGTTCAGCAATACCCCAGCAGTGACGATTGGGAGTTTTCGTCCACTTCCATGGCCACCGTAAGCCGAATAGCGAACCCCTGCCTTTACGCAACCAAACAGGTCGATCCCATATTGGACGAAGTAATTGGTAAGATTTACCTTTTGGCTTTCCGGATAATTAAGTGTGAGTAAAAGTCCAGCATAGCCACCTGCAAATGCGATATGCTGACTGTAACTCGGCATGTATTCGCCCGGTACGTCGAAGAGGAACTGACTCAGATCAATCCATGGACGCCGGAAGGCTCCCTCGAACTGTGAAAGCATAGAAGGCATAGCAGCCGCAATGGTTTGGTTTGGTGGAGCAAGAGAGGGCAGGAGATTTCGCCGTATGTTATCGGCATAAAAGATGGCCTGATTCCTGTCGCAATATGAAGGGCGAAATGCATCGGACGTCACACCGCTTTTGAGTACGGTTAGGATAGACATTGAGCGAACCGGACTGAAGTTCATTTCGCCCGTGCCACCAAAGAGTTCGTGCAGAGAGTGAATCGTGTTAAGGCTAATGGATGAAATTAGCGAGTCGCCGGGGGAGAGGGAGATAGGCGCGTATACTCTGTTTGCTGGATTAAACGCCCACGACTGATCCACTCCGTCGTCCAAACGTTGATCAAACCCGCTTTTTCCGTCGGACTTGGGCAAGTTCTTAACCGACCCGTTCATATAGGGCGTTGATGTCTGCGGAGGCGGGCTAATCGAGGTTACCGTCACCGGCCCGACAACATAATAGTCACCGGTCACGAACTGTCCGATGGGAACCGGCTGACTAAAGATCCAAGTGATACCATCTTTGCTGACCGACGAGAGGAGACTCGTCGCTGCCAAGCTGGGAAGGGGTATTTCACAAAACAGTAAAAAAAGGATGATTATACGGACATCGTAGATCCAAAGTTTTTTTAATGTTACATTAATGAATAAGTTCATTTTAGTTTTCTTCTTATTTAGAATAGTTTATATGACGGTTCACTCATTTTTTTAAAATCCCAATAGATTCAGTTGGTTATAATTATGTGTCGTGCTCTTTTTTTAATAAAAAAAACCATTATTCATTAATAATCATGATGTTATAAAAACTAGAGAACCAAGAGAGTTGGCCTTGCCCAATGCAATGCCAACCTCGCAAGTATGTAAACAACAACTGAACCAATCAATACCCAAGTCCATACTCAGACATAGCCGAATTGGCTTGAATTGTAGAGCGTGTCCATGTAGCAGGTAATGTAGTCAGTGTAGTGGAAGCACTCGTTTCAATCAAGCCTGTTGCAGATCCTGTTATGTTACGAAATCCGACTTGCCCTTTTGATCCCAGTACTGCAATCCAATAAGGTTGTGCTGCGGTAACCGGGGCTACGGGAATGGGTACCGAGTTTCAAGTTCCCGACTTAAGTAGGCTCAATGTGCCTTGAGCGACAAGAGCCCCGAGTTGCCACCAACCTGGATTGGTCTGATTCGCCAGCGTCACCGCAATCGAAAACCGCGTCTACGCAGGCCCTGTTGTTTACCCATAAACCTCCATTTCAAACAAGGAATAACCCCAAGTGAACGCACGGACGGTGCCGTACATGCGTATGTAGCGTGCTGTAGTTGGTGTTACCGTCAGGTCTTGGATGCCACCCGAACCGGTTGCCGTGCTATAGATGTCGACCCATGTTACCGTATCATTGGAGGCCTGAATCTTGAAGGCTTTAGCGTAGGAATTCTGCCATGTCAGCTTGACCCTGTTGACCGTGTATTTTGCCCCGAGGTCGACATAAATCCACTGCGGGTCGGAGAATGCGCTCGACCAGCGGGTCGTGGCGTTACCATCGAAGGCAGCAGTCACTGGCAACGTTGAGTTCTCGATGGAGGAAGCAACTGCGGGTTTATTGAGGGCCAGATTGACAGTCCCTCCACCACTCGTATACCCAAGTCCATACACAGACATAGCCGAATTGGCTTGAAT
>JBAXTA010000347.1:0-4466 GCA_037130415.1 Spirochaetota bacterium
GGATAGCTCAAGAGAAATTGTCCCTTCATCAAAGTTCCCGTCTGCACAGAGGAAGCCCAGCCAGTAGTACGCTTGGTTTGATTCATTCAAAAGGGCGGAAGCATCCGATTTGTAGTTTGCTCTTGATAATACCACACCCATTCTCTTGGCCTGACTTTTGATGCCTCCCCATGTCCTTCCTGGGAAGGCCTCAAGAATGGAGTCCTTCAATGCTTCTGGGTACATTTTCTTCAACTCATCCTTTTCCGCAGTTTTCCATCGTCTCATAATAACCTCCGTCATTAGAGGTCAGGAAGTTCAACTTCTGACGTAGTATACACCGCCAACGCAAGTCATATGATCTGTGAAAAGTATATGTTCAGGAATCACTTGCTTCTTTTGTGTATCCACATGGACGATAAGGAAAGAGTTATGCCACTTCTCCATGGTCGTGGTATACTCGGCGGTTGTGCGGCACATTCCACCCGTAACGGTCCAAACGATGGGGCCGTTGACGTTAACCGTAGTCTTGACGTTGGGCTGGTGAGTGTGACCGGAGGTGCCGGAGTACCCAAAGCCCTCATTTCCTGTGTGGTTACAGACGAAGCAGTCGTAATAGACCTCGTAGTTCCTGGTGGCTTGGCTACGAGTCTCTCCAGCCTTCCATGCGGCCAAATCCCACTTAGAGCGAAGATTGATCTCGAACTCCTCAAGACCGAACAGCTTCGCTAGGGTCATGCCCCACAGATCCATAAGGACACGGAGGTAGGGGGTACGGTCAGCCAGATGCTTCAGAAGTCTCTGCTCATGATTGCCCAGCATCAGATCAATCTGAGCGTTGGGACAGGCTTCACGCAGAGGCTTGAAGATGTTCTCACGAACGAAGTCAAACCGACCCTTTAGGTCTTCCTGGCGAGGATCACGATCAAAGCGACTGAATTCATATAGGTCCAGGATATCACCGTTCAAAACGATGATATTAGGCTGAATACGCTTGGCCGTGTCGATAAATACGCTGAGGCAGAACGGATCGACTTCCTTGTCGTGGAAGTCAGAGCCGACCAGCATGGTCTGCACACGCTTGCCATCGAATGGCTTCTCATACTTGCCAACCCAAGGAGTTACTTCTTCCTTGACAAAAGTGCGATATACATCCAGGCTGGCGTGTTTGGCAATCTGCCGTTCAAGCTGTTGCTGGTTGCGGGAGAGTTCCAATCCGGCTTGCTTTCGGAACTCCTGAAATGTACCGAAGCGGCAATCCCAAGTCTTCTCCGAGTACTTTCCGTGAGTCCGGTAAAAGTTGCGAGAGATGAACTTATCAGTATTTTCTTGCTGGACTCTACGTAAATCATCAATCAGTTCATCATCAGTTGCTGAGGGGTCATACTTCTTGGACTGCTCGGCAAGGATCGCTAGAGTGTTATGCCTAGCTTCCTTGCTGTTTTCTGAGGCCATTTTGTCTCCTATGACGTTTGCCACTTACACTAGAGTGCCGTATTCGCTGAGTGCGCCGACTTGTATTACACATTACTCGGTGGCGCAGTGTGTACTTCAGTGCTTTTTGGTCTAACAAATATGCGGCTCTGAAGCATCTGATTGGCCGGATGCCGACTATCCACAAGACTAGCGGAGAATTGAATAGTAAAAAGGCTCGGTAATTCTACGTCACATTTCTCCCCAAACAGCTTCTCTAAGTTGTTCGTACGAACCCCCTCAAGAAGAGCTTGCTGGTGTTCCTCGGTCAGATCCTTCCATAGAATCTGATGTTCGAGTATGATGGGATCAGAGATCTCTGTCATTAGGAGATTATGCCTTTCACTACAGATGATACTCGATTGTTGCGAGTTTTTGTACGAATTTTTGACACTAGGGCCTCATCAACCTCCAGTTCGACATTCTCAATGATGGGCTGAATGAGATTTTGAGTGAAGGTATCCCCATTCTTCTCTGACTCAACAAGTAAGAGGAATAGTTCTCGCCGCCATGGATTGTTCTGAATCGCAATGATTTGTTGTTCCTCGGGAGTCAACTCTCTATCCACATTCACTTCATCCGAAATGTTCAGTGGGGTAATGTCTCCGGTTTTGATTCGTGAGACAAAAATCTTCGACTCTTTCGATTTAATGTGACACTGTTGAAGCATACGCTTAGTTGTATCGGGGTTACTCTGCACACACTGGTTGGCATATTGAATGACCTTGGCCGGAACCTCATATAGCTTTTCGTACGGGGTTTGGTACACCAGCTTGAGGATCTCATCGATCTCTTGGTCTGTAAGCTCGTAGGAGGTCTCTAGGAGCTTCAATAGCCCTGAACGCTGTAGAACCTTTACCGCACTAACACGGAGGCTTGAGCGCATTGATAGAGCCCGTTCTAGGTAGTCTACTTCGGCGTATACAATTGGCTCATCCTCAACATTCAGGAAGTCAGCCTTTTGTGCTTGTTCGCCGCTATTGACCTTAATCCAGTCTTGAAGGAACGCAACCTCAGCATAGTCTTCGATCAGGCCTAGGAGATCACCCTTGATGAGTTCTAGTAGGCGGAGGGCTCGGGTATTGGGGAGGCCAGTCTTGTCATCGAAGTAATTGGGACACTCCTGCTTAATACATTTCCAGATTATGGCTTCGGGCTGAGCGTAGAATTCCCGTGGGTCTGTATCCCCCTTACGCACAACTTCTGCAAAGTGTCGGCCCTCACCCAGAATCTCCGAATAGGCTTCGAGTTCGGCCATCGAGTGGGACATTAACCCCTCTCCATCAATGTACTGCTTGCCGACACGGGCATCACCACCAAATACGGCGGGACGATTCACCACAAACTTGCGCTCCAGATTCTCGAAGCGAGAGTCATGAACCATATTCCAGGTGGGTCCAAGAGTCTCAGTCAGACCCTTTTCACCCCAAAGGACATTGTGTAGAACTTGACAATAGGCGTACTCTTCCGCAGAGACCTCATCCGTATTGATTTGGTAGATTCGCTTCTCCGTATCCCTGAGACCGAACATATTTCTTAAGCCATTGTCAATCATTTTGTAACCTTAAAATAGTGGACTTTCACGGAGCCATCAGGCATTTGAGTCAGGGTGCTGTCATACTGCTTTCGAAATTTTTCAATCATGTCCAAGGTGACCCACACCGTACCCTCTGAGGGCGGGTTATCTACATTGCCGAAGCCAGTAGCCATCACACCCATCATAGCGTTGAGAGTGGGGGAGGTTTCGATTGGGGGGTAACTAAGCGACATCTTCATCCTCCCACTTTAGACCGATAGTACTGAGTATGTCGTTGATGGAGTCGAGGTTTACGTAGAGGAAGTTCATCACTTCTGAGTTGGTCAGGTGAATCGTCAGTTCATATGCGTACGAGTCATCGCCCTGTCTGTACCGACCTACATCGAGCCGCACTAGATCCCTAGCGTCAAGTACAATCCCAGGCTTGGGAGACCACCATGTTGTCTTATCATCAATCTTGAACATCAAGCTCTCCCTCGTCGTAAACTCTAGCATACGTTGCATTAAAAATATCGTTCTGACAGGGGTAGAATTCTCCGGCTATTCCTCTAATTATCCAGTCTCCGGGTTCCGCCCTGTGGTCACCCTCTAACGTTGGGATAATGAGGCTAGACTCCCCCACCCGCACCGCCGTTGGACAGAATGCTAGAATTTCAGCCTCGTTATCCCCCATCCATTGTACGGCCTCTATGACGATTGGTTTCTTGCGAAATAGGCGACTAGAAGGATGAATATCCAGTTGGATCAGCTTCTTACGATGTTCTATGGTTTCGGCTGATGGCCCCTGAAGGCCCTCCACTGCTCTGTGATGTGCATTCATTTGCGACTCCATACGGTTGAGATGATAAACGTGGCTTGATGCCCTGAAAGTTTTTTGAAACGCCACTGAGACAAAACACTAAGAGTCTCAATTATCTTATTGATACTCAATTTCAGTCCAGATAAATAAGTAATTTTACCAGAACTGATCCCTAAAGTCTTGAGTTCACCTCTGTTATCCTCCAGAACGTACGCATAGGCTCGTAAATCATGATACAGCTTGGCTAACCTACTGTCTGGGTCGGTTCCGATCCAGTTATCCGGGGCCTCCCAGGGTTGCTTATCCCAAACGAGTACCTTGGTTGATTTAATGGCCGCTATTACTTTCCAGTACAAAACATCGAAGTCCCTGGAGGATTCGGAATCGTACATGAGGGATTTGACTATCTTAGTCTTATCCTTAATCTCAGGGCCGAGGACATTGACAATGTAGTTCAAGAGAAGCTCATTACGGCTAATCGGTGGGTTTCTCCAAAAAGCCAGAGAGGCGTGGTCCTCAAGTGGCACGGCGGATTCAAGCTCTACTATGCTGAATACTTTGGGGGACTCCAGATCGTATGGCTGAATATCAATATTAAATTTACGTTCCAATGCCTTAACCACAACCTCGTCTGACCCAATCAGTACATTCCTGGCCTTTGGCCTACGCTTGTCTAAT
>JBAXTA010000348.1:0-4432 GCA_037130415.1 Spirochaetota bacterium
AGACCAAGAAGACAAACTGCGGCGCCTGTGCCGAACATTGCCCAAGCGGGGCCCTTCTCCCGATCTCGAGGGAGGACAAGAAGCAGAGCCGCCTTGGCCGGAGCCTGCTCGCTCTGGACCTTTGCATCGTGAAGACCAAGAAGACAAACTGCGGCGCCTGTGCCGAACATTGCCCAAGCGGGGCCCTGACCATGGTCAGGCCAGCCCCCGGTCCCGGTGCGGGCAGCCTTCCTGAACCTGTCATCGACGAGGACTACTGCATCGGTTGCGGTGCCTGCGAGACAGTCTGCCCGTCGAAGCCCGACAAGGCGATACTCGTGGAAGGCCGGGCCGTGCAGGACCGGGCCAAGCTGCGTGACCGCCGTCCGGGCGACAAGGGGGATGTGCAGGCTGCGCCGGGTGCTCCTGCCGGCCCTGGCGCCTCTGGGCCGGGTGGCGACGCGTCCCCGGGCGAGGGCGGGACAGCGGATCCTTCCGAAGCCCCTGACCCTCCTGTCGCCGAGGGCTTCCCCTTCTAGGCCTTGCCTTCCTGGCAGCCTGCCCCGCTTCGGGGAAAATGTACCAACTAAAAACTGGCCGCAAAGCCGCCATCGGCGGGTTAGCCGCTTCTGCATGGACGTGCGGGACTTCCTGGGCTATGCTGGTTCCGATGGGTATCACTTCGAAGTCCGGGCATGGAAGGTGGATCGCCACCGCCATACTCCTTTCAGGCGCAGTCCTGACAGGCCTGGCGCTGCGTGACACGGCCTCCGACATCGAGGCTTCGACCCGTCATGACCTCGACTTCGCGGCCACCGAGATCCGCTCCAACATAATCACGAGACTTGCGGCGAACGAGGCCCTCCTCCAGAGCGGGGCGGCCTTCATCGCGGCCAATGGCAGTCCGGGCCGCGTCGAATGGCGCAAGTTCGTCTCACGACTCCGCCTTGAAACTGCGCTTCCGGGGACCCAGGGTCTCGGCTGGTCGGTCCTGGTCCCGGCATCCAGCCTGGCCCGTCATATCGAGTCAATCCGCGCGGAGGGCTTCCCCGATTACGCAATCAGGCCCGAGGGGCAGAGGGAAAGCTACTCGTCCATCATCTACCTTGAGCCCTTCACCGCGCGCAACCTCCGTGCCTTCGGCTATGACATGCTCTCCGAGCCGGTCAGGCGCCAGGCCATGGAGAAGGCCCGCGATGAGGATCGTGCCATCCTGTCGGCGAAGGTGATCCTCGTCCAGGAGACAAACCAGGATGTGCAGGCGGGTACCCTGATGTACCTGCCGGTTTTCCAGGATGGCTCGCATCCAGTGACCCTCTCCGAAAGACGGGCTGCCCTCGTGGGTTGGGTCTATAGTCCCTACAGGATGAACGACCTCATGCGGGGCATCCTCCAGGGCTGGGAAATCCAGCGAGCCTGGGGCGAGATCTCCCTCAAGGTCTATGATGGATCGAAGGCCGACGGGGAAGCCTTGCTGTATGAGAGCAGGCACGCCAAGGTCCCTGCCCTGGCCCGTCAGTTCGTCAACCTTGAGGTATCGGGGCGGCCCTGGACCCTCGAGGTAGCCATGATAGGTACTGCGGTTGCGAGCCAGGCCAGGGCTCCCCTCATCATCACGGCCCTCGTCGGACTTGCCCTCAGCCTCCTCGTGGCGGGACTCGCCCTGGCCTTGCTGGGTACCCGCGACCGTGCCCTCCGGCTCGCCGAAAGCCTCACCGCAGACCTGGCCTCAAGCGAAGACAACCTGCGCGCCATTCTCGAAACTGCGAGTTTTGGTATCTGCAGGGTTGTCGATCGCACCATCGTCTGGGCCAATCCTGCCTATGACAGCCTCTACGGCTTTGCCCGCGGCGCGACGGTCGGTCTCCGGACAGGGCGCTTCTATCCCGATAGCGAGGGCTACGAACTCCTGGGAAAGGAAGCATATCCGAGGCTTGCACGGGGCGAGACCTACACGAGGGTACGGCAGATGCGGAAACAGGATGGGAGCCTGTTCTGGTCCAGGATGAGCGGGCGCCTGGTGGATCAGGGTAATCCAGGGGCCGGTTCCATCTGGATGATCGATGACATCGGTGAGCTGATCAAGCTTGAGGATGAGCTGAAGGCCCAGCGTGACTTCGCGAACCTTGTCCTCGACTCGATGGGGCAGGGTCTCACCGTCACCAACGCCGAGGGACGCTTCGAGTTTGTCAACAAGGCCTACGCGAGCCTGTTTGGCTTCCAGCCGGATGAGATGATCGGAAGGCGACCTGCGGAGTTCACGACTCCCGAGGCCCTTGTGGACCTTTCCGCGCAGTGGGAACTCCGAAGCGAGGGGCTGGTGAGCAGCTATGAATCAAAGCTCCTCCGAGCCGATGGCACGATTGCCCCTGTCCTGATTTCTGGCGTTCCCAGGGGAGGTCCCGGCGACTATCGGGGCACCATCGCCGTAATTACCGACTTGAGCGCACAGAAACGGAACCAGGCCGAGCTCGAAGACTCCTTTGCCAAGAACAAGGGACTCTTCCTCGAGCTCCAGCACCGGGTAAAGAACAGCTTCAACATGATAACGAGCCTTATCGGGCTTTCATCCATGGATGCCCAGGAAATTTCCAGCAAGGGTATCTTTGTCGACCTCGAGTCCAAGGTCAGGTCGATCGCCCAACTCTACTCCTTCCTCTACTCGACCGGTTCGGTCGATGTGGTCCGCCTTGACCTCTATTGCTCCCAGGTCGTCACCGCGATGTCCTTGCTCTCGCGCGACGTGTCGATCCGGACCGAATTCGAGGAGCTTGCCATCTCCTCGAAGGTCGCCGCACCGCTTGGGCTCATACTTACAGAGTTCCTGACCAATGCCCTCAAATACGCCTATGCTCCCGGGGAAAAGGGCAGTATCGAGGTCCGGCTCGAGGGCAGGGCCGGGGGCGGAATCCTGCAGGTGAGGGATTGGGGCAGGGGCCTGCCCGGAGACTTCGACATGAACAGGTCTACTGGCAGCGGAATGCTCCTTGCAACCGGATTGGCCGAGCAGATCCGGAGCCCGATGTCGATAGTCCCCGTCGAGCCGGGAACACTCTGCCGCCTCGAGTTTCCGCTGTGAGCGAGGATTCCCGCTCCGGCGATCAGCTTGCCTCCCGCCGCGATGGGGACTATAGTAGGCCAATGGATGTGCTGATCGTAGAGGACGAGCGGATCATCTCGCTTGCAGCCTCGAAGATGGTAGAAAGCCTCGGCCACCACGTGCTCGGCAGGATGGCGAGCGCGGAGGAGGCCCTCGTTCTCCTCGAAACCAGGAAGGCCGACTTCGTGCTCATGGACATCCATCTCCAGGGCCGGATGGACGGGATCGAGGCCGCGTCCATCATCAACAATCGCTGGAAGATCCCCTTGGCCTACGCCTCTGCCTACACCGATGCCGAGACCATGGATCGTGCGAGAGCAACCCGCCCTGTTGCCTTCCTTTCGAAGCCTGTCAGCGTCGGTGCCTTCAAGGGTCTCTTCGACAGCATCTACCCGACAGGCGCCTAGGGAATCACCCTTCCCCTCTTCCTCCGTCCCCTTGCGCGCGGAAGGGCGGCCCGGCTATGTTCGTTGCCACCGTGGACAAGCTGATCATCAAGGGCACAGCGCGCCTCCCAAGGACCCACTCATGGACACATTGATCATCAAAGGTGCGCGGGAACACAACCTCAAGAACATCGACCTCGAGCTCCCCCGCGACAGGCTCATCGTCATTTCCGGGCTCTCGGGGTCGGGGAAGAGCTCCCTCGCCTTCGACACGATCTTCGCCGAGGGCCAGCGGCGCTACGTGGAATCACTGTCGGCCTATGCGCGCCAGTTCCTCGGACGCATGGACAAGCCCGATGTGGACTACATCGAGGGTCTTTCCCCGGCCATCTCCATCGAGCAGAAGACCACGCACCGCAATCCCCGTTCCACGGTCGGCACGGTCACCGAAATCTATGATTATTTCAGGCTCCTGTACGCGCGCATCGGCATCCCCCACTGCCCGAAGTGCGGGCGCGTCATCCGCGAGCAGAGTGTCGACCAGATCCTCAAGGCCATCATGTCCTGGCCCGCCGGGACCAGGCTCCAGGTGCTGGCACCGGTGATCCGCGCGCAGAAAGGCGAGCACAGGAAGATTCTTGAGGACGCGGCCCGGCAGGGCTTCGTGCGGGCGCGCGTCGATGGACAGGCCATCGAACTCGGCTCCCCCCCGGCCCTCGAGAAGCAGAAAAAGCACACAATTGAGATCATCGTGGACAGGATGAAGCTTGCCGAGGACTCGCGGCGCCGCCTGGCCGAGGCCGTGGAGACAGCCCTCAAGGTCGCCGAATGCATTGTGGTCGTCATCCGCGAGGCTGCGGGCAAGGGCACGGAGGCCGAGCCGGTGGAGGAATTCTTCAGCCAGAAGGGTTCCTGCCCCGAGTGCCAGATCTCCCTTCCCGAGCTCGAAAGCCGGCTCTTTTCCTTC
>JBAXTA010000349.1:0-4430 GCA_037130415.1 Spirochaetota bacterium
AGCCGCCGGCCGCCGGCCGCAAGCCGCCGGCCGCAAGCCGCCGGCCGCAAGCCGCCGGCCCAGCCTCAGCGTGAGGGACTCGTGCCCGCCGACTTGTGGGCCTGCTTTTCCCTGTACATGACCTCGTCCGCCAGAGCTATGAGTTCCTCCATTGAAAGTTCCCGGCCCGGGTCGAACTCGGTGAGTCCGCAGGAAAAGGCTATGCCCCAGGGACGGTCTTTTTTCGAGTTGCGCTGCTCTGCGAGGTTCCTCAGTCTTTCAATGACCGAATTTGCCCGTGCAAGGTCGCAGCTCAGGATCACCGCAAACTCGTCACCCCCGTAACGGAAGGCAGCATCCTCCGACCTGATCGTGCTCTGGAGCAAGGCGGCGAATTCGGAGATCAGGGCGTCGCCGGCGTCATGCCCGTAGCCGTCGTTGACCTGCTTGAGGCCATCGAGGTCGATGAAGCCCAGGCAGAGTCCCGTCTTCTGGCGCCTGGCCTTTTCCATCTCGCGAGCGAGGAGGAAGAGGCCCGTCGCCCGGTTGTAGACGCCCGACAGTTCGTCGAAGGTCGCCCTTTCGCGAAGGATCTCAACTGCCTTTTTCATGTCGCGGAAATAACGGCTGATCTGGCGCTCCGCCGGTACGAAGATGAAGATGGCCTCGAGGCTGAGGGTAAGCACCGTCACCCCGAGGAGGATGTACTCAAGGAGGCGGATCAGGTCGAGGCGCCCCCGGGTTTCGGCGTCGTACTGGAAGGTAATGGCGTTCATCCCGACGAGGAACTCGTTCTCGCGGGCGAGGATGCGCGCGTTGAGGCGCTCGAGCTCGGTCGGAGCAAGGTCCACAGCGATTGCCCTCGTGGCCAGGGTGGAAGCCGCGTCGAGGATTTCCCGGTAGGCAGGTTCGATCGAGGCAAAGAGGGTCAGGATGCGCTCGCTGTTCCTGCCCTTGACGCCCAGGGTCGTGCTCCCTGAAAGGAGCCCGTCGTGGCTCTCGCTCCAGGTCTTTATTGCCCCTGCCAACTCAGCGGCTGGAGCGACACGCAGGGCAGGACCTTCGGCACGCAGGATCTCGAGGCTCACCTTGGAGATCTTCTGCGACAGCATGCGCTGTCGGCCGGCCACGTTTACCACCCGGGCGTCATCGTCGCTCCAGGCTATGGTGAGCTGGATGACTATCTGGCTCGTGATGATGAGGAGGGCGATGAGGGAGAGAGCCAGGACGTAACGGTTCCTGAGGTTGAGGGCAGGGTTGAGCGGAGGATCGTGGATGTCGAGCATTGGGTCTCCTCAGCCATGGCGAGTTACTTTACTATCAGTCAAGCCGGAGTCAGCCGCAAGGGCGGGGAAGCTCATTGCTTGTAGCACCCTCTGGCGACGTGCTAGACTCTATTTACACCCGTCGAGCGAGGACCATGCGTGTTCCTGAAAAGCATTGAAATCTTCGGCTTCAAGTCCTTTGCGGACCGCACCACCATTCCTTTCTCGGATGGCATTACGGCCCTCCTCGGGCCCAACGGCTGCGGCAAGTCGAACGTCGTCGATGCCATCAAGTGGGTGGTCGGCGAGCAGTCGGCCAAGAGCCTCCGGGCCGATACCATGGAAGACATCATCTTCAACGGCAGCGAGACCCGGAAGGCCCTCGGCATAGCTGAAGTCACCCTGACCATCTCCAACGAGCGCTCCCTCCTCCCCATCGACGCCCCCGAGGTTTCCATCCGGCGCCGCCTCTACCGCTCGGGCGAGGGCGAGTACGCCATCAACGGGCAGGTCGCCAAGCTCAAGGAAGTGCGCGAGCTGTTCTGGGACACCGGTATCGGCAAGTCCGCCTACTCGGTCATGGAACAGGGCAAGATCGACCAGATCCTCTCCTCAAAGCCCGAGGAACGGCGCTACCTCTTCGAGGAGGCGGCCGGCATCACCAAGCACAAGGTCCGCTCCCGCGAGGCCGAGATCAAGCTCAACCACACCGAGGAGAACATGCGGCAGATCGCCGGCATCCTCGGCGAGGTCAAGCGGAGCCATGACACCCTCAAGACGCAGTCGGAAAAAACCCTGAAATACCGGGCCTGGCGCGAACAGACCTTCCAGGCGGAGCTCGACCTCCACCTCCTTCGACTCAGGCAGTTCGTCCAGGAAAAGGACCGTCGCGACGCTGACATCGCTACCAAGACCAAGGCCCGGGACAGCCTCAAGGGCGAGATCGACGGCATCAACCTCTCCCTCGAAGAGAACCTCGACATCGTCAACGGGATGGAGACCGATCTTGTCGGCCACCAGAAAGAAGTCATCAGGCTGGCCGCCGAGAAAATCGGCATGGAAAAGCAGCGAAAGCTGCTTTCCGAGCGGGTGCTCGAGGCGCGCACCAAGATGGCCCAGGCCGAGCTCCGTGCAAAATCGGTGCGTGGCAAGATTGAGGGCTTCCGCGAGGAGGAGGCAGAGAAGGAGGGCGAACTCGCCTCCCTCAAAGCCCGCCTCCGCGAGATCCAGGCCAATATCGGCGAGTTCGAGATCAACGTGGTCGCAGCCGAGCGGCGTGTGGCTGAAAATGAAATATTGATCAGGAAGGCCGAGGATGAGATATTCGGTCTCGAGGAGGGCAGGGCCGAGGCCCGGAAGCGCCTCGACGCCATCACTGACGATATCGTCGGCCAGCTCGACCAGCGCCTGAAGGAGTCGGGCTATTCCGCCAGCGAGCGAGCCCGTGCCGAGGAATCCATAGAGGGCCTTCTGGGCCTCCTCGAAACACGGCTGTCGGGAAAGGCGGCCATCCTCGAGGATATCGCGCGTCTGTCCGACTTCCGCGCCGACGAGGCCCGTGCCCGCATCGAGGGCGCCCGCGACGCGGTCGCCGCGGCACTGGTGACCGCCCTCGAACTGAAGGAGCGCTTCGGCGAGTACCGACGCACCACCCCCTCCTTCATCGACGAGTTCCTGTCTCCGGAAGGCATAATTACCAAGAAGCGTGCCATCGACCGCGAGATCGCCGCCTGCGACGAGGGCGTTTCCGTACGCCGCCTCCGCATCACCGCCCTCCGCAGCGAGAACCTCACGCTCTCCGACAGGATCGCCGAATACCGGGCGACCCTCGAGGAGCTCCGCGGCAACCGCATCCGCGTCGAGACCCAGGCCCAGGCCGGCGCCGAGTCCCTCGCCATGCTGCGCCGCGAGATCTCCTCGCAGGAGTCCTACCTCAAGGAGCTCGAGAACGAGATCTTCCTCGAGGGCAAGCGCCTCGCCGAGTCCGAGGAGGAGCTCGGCGACCTCGACGGCGAGCTCGTCGACATCGAGAAGAAGGGGAAGGCGCTCCAGGTGGAGGTCGCCCGCCTCGAGCGCGACATCTCGGTCAAGAACTCCGACCTTTCGAAGCGCCAGGACGAGCTCAAGAAAAAGATGGAACGACTTGGTTCCTTTGCGGTGGACCTCGAGCGCCTCCACCTCGGCCTTGCCCAGACCGAGACCGAGATCCGCAACGTCAAGGAAAACTTCATCGAGCAGTACTCGCGCGACCTCATGGAGTTCGAGACGCGCATGTTCGAGATACGTACGCCGGTGTCCGACCTCCGCGACGCCCTCACCGATCTGCGCCAGCAGCTCAAGGACCTCGGCTCCGTCAACCTGATGGCGCCCGAGGAGTACGGCGAAGTCAAGGAGCGCTACGACTTCCTGTCGGGGCAGCTCGCCGACCTCGAGGCCGCCAAGGCTGACCTGAAGCGCATTACCGACGAGATCCGGAACGAGAGCGCGGAATTGTTCCTGAATACCTACAACCGCATCAAGAAGAACTTCCACAACATGTTCAGGCGGCTCTTCGGCGGCGGCCGCGGCGAGCTCCGCCTCGTCGATACCGACCATGTCCTTGAATCCGGCATCGAGATCTACGCCCAACCCCCCGGCAAGAAGCTCGAGGCGATCTCCCTCCTGTCGGGTGGGGAAAAGACCATGACGGCCATAGCCATGCTCTTCGCCACCTACATGGTCAGGCCCTCGCCCTTCTGCTTCCTCGACGAGATCGATGCCGCCCTCGACGAGCCCAATGTCATACGCTTCGTGAACCTCCTCCGCGAGTTCGGCACAGCGAGCCAGTTCGTCGTAATTACCCACAACAA
Organism: Spirochaetota bacterium; assembly: GCA_037130415.1. Lineage (GTDB taxonomy): Bacteria > Spirochaetota > Spirochaetia > Treponematales > Rectinemataceae > CAIJMU01. Next base: position 4,094 of record JBAXTA010000349.1, read on the forward strand.
GAAGACTGTCGTCGGTGCGGACGCCCTCCTTGGGGTGACCATGGAGGAGTCCGGCGTCACCAAGGCCATCGCCATCAGGCTCAAGCCCGAAAGCGACGAGCCTGGAGCGGCCCGTGTCGGGGAGTTCGATCCCGACATGGGGGACGAGGAAGTGGAATTCGAGGAAGGCCGCGAGCTCCCGCCCGGCGAGGAGAGGCTTGCATCGCGAGCTGGCCGCTCTGTTGCAAAGCGTGCGGGCGCGGCAGCGGATGGATCCGCCGGAGCGGCTGCTGCTGCTGTGGCGGTGCCCGATCCAGCCACCGCTGCTCCAGATATCGGGGGAGCCATGACGGCCTCC
>JBAXTA010000035.1:0-21149 GCA_037130415.1 Spirochaetota bacterium
CTCGACAGCATTGTGTCCATTACCTTCGGCATCATCCCGGGCAGGAGGATGGGGAAGAGGATCGGGAACATCGGCCTCATCACGCCGAGCATGAAGGGCATGCGCTTTCCGAAGAATTGCATCATTCCGCCCATGCCCAGGGGCATGGCCTTCAAAAGTTCGGGGAACATGGTGGCCATGAGATCGGCGAAGCCCTGGGGGGTCATGAGGGCGATCATCGCCTCGAAGACGGCCCAGTTCTTGCGGACCTCCGGGTTGGGATCGGGCATCTCGAGGCCGAAGCTTTCGGCGACGTAATGGCCGAGGTCCACGACTTCCACGGGCAGGTTCAGGGCGTTGGCAGAGCAGCGGAGCTGGAACTGGCAGCAGGGGCAGATCGCGAGCAGCTTGGAGGCCCCGATGTCGATGGCCTCGTCGAGGCGGTCCTTGCCGATGACGGCGGCTACCTTGGGTTCCTTGATGAGCGTGAGCACCGAGCCGCAGCACTTGGAGTCCTCGCGGTTGGATTCCATCTCCACGAAGTTGACGTTGGGGATGGCCTTGATGAGGTCGCGCGGGGGCTCGTAGATGCCCGAGACACGGCCGAGGTGGCAGGAATCGTGGAAGGTGACCGTTTCCCTTGCACCCGGGTGGGGTGGGATCACGAGGGTCCCTTCCTTGGCGGCCTTGCCAAGGACTTCAGTGTAGTTAAAGCATTCGATGTCGTAGTCGAGGCCGAGCTTTTTTGCCCACTGGGGGTAGGCGTGGCGCCACATCATGTCGCAGGCAGGGCAGGAGGTGATGACCTTCTTCGCGCCCGTCTTCTTGATGGCCGCGAGGTTGTGCTCCATGGTGGACTTGAAGGTATCCCATTTCCCGGCGGCCAGCATGGGTGTGCCACAGCAGTTCTCGTCGTCGCCGAGGTAGGTGAAGTCGATGCCGGCCTTGTCGAGGAGTTCGACGGCCGCCAGTCCGATGTCGTTCTCGACGTAGCTGACGGTGCAGCCCGCGAAATAGACGTATTCTGCCGTTTTTGCCTGTGCGCCAGCAGTTGCGGGGCCGTGCTTTGCCTCGTGCTTTTTCGGGAACCAATTGGAACGGTCCTTCCTGTAGCCGGCCCAGATGTTGCCCTCGGCGTTGAGGGCTGCGGACATCATCTCGAAGGGCGGGAAAGTCATGCGCTTTTCGTCATTGATGAGCTTGCCGCGCATCTTCATCCAGGAAGCCTCGACGGGCAGGCCCTCGGGGCAGCGGAAGGAGCAGCGCTCGCAGGTGGTGCAGACCATGAAGGTGTCGACCTGCTTCTGGTCCCACTTCACCCGGCCTTCCATGAAGAGCCTGAGCCAGAACCACTTGCCGCGGGGGGTCTGGCTTTCCCAGAGCCTCCCGTAGAACTGGTCACAGGTGTCGATGCAGTAGCCGCACTGGCTGCAACCGTAGGCATGCCAGGCGATGTCGGCGGGGATGCCCCTCTTTGGTCCGGTGATGCGCTCGCCGACCCTGGTCAGGACCTGGTTTCCGAAGAACCTTGTTATCGGCTCGAAGTTGGACACCAGGCTGACTATCGAGGACACGATGTTTCCCTGGATGTTCTTTTTCGGGTTCAGGATGTTTTTCGGATCGGTCATTGCCTTGAATTCGCGGAGGGCGGCCAGGCGCTTCTCCCCGAAGACGGACTTCGCCTTCCCGGTGAAGTAGATGCCAGTGGCGTAGGCCCGTCCGCCGTGCCGTTCGGCGACCTTCATGATCGAGAGCGAGAGGCTGAACACGAAATGGTAACTGAACCTGCGCTGGTCCGAGGGGATAAAGCCAAGTATGACGACTTCGGGTTTTCCGTCGCGGCCATTCTTGACAAGCATGCCCTCCTTGACGACGGGCTGGTGGATGCTGCGGTCCATGTCCTGCAGGAAATTCCCCAGCGTAGCCAGTGGCACCACGACCTCGGCGGGCACCAGGGAAGGGCCGAGTCGCTTGACCTGCATGACCTTGAAGCGGCTTTCCCACTCGTGGTCTGCGATCTCCTGTGGTTGTTTTTCCATGCGTGCGCGGGCAAAGAGGGCGTCAAGTTTCGCAGCTACCCTGCCCGAGTCCTCCGCGCGGTAGGCGATCGTCACGACGAAGGCTTCGGGGATTCTGGTGTACTGCCCCTCGTGGATGTCGTGCTCGGGGTGGGGAGTCCTGTTCTTGAGCTCGGCCATCTTGGGATTGATGAAGAGCATCGACCAGATCGGGAGGTCTTCCTTGATTACGGACTCTGAGATTTCCTGGACCGAAGAAGCCTGGAGGGAGGTGGCTGCCACGATGATGAGGTCGCACTTCTTCATCACCTTGATGGTGACCTCTGTCACCAGGCCGGTGATGCCCCCCGTCTCGTAGATCAGGTCGATGTCAGTCCCCGTGAATTCGCGCACGGATCCGTCGGCAAGGACTGCCCGCACGGACTCGATCGAGTCCCGGAACCAGCCCGCCTCGAAGCTTCCGATGCCGGCGCCCCCTTGCACGACCCAGCCGCCGACAGTGGAGGCCGGATAACTTGTCGGATACAGCCTGAGCGTCAGGCCTTCCTTCGCGAGTTCCCGGTCGAGGGGCTCCCAGCCGATGCCCGGCTGGACGCGCGCGGTCATCGCGTCCTTGTCAACTGCGATTATTCCTCGCATCCGGACGAAGTCGACGACGACGCCTTCCTTGACGGGGATCGCGCCACCGTATCCCGATGTCGCCTTTCCCCGAGGGACGATGACCGTTGTGGTTTCCACGGCCCACTTCACGAGCGAGACGATCTCGCCCTCGTTCTCCGGCTGGACGACTGCCTGGGGCGTCGTCTTTCCGAGAAGGGGTTTGATGAGGTAGGGGATGTCCCCCACATCGTGCGAATAGAGCATTCGTTCCACCGGATCGAAGCTCACCCTTGCGCCGAAGGTCTTTGAGAGGAAACCAGCGCCTGCGGTGTTCACGAGCATGACTGCCCCCTTGTAGGTATCGGCGTCCGGCCAGGCCGGACGGTCCGGCATGGCCGGATGTTCATAATTACGATCATTGTGGGTCCGTGCCCGCGTTGGGGCTGTCCGGGTTCATGTACAGGGACTTCAGGTGGTGGAGGATCGAGAGGACCTGTTCGTCCTTGAGCCTGTAGAAGATGTTGCGGCCTTCCCTGCGTCGTTCGAGGAAGCCGGCCAGGGTGAGGAGCTTGAGCTGCTGGGAGATCGCCGGAAAGGTTCCGCCGGTGCCCTGTACCAGTTCGTCGACGCTCCGGTCGCGCACCGCGAGCATGCACAGGATCTTGAGCCGGCGTGGGTTGGAGATGAGGGAGAGGGTGCCGGCAACCCTGAGGCAGCGCTCCTCGGAGGCGAAATCCTCGATGCCGCTTCCCTCGGCAACAGCTTTCCCGGCAGTTTTGCCTTCGCCCGTCGGGGTCTTCGTGTCTGGCTCCATAGTTGCACATTTTATGAATCGTTAAAGTATTTTGTCAAGCGAAATATATAGATAAAAGAACATTTTTTTTACTTTTGGTAATTAATTTTGGTAAAGTAAGATACTTGTCATTTCAAGGTGAATCCGTCCCTTTGGAGTATCCCTTGCCTTGTTTGACAGCTCCATCCGGTACTGGTATATCTATGGCAGAATGTGCGGATCCTGCCATTCTGACGATACCATGGAGGGCTGATTCTGAAGATTCAAAGGCAGACGACAGGTCCGGAAGAAGCAGGAGAGCAGCAGCGCCTTCCATTGGATGTCTGGAACCGTCCCCAGATGCTCGAGCGTATGATGGGAGACGAAGATCTGGCCCGCCAAATCCTGGCTACCTTCCTCAGCGAAACGCCCTCCCAGCTTGAGTCTATCAGGGCTGCTGTCGCGGCGGCTGATTTCAAAGCTGCCCAGCGGCTGGCCCACACCCTCAAAGGAGCGGGGGCCAACCTCAGCTCCGAGCGCTTCCGAGCGGCCGCGAGCAGCCTTGAGCTTGCCTGCAAGGCCCTGGAAGCAGCTATGATCGAGTCCGCTGCCCGTCAGCTTGTCGAACGTTTCAATGAGCTTTCCGTGGCGATGCGGGAGTGACTCTTGCGGAGAAAACGCATACACTTCGAACTCCAAGCCCCTTGATAGGAGCATCCGTGAACAAGCGCACCGACGGGGTCCTCATTCTCATTGTCGAGGACAACACCATCAACCTCGCGTTGGCGAAGGCCCTGGTCCAGCGGATCGCGGTCGGCTGCCGCGTCGCCACCGCCCGCAATGGCGAGGAGGCCATGGATGCCTTCACCTCCGAGCGTCCTGTCCTGATCTACATGGACCTCCAGATGCCGATCAAGGATGGCTTCGAGGCGGCCGATGAGATCCGGCAGCTGGAAAAAGCCGATGGCACCCGCATCCCCATCATCGCGCTCACCGGTGGCTCGGCCGATGGAGAACGTGATAATTGCATAAAAGCAGGCATGGACGATTTCCTCCTCAAGCCAATCGGCCCAGATGATCTCCGCATCTCGCTCGAGCGCTGGCTGCCTGAATAGGCGGCGTTCCTCAGCGATCCTCCAGCGCCATGTTGCTTTCGCGAAGGTTTCCAGCTTAGTATTGTACCCACATGTCCGGACGCCCAGGAAAAAGAAGCACTTTTGCCATGATCCCGGCCCTCGCTCCAGCCGCATCATTGGTGGCTGTCGCAGTCCTTGCAGTTTCGCTGCTCATGGGCCAGCCTGGCCCGGGCCAGCCTGGCCCGGCCTGGCTCGTGTCCCTCGCGCTCCTTTCTTGCCTCGCGGCTACGGTGCTATCAGCGCTCACCCTGGCGGGAACAGTACGGAAATCCCGCCACCTCTCCGGACTTGACCGCGCCATCCTCGAGGACAGCAGGGGTGAGGCGGACCTTGGCGCCCTGATCTCGACCGTCCACGACTCCGGTTTCGTTTTAGAGCTGCCGGGTTTCGGGGAGTTCCTTTTGTCGCTCAACGACGACTTCGCACTTCTGCGGCGCTCGGCGGTCAAGTTCGACCTCTTCGCCTCGGACATCCTTTTTTCCTCCCGCAACCTCGCCAGGCAGTCAGAGGCCGAACTCGAAATGCTCATAATGCTGAAGAAACGCTCGGAGGGCTACCACGCCAAGCTCGCCGCGACAGCGAGGGAGCTCGAGGACCTCATCCAGGGGGTGGCTGGCTACGCGTCCGGGGCGGAGTCCCTCCGGGGCCGTGCCCTCGGTGCGCGCGACCAGCTCGCGGAGGTCTCCCGTGTGACATCCGAGGCGGCTGCGGCGGCGACCGGGGGAGCATCCTCGCTGGCGGCCACGGGAGCCTCGGCGGCCTCGCTCGCAAAAGGCATAGCGCAGATCGACCGCGTCGCCGAGAAGCAGGCCCAGGAGGCCAAGCGCATGGGGGATGCCCTCCGCGTGATCGAGGACATCGTCGAGCGTACGCACGTCCTGGCGACGAACGCCTCGATCGAGGCTGCGCACGCAGGTGCCCGGGGGGCGGGATTCGCCGTGATCGCCCAGGAGATACGCAAGCTCGCTGCCTCTTCGCGGGTGTCCCTGGCGGATATCTCACAAGTATTGGGATCGATAGCCAAGGGCATAGAATCCTCGGCGAGGCTTTCCTCGGAGTCGAGCCTTTCCGCCCGCGAACTCGGCGCCGCCGTCGCTGACAGCCAGGCGCGCTTTGCTGCCATCGTGGATCGCGTCCGGGCGGTCGATGACATCCTCGGAGCCTTTGCCGACGGCTTTTCCGACCAGATCGAAGCTGCCTCGAAGCTCGCGGCAAGCGCCACCGGGGCTTCGACCCGCATCGAGAGTTTCGGGCGGGTCTTCGGCGAGGGTGCCACCGAATACCAGACCATCGCCGATTCAGCGAGCAGCGCCGAATCTGGTGCCAAGGACGCGCGCCGTTCCTCCAAGGTGCTCGCACAGCTGGCGGGCTACCTCAAGATCGGGGGGCTGGAGCGCAACAAGGTCCTGAAGCGCTACCGCATCCTCGCGAGGGCGGAGGCGGCCCGCTTCGCCCGCAAGGAAAGCCGGCAATTGCTCCTGTATAACCTCGAGATCTATGCCGGCGATGGCTCCTTCCTGGGCTATATCGGGGACCTGTCCCGTTCTGGCATGCTCATCCTGGCGGAGGTCCCGATGGTAGCCGGCAGCCAACATCATGTCCGGGTCGCCCTTCCCCTGAACTCGGAGGGTGAGCGCTCTGTCCAGCTTTTCCTTGAAGTCCGCCGCATCGAAAACGATGTCGATGGCAGCCGCATTGGCTGCCGCTTCCTCGACCTCGGCCGCGAGGGCGAGTCAGCGGTGGAAGAACTGCTCCAGACGCTTTCCCTCGAAGCGATGACCAAGCCGGATCTGGCAAAGCCCCCCTCGCGGCAAGAAATGACAGGTGATATCGAGGAAGCCATGGAACTTGAGGAATTGTGAGGACTGTGGAAACAGCCTGATGGTCCTGCCGGTCAGTTGCCAGCGCGCTTCTTTTTCACGTCCTCAGCCTTCCGCTTGATCCCGTTCCAGACAGAGGCAATGCCCATGGCCTTCTTGGCTGCGTTGAGCGTCTGGCGGGCTTCCTCGCGCATCCGCATCGTGCCATCGTGGACGACTTCGTCGGCGAGCCCGGCCGTGGCCTCGTATTTCGCCCGCCGCTCGCGGATGGGATCGAGGAAGGCGTTGAGCGCGCGCACGAGCTTTTCCTTCACCTCGACATCGCCTACCTTGCCCGCCCTGTAGCGGGCCTTGAGATCCTCGACCTCTGCCTTGTCAGTGTTGAACGCATCGTGGTACTGGAAGACGGGATTGCCCTCGACTGTTCCGGGCACATCGGCCGAGATGCGGTTGGGATCCGTGTACATGGACATGACACGTTTGTGAACCGTCCTGGCATCGTCGGAAAGGAAGATGGCATTATTAAGGCTTTTGGACATCTTCGCGTTTCCGTCGGTTCCGACAAGGGACCCGTACTCAGAGACGAGCACGTCCGGGACGGGAAATGTGTCGCCGTAGAGGAAGTTGAAACGGCGTGCGATCTCGCGGGTCACCTCGACATGGGCGACGTTGTCCTTGCCCACGGGCACGAGGTGGGCGCGCGGCAGCATGATGTCGGCCGCCTGCAGGACCGGGTAGCCGAGGAGGCCGAAGGGCATCTCCTCGATGCCTGCTCCCTGGGCCATTTCCTTGAGGCTCGGCACGCGGGACAGCCTCGGTACCGTGATCAGGTTCTGGAAGAACAGGGCGAGCTCGACGACCTCGGGGACGGCGGACTGGAGGTAGATGACCGACTTGGCGGGATCGATGCCGCAGGCGAGATAGTCGAGGGCGGCCGAGCGCACGTTGCCAGCAAGTTCCTCGATGTGTTCCTTCTCGGGCTTGGTGGTCAGCGTATGGAGATCGGCGATGATGAAAAAGCATTCGTACTCGTCCTGGAGGCGGACCCTGTTGGCGAGGGAGCCGACGTAGTGGCCGAGGTGGAGCTTTCCTGTGGGACGGTCGCCCGTCAGTATGCGTTTGCGTTCCATGGTGGGCGTGAGTCTAGCGAAAGCGGGCGCCGGTCTCAAGAGGCGGGGGAGGCTCCTGAGGAGGTCGCAGTTCCAGCGCATTTCCGATGAGGATTTCCTGACAGCCGCTTGACTATATCCTGCCCAGTGAAGATAGTTACGCATCGACCAGATCCGTTCCGGATCGGTGATTTCCCCACCCATGACAGTCCGGCTCCGGCCAGGATGAGCAAGCCCGCAGGTACCGAAAGGTCTTTCCTGTGATATGGAGGTAACTGTGATTTCTGTGTCGGTGCTCGGCTCTACCGGCTATGCGGGTGCCGAGCTCGTGCGGCTGCTTCTCGGCCATCCTTCGGTCGGAAAAGTTGTTGCCTCCTCCTCGAGTTCGGGAGGCGAGGATCTCGCTTCGATCTATCCGAACCTTCTTGGGGCCAGGCGCGAGGGCAGGCAACTCACCCTTGCATCCCCGGAGGAAGCCCTTGCCTCCGGGGATGTGGTATTTTCCTCGCTCCCGCACGGACATGCGGAAAGGGTTGCGGGGACAGTGGCGGCCAGGGGCGGGGTCTTCATCGACCTGTCCGCCGATTTCCGTTTCGGCGACGATGACGCGGCCTTCTTTGCCGCTTATGGTCGGCATTATGAACATCCGGAACTCCACGCGGTCTCGGTCTACGGGCTGCCCGAGCTCAACCGCGACGCGATCGCGAAGGCGCGGATCATAGGCAATCCCGGCTGCTATCCGACAGCGGCATCCCTTGGCCTTTATCCAGGTCTTGCGAAGGGCTTGTTCCGTAGCGAGGGCATCGTCATCGACGCGAAATCCGGGGTGACAGGAGCGGGCAAGGAACCCACGCGGACTAGCCACTATCCCGAATGCGCGGACTCTCTTTCGCCCTACAAGATCGGCGAGCATCGCCATGCTCCAGAGATCGAGCGGAACCTTTCGGCCATGGCTGGCCATCCTGTCGAGGCGATCTTCACCCCCCACCTCGCGCCGATGGGACGCGGGATCGTGAGCACGATGTACGCGCCGCTGGCAGTGGTTGTGGACGCCGTGGCCCTGCACGCTGCCTACGCGGAATTCTACGCTTCCGAGCCCTTCGTCAGGGTCCTGCCCCCGGGGGGCGTTGCGACCAACCGCAACGTGCGTTTTTCCAATTACTGTGATATTTCCCTCCACCTCGCCCGCGGCGGAAAAACGGCCATCGTCGTCTCCGCCATCGACAACATGGTCAAGGGAGCTGCAGGCCAGGCGATCCAGAACATGAACATCGCGCTTGGCCTCGACGAGGGTGCCGGCGTCTCGATGCTGCCACCCGCGTTCTGAGGCGCTGAAAAAGGAGCACGTATGAAGAGTCTGCGCGGAGGCGTTACTGCCCCACTGGGATTCACCGCCTCAGGGGTGCACTGCGGTATCCGGAAGAAAAGCGAAAAGAAGGACCTGGCCCTCATCTGGTCGGAAACCTCCTGTTCGGCGGCGGCTGTCTATACGAAGAACAAGGTGATTGGCCAGCCCCTCGTAGTGACACGCGAGCACCTTGCCGACGGGAAGGCGCGCGCGATCATCGTGAATTCGGGAAACGCCAACACCTGCACCGGGGAGCAGGGAGTCAGAGACGCTCGCAGCATGGCCTCCTTCGTGGCTGCCCGCCTTCCTGTCGATGTGAAGGATGTGGTGGTGGCCTCGACCGGCGTCATCGGCGTCCAGCTCGATGTCTCGGTTATCGAGGTGAAGATGGACGACCTTGTGGCGGGCCTGTCGAAGTCGGGTTCGATCGACGCGCGCGAGGCCATCATGACCACCGACACCATGAAGAAGGAAGCGGCGCTTTCCGTCGACATCGGCGGCAGGACCGTGACGATCGGCGCCATGGCCAAGGGCTCCGGCATGATCCACCCGGACATGGCGACGATGCTGGGATTCGTGACGACGGATTGTGCGATCTCCAGCGCCCTGCTGCAGAAGGCCCTTTCGGAGACGGTGCGCAGGACCTTCAACCGCGTTACCGTCGATGGCGACACGAGCACGAACGACATGGTCGTGGTTCTGGCGAACGGGATGGCGGGCAACGCCGAGATCGTGACCGAGGGCGACTCCTACCGGGATTTTGCGGAGGCCCTCGACTGGGTCTGCACCGAGCTGTCGCGCATGATCGCCCGTGACGGGGAGGGCGCAACGAGGCTTGTCGAATGCACAGTCACCGGCGCAAAGAGCGAGGATGACGCCGAAGCGCTGGCCAAGTCGGTCATCTCCTCGAGCCTTGTGAAGACGGCCATGTTCGGGGCTGATGCGAACTGGGGACGTGTGCTCTGCGCCCTCGGCTACGCGGGGCCGGACTTCGATCCGGGCAGGGTGGACCTTGCCTTTGAAAGCACACGCGGCTACATCGAGGTCTGCAAGGACGGGGCGCCCCTGCCCTTCAGCGAGGAAAAAGCGAAGAAGGTCCTCGAGGACAGGGAGGTCCAGATCCTCGTGAAGCTGGACGCGGGGGAGGGCAGCGCGACGGCCTGGGGCTGCGACCTTTCCTACGAGTACGTGAAGATCAACGGGGACTACCGGTCCTGAGACCTGGACAAGAAGGGACTAACTATGATCATATCGGACAACGCGAGGGCGGATATCCTCGTCAGGGCCCTGCCCTACATCAAGGCCTATGCGGGCAAGACAATGGTCGTGAAGTACGGCGGGGCGGCCATGACCAACGAGAATGTGCGGCAGGCTGTCGCCCAGGACATAGTCCTCATGGGGGCGGTTGGCATCCGGACGATCCTCGTGCACGGGGGTGGCCCCGAGATCGACGCGATGCTCCGGCGCCTGGGCAAGGAGCCGGCCTTCGTGAAGGGACTCCGCGTTACGGACGAGGAAACCATGGAAGTGGTCCGCATGGTCCTGTCCGGCAAGGTAAACAAGGACATCGTCGGCCTTATCGGCCGCGAGGGCGGCAAGGCCCTGGGGCTTTCTGGCGTGGACGGTTCCATGATCAGGGCCCGACGCCACACGCTCTCCGACCTCGGTTTCGTGGGCGACATCGTCAGCATCGATCCGGAGCCCCTCCTGGCGGCCCTCGGAGCCGGCTACGTTCCCGTCATCGCCACCGTTGGCGTAGGCGAAAAGGGTGATGACAATTTCTACAACATCAACGCCGATACTGCGGCAGCGGCGATTGCGGTAGCCGTGGGGGCAGAGAAGCTGCTCCTCCTCACTGACGTGCCGGGCATCCTCAGGGACCTCTCGGACATCTCGACACTCATCGAGTCCCTGCCCCGTACCGACATCCCCGGCCTGATCGCCGACGGCATCGTTGCCAAGGGAATGATTCCGAAGGTTGAGTGTTGCGCGCAGGCAGTCGACGGCGGCGTTTCGAGTGCCCACATCATAGACGGGCGCTCTCCCCACTCCCTGATCCTCGAGCTCTTCACGGACTCGGGGCTCGGCACGATGATCCACTGACAGACAGGAGCCAGAAATGGGCAATATGGGCGACAGCGGTTTTGACGGTTTCATGGATACCTACAGGCGGACGGGCCTGGTCTTCGAGTCGGGCGAGGGGGCGGTGCTTACCGCGGTGGACGGCCGGTCCTACCTCGATTTCGCCAGCGGCATCGGCGTGTCGAGCCTCGGGCACGCGCATCCACGCCTGGCTGCCGCCCTGGGGGCGCAGGCCGCGCGCCTGATACATGTTTCCAACTATTACAATACGCCGGTGGCGATGGCCGCCGCCCGCGAGCTCTGCGCGGCCACGGGTTTCGACGCGGTCTTCTTCGGCAACTCCGGCGCCGAAGCCAACGAGGGTGGCATCAAGCTCGCCCGCAAGCACGGCTCCTCCAGGTCCCCCGACCGCAGCACGATCGTCACGCTCGTCAATTCCTTCCACGGGCGCACCCTGGCTGCTCTCACTGCCACCGGCCAGGAGAAGTTCCACAAGTACTTTGGCCCCTTTCCCGCGGGCTTTGCCTATGTGCCTGCCGATGATCTGGCCGCCCTCGACGCGGCCATCGACGAGAAGACTGCCGGCCTCATCATCGAACCCATACAGGGCGAGGGCGGCGTCTACCCACTGTCGATCGGCTACATGAAACGGGCCGAGGCCCTCTGCCGCGAGCGCGGTGCCCTCCTCATCTGCGACGAGGTGCAGTGTGGCATGGGCCGCACCGGGGCGATCCTCGCATCCACGGCTGCAGGCATCAAGCCAGATGTCGTCCTCGTAGCCAAGGGCCTTGGGGGTGGCGTACCTATCGGCGCAGTCCTGGCCCGTGGCGAGGCCGCGACCGTTCTCGGGAAGGGCGACCACGGCTCGACCTTCGGAGGGAACGCCCTTGCCACCGCAGCCGCCCGCGTCGTGCTGTCAGAACTCGCCAGCGAAGGCTTCCTCGAGTCAGTGGCCCGCGTCGGCGAGCTGATCATGGATGGAATACGCTCCTGGAAGCACCCGCTTGTCCGCGAGGTGCGCGGGCGCGGCCTCATGATCGGTGCGGTCACCACAGCCAAGCCAGAACGGGTGAAGGAACTCTGCGCCGAGGAAGGCCTCCTCGTCCTGACCGCCGGCGACGATGTCATCCGCCTGCTTCCCCCCCTCATATTGACCGAAGCCCAGGGGAGGAAAGGCCTTGCACTCCTGAAAAGGGCCTTTGACCGAGCCCTTGAGGAATCCTGAAAACCGAGCCTTCGAGGGCCTACCTTCTCAGGCTTCTTTGGGTTATAATCGCTCAGTCAAACAACCTCAAAGCCGAGTCCCGCATGCCACATGGAGGTATCGATGCGCTGTCCAGCCACTGTTCTTGCCCGCATGGTCATTGGGGCAGCCATTTTAGCCCTTGTGCTGTCCTGCGCTGGTTCTCCCAAGCCTGCTCCGACTCCCGCTCCGACCCCCACCGAGCAGCCAGCTCCCCAGCCAGCACCGCCTCCTGCCCCGGAGCCTGCACCAACGCCAGCGCCTGAGCCTGCAGTAGCGGTTGCTGTCGCTCCCCAGGCTCCCCCTCCTCCCGCGCCACCCGCACCACCCGCCAAGGTCCGGAAGGAGCGCACTCTCATAGTCAAAACGCCCATAGTCCTGAAGGAGACTGTCTTGTACGCAGATGGGCAGGAAGATGGGCATACCATATATACGTGGGATGCCGGTCTCGTCCAACTCAAGCTCAAGGCCGTCTACGATGCGAACGTCACCGAGCCGATAGAGAAGACGACTTCTGAGTATAGCGACGGAATGCTCGCCGCCGAAGTCATCTATGACAAGTATGGGCAGCTCAAGTCGCGCCATGAACTGACCTGGGTTGCGGCGGACGGGAATGCCCTTGTCGCCTCGGAGAGGACTGTTGACGCAAAGGGCAGCCAGCAGTCGGCCTCCACGTACGACTATGATACCGCCGGGCGCAAGACCGTCTGGAGATACTACGATTCAAAGAACATCCTCAAGGCTTCAACCCTCTATATCTATGATGCCCGCGGCCGCTTGACGCTCGTAACGATGAAGAACGCCGGTGATATCGTCACCGGCTCCATTGCCGTAGAGTATTCCGACGGCAAAGAGACTCGCTCCTACAAAGACAGTCTGGGGACAGTGCAGAAGAGAGAAGTTTCCAACCTCTCCTCTGGCCAGCTCGTACGCTTTGAAGTCAGGCGAGTCGATGGTTCGCTTTCCGAGGCGACGGATTACGTGCTGGGGCCCCTCGGCGAACGCCTTACGACCGTGGTTTCCGACGGTGCCGGAAAGGTCAAGGAAAAGAAGATCTCCGAGTACACGGTGCGGGAAGACCAGAAGATTGAAGTTTACTTTGAGTAGGAGAGCATTAGAAATGAAGCGCATCTTCCTGGTACCAGTGATCCTCGTCCTCCTGGGAGTGGTCGCGCCTGTTTTCGGCGACGAGATGACCGAGGTCTACAGCCAGATCTACCACGATTCGCAGAGCCTTCAGGATAAATATTCGGTTATCCAGAGCCTGATCGCCCTTGATGACCGGATCGTCGCCCCCATTCTCGGTCTCGCCTTCGTGGATCTGCTCAACACGCAGAACAGCTACAAGGAGGCCTCGGAGAAAGCCCTCTATGGAGTCACCGTTCGTGTTGTCGCCGAAGCCCTCGGCAAGTTCAAGAACCTCGAATCGGCCGTCTTCCTCTGGCAGGGGGTGGAGCAGATGGAGGACACGCTTGCCCGTGCCGAGTGCATCATGTCGCTTGGACGCATGCGCGCCAACGACTATGCGGAGAAGATCTCCCTTCTGCTCCGCAACCTCAACGACGACCATTCGGCATCCACTGCGGACAGCGACGAGAAGATCGCCTACGCCTGCATCGTGGCCCTCAGCAAGATCAAGGACGTCCAGGGCTTCAAGCCCGTGTTCTTTGCCTCTGACGGCTGGTACTCCCAGCGGGTCCGCGCGCAAGCGCTCAAGTCCCTGCCTGACATCTGTGCAGATCCGACTGACCCCGTGCAGGAAATCGTGAGGAACGAGGTGGGTGCCGTACGCAAATACCGTGCCCTCGCCCTTGAACTCGGGTCCAAGGCCGCCCCGGATCGCAAGATCCAGTCTGCCGGACTCGGGCTCTTCATCGGTCACAGCCAGGATGACATCAACAGGAAGACAGCAGCCAAGGACTTCGCTACCCTGAGGAAAACTGCCCTTCGTGGCCTCATCGACCTGAAGGCCAAGGATCAGGGAACCTATGCGCTCAACGGAGTGGATATCAATACTGTCATCATCGAGACCAAGTCCTATGTCAATGGCTTCGATGACGAGGAGAAGATCCTGGGCTTGCAGGCCCTGGGCATCAACGGTTCCAACGCCGCAGCAAAGGTGATAGCCGATCTCCTTATCGAGATGAACCAGAAAATGGCTGGTGGAGTCAACGACCCGACGCGGAACCGCATGGTGATGGTGGCGATCGAAGCCGCCTCAGCCTCGAAGAACTCCATAGTCAAGCCCGCCCTTCTGTCCGTGCAGTCAAACACGAAGTGGTCAGACAGCATCATGCGCTCTGCCCGCAACGCTCTCGCCAATTTCGGCAAATAGCCCATGACCTGCGCGGGCGCAGCTCGCGAACGTTATGGATGACGCTGGAACGCTTGTGAAGAAATACCTTGTGGTGGCAGGCAACATCGGAGCTGGCAAATCGACCCTCGTCCAGCTCCTTGCCGACCGCCTTGGGTATAGGCCCTATTTCGAACCGGTGTCCGAAAATCCCTACCTTGAGGATTTCTATGCGGACATGGGCCGCTGGGCCTTCCACTCGCAGCTGTACTTCCTGACCCACCGTCTCCGTAGCCATCACGAGCTGGCCAGCGATCCCTGGTCGGTGGTTCAGGACCGTTCCCTCTACGAGGACGCGGAGGTCTTCGCCCGGAACCTCCACGAGCAGGGACACATGAGCGACCGGGACTGGGCTACCTATCACAGCCTGTACAAGACCCTCGTCGGGCTCCTGCCTCCCCCCGACCTCGTTGTCTACCTGCGATGCTCCGTAGAAACGCTCCGAAAGCGCATAATTATGAGGGGGCGTGGTTTCGAGGCCGCCATTCCTGACGATTACCTTGCGGGACTCAATAGGTACTATGAGGAATGGCTCGAGTGCTTCGAGCCGGCACCCGTGCTCGTGGTTCCGGGTGACACTCTGGACTTTGTCGCGGAATCGCGGCACTTGAACGCCATCATAGGGAGTGTCGAAGAACGCCTTCGCGACCGCCAGGGAAGCCTCTTTCCCGTGGACATGCGCAGCACCCATGCAGGCAGGCGTCCAGCCCGGTCCTGCGGCTGAGTGGCGGAAGCCCCCCCAGGCCTCACTCAGGCAGCCTCACTCCGGGAGCCTCACCGTCGCCCCGAGTGTCAGAGCGGCCGAGGCTATGTAGTTGGCGGTCTCACCGCTCACCGAGTTGCCCCAGGCCGTCCGCTCGTAGCCAGAAACGCCGGCGGCGCTGCCTCCGAAGAAGCGGCCGTTCATGAAGACTTCCACGCTCCGGCCCGCCTTGTATCCGAGCCTCGCCGAGGCATCGAGTATGGAACCTTCGAACGTGAAGCTGGCACCGTTGATGAACGCGCTCGAGGCGTAGATGCCCGTGGCATCAAAGGCGGCAAAGAGGCCTCCACCCAGGTCGAGGCGGCCAGCGAGCGCGAGCGCGGGCACGATGCCGAGGTTCTGGGAATTGGCGAGGGTGCTTCCGTCCAGGGACTCGAAGCGGATCGAGGCGTTCCTGAGCTGGATTGCAGCCCCGGCCGACAGCCAGGATTCCCCCGGGTCGCCCAGGAAACGGTAGAGGTAGGTTGTCCTGTAGAAAGGGAAGCCGTAGGTCATCCTCGTGGGGCCGTTGAAGATCTTGCCATCGACGGTGACCGCTGACCTGAAGTTAACAGTTGTGACGATCTCGAGCGGCTGGTAGGTGAAGCGGAGCTCATGCCGCTCGCCAATGTCGAGGAGGGCGGTAAGGCGGTTGAATGGAAAGAGGATCTCCTGTCCGCCCTGGTTCACGAAGTCGAAGGTGCTGCTGGTGGCGGCGGGACCGACGCGGTAGGTATGGAGGAGGAGCTTGATCGCTCCTGATTCCGCTTCGGCTTGGGGCACGAAATCCAGGCCCTGTGACCACGAAACGGATGCGAAGAGAAATGCTGTCAAGGCCAGGGCCGATCGTCTGTGGGTGTCCATGATATCCTCCATTGATGCTCAAGGTACTTAGCCGGAGGGGAAACGCATAGCAAAGCCTTGCTTCCCTTGACGGAGCCTGTTTTGCCTCCGGACCCAGGCTGCAGTATCTTGACCCCGGCCTGATCAGGCACAACCACTCGAGGAGCATCCATGGCAACCATCACCCACAAGGGAAATCCGATCCATACCTCCGGCACGCTTCCGGCAGTCGGGAGCAAGGCCCCCGATTTCAAGCTCACCGGCTCAGACCTCAAGGATGTCGGTCTTGCCGACTTCGCGGGGAAGGTGAAGGTGCTCAACATCAACCCGAGCCTCGATACGGGCATCTGCGCACTATCGGCAAAGCGCTTTGACGCCGAGCTCGCAAAGATAGGCGGAGCAGTAGCACTCAACGTGAGCCGCGACCTGCCCTTCGCGGCGAGCCGCTTTTGCAAGGGAGAGGGGCTGACCACCATCGTACCGCTGTCGGAGATGAGGAACCGCGACTTTGGCTCGTCCTACGGCGTCGCCATCGAGGATGGTGCCATCGCTGGTCTCCTCTCGCGCTCCGTTGTGGTCATCGACAAGGAAGACCGCATTGTCTACACCGAGCAGGTGCCGGAGATCGGGCGGGAGCCGGACTACGTCGCGGCCCTCGCAGCCGCCAGGAAGGCGGTCGGCTGATCGGTCGGCTGATCGTCTGGCTGGCCCCCGGGCTGGCCGTCACACTGCAGGCCCCTCACGACAACAGGGCGCGGGCGATGACCAGATGCTGCACCTCACTCGTGCCCTCGTAGATTTCCGTGATTTTCGCGTCCCTGTACATCCGTTCCACCTCGTACTCGGTGACATAGCCGTTGCCGCCGTGGATTTGCACGGCTTCGCGCGTCACATAGACTGCGGTTTCGGCGGCGTGCAGCTTGGCCATCGCTGATTCGGTGGAGAAGGGGAGGCCCGCGTCCTTCCTGCAGGCAGCCTGCCAGACCAGGAGTCGGGAGGCCTCGACGCGGAGGGCCATGTCGGCGAGCTTGAACTGGATGGCCTGGAGAGCGGAAATGGGACGACCGAATTGCTTCCTTTCCTTCGCGTAGGCGATCGAACGTTCGAGGGCTCCGCCTGCGATGCCGAGGGCCTGGGCGGCGATACCAATGCGCCCTCCATCGAGGCTTGCCATCGCGATCCTGAAGCCCTTTCCCTCCTCGCCCAGGAGGGCATCGGCGGGCACCCGGAGGCTGTCGAGGGCGAAGGCTGTCGTGTAGCTGCCTCTAATGCCCATCTTCGATTCGTTGCGTAGCGCCGTGACACCGGGCGAGGAAAGATCGACGATGAAGGCCGAGAGTCCCCGGTGCTTCTGGCTCCTGTCCCGGCTTGCCAGGACGACACCCGTGCCGAGGAAGCCACCATTCGTGATGAATACCTTGTTGCCATTTATTACGAAGCCCTCGCCGTCACTCTGATAGCTGGTCTGCACGTTGGCGAGGTCGCTGCCCGCCTCAGCTTCGGTCAAGAGGATGGCGCCTATCTTTCTGCCTTTGGCAAGGTCGGGCAGCCAGCGGTGTTTTTGTTCCTCCGTCCCGAAGTGGAGGATGGGGTCGCAGGCCAGCGAAGTATGGGCTGATATGAGGACGCCGCTGGAGGCGCAGGCCTTCGAGACCTCCTCCACCACGATGGCGTAGGAAAGGATGTCGAGACCGGCACCACCGTAGCTTTCTGGAATATAGCTGCCCAGGAGACCCATGTCGGCGTACTTGGCAATAAGGTCATCTGGAATGCGGTGCTGTTCGTCGATGTCGATGGCCCTGGGCCTGATCTCGGCTTTGACAAAATCCCTCAGGGTATCCCTGAGCACACGGTGGTCCTGGTCGAGTTCGAAATCCATGGCTAACCTTCCTTTGCCGCGCCGGGACGAGGCATCAAAGCTGCTGTGCAGCAGAATCCAGCCGCGCGGCGACAAGCTCGGCCAGGTCCAGGGTCTGTATCCGCCCTTCGTGGTTGCCGGTCTTGACGCCATCTTCGAGCATCGTAAGGCAGAAGGGGCAGTTTGTTACCAGGATAGGCGCTCCGGTGGCGGCGGCCATGTCTGCCCGTGCCACCGAAATCCGCGTTCCCGGTTTTTCCTCGGCAACGATACGTCCGCCTCCCCCACCGCAGCAGAAGGAATCCGCATGGTGCGCCTTCATTTCCCTGACCCTGCCGCCCAGGGCAGAGAGGGCCTTCCTGGGCTGGGAATAGATGTCCATATATCGGCCGATATAGCAGGAATCGTGGTAACTACACTCGAACTCCGCTCGCTTGAGCGGAAGCCTGCCTGAGTCGATCAGGGTCGAAAGGAAGGTCGCGTGATGCTCGACGGGAAGCTCGAGTCCCAGGTCGCGATAGTCACGTGCAAGGGTGTTGAAGCAGTGGGGGCAGGTAGTCACGATTTTCGTGGCGCCTGAGGCCTTGATATTCTCCACGTTCACGATGGCAAGGGCCTGGTAGAGATACTCGTTGCCGAGCTTCCGTAGCGGCTCGCCACAACATTTTTCAGCCGCACCGAGGATGCCGACCTTGATGCCCGCAGCGCTGCAGGACTCGATAAAGGCCCGCGCTACTCTGCGGTTCCGCGCGTCGAAGGAGGCATAGCAACCAGCAAAATAGAGGATGTCGAAGGCTTCAGAGCCCCTCGCCTCGACGACAGGGAGGCCCGTGGCCCAGTCGCCTCGGCCGGCGAAGGCAAGGCCGAAGGGATTGCCGTTGACCTCCAGGTTTTCCGCGGCCTTCCGGCTGCCCTCGTCGGGGAAGTCCCCTTCCATGAGGGCGAGGTTTCTCCGCATTGCGATGATCTTGTTTACCTGCTCGACGCCGGCGGGGCAGGTTTCCTGGCAGGCCCTGCAGGTCGTGCAGGACCACAGCGCCTCGGAGCCGACTGCATCGCACACTGTGGTGTCGGCAGCCTTCAGCGCGGCGGCGCCGATGTCGGCGACGAGCTTCATCGGCGACAGGGGCTTGCCGGTGTTGTAAGCGGGGCAGGCGTCCTGGCAGCGCGCGCACTTCGTGCAGGCGTCCGCGTCGAAGATATCCTTCCACGTGAGGTCCGAAACCTTCGCGGCACCGTATTGCGTGATCCTGTCATCCTCGAGGTTGATCGTATCAATTGTTCCCTTTGGTTCGAGGGGGGCGAAGAAGGCGTTGGCGCCGGTTGTCAGGATGTGCTTCAGCTTGCTCGATGGCAGGGAAACGATGAAGCCAAGGACCAGCGCGAAGTGGATCCACCACAGGAGGGCGTGCACGATGCCCAGGCCCCTCGGTGTGGCGAAGGCGAAGCCCGCCGCGACCAGGCGTCCCACGGGCGACCAGGCGGCAAGGGCCTCGTTCGTGCCGAGCTCGGTCGCGGCCATGCGGAGTCCCTCGATGAGGTAGCCTGTGAGGATGATGCCCGCGAGCAGGGCGTGGACGAGCCAGTCCTCGACTCCGGTCTCCAGGCCCTTCGGCTGCATGATGAATCTCCGCAGCCCGAGACCCAGGAGGGCGAGGAGGGCCAGCACGCCGGCGACATCGAGGACGAGGGAGTACCAGAGGTAGAAGGTTCCCTGCAGTATCACGGTACCGAAGAGTGGCTGGAGAAGGTCTGCCTGCGCCATCACGATGAGAGTACCTATGAACAATATCGCGAAGGCCCAGAACCAGATGGCGTGCAACTTGCCGGGACCTGTGCGGGCTACGAGGGACTGGCTGGCGTCGATGCCGATGAGGCGGAAAAGCCGCTTCCAGGGCCGGTCAAAGCGGTCGAGGGCCCGGCCCCGCTTCCAGATGGAAAGCCGCTTCCAGAAGGACCAGACGACATAGCCCATGGCGGCGAAGGCCAGGAGATACATGAGGGGCGTGACGCCGTGGCCGACGTTCCAGTAGATCTCTCGGGTGTTTTCCATTCCGTTCAGTCTCCTGTAAAGGCTGGCTTTCGTTTTTCGACAAAGGCGGCCATGCCCTCGCGGGCGTCATTGCCGCTGAAGAGCAATCCAAAAAGCGCTGCCTCGTAGGCAAGGGCTTCGTCGAGGCCAGCCTCGAGGCCGAAGCAGCGAGCCCCGGCGGCGGACATTCCTGACATGGCTGTAATGTCGGCCCCGGCCACAAAGGCCTTTCCCGCCCCGGTCAGGATGGCCGCACGGAGACTCCGGTCGGCCGCGATCGCCGAAAGCGCAGCAAGCACCTCCTCGGGCGTCGTCACATCGAGGGCGTTCAAGGCATCGGGGCGGTTCATCGTCAGGGCTGCGACCCCTCCCGCCTTTTCCACAAGGACTCGCTGCTTCTCCAATGTTTCCTGCCTCCCGGTCCCAGGCTCTGGTCAGAGCCTGGCCTGAACTGCGCCCGGGCCTATCTTGACCTTTACGTTAAGTAGTATAGGCTGCTTTGGGAAGTGGTCAATCGCAAAGCGAGGCAAAGAGTCGCCCCCCTTGGCAGGGGGGCGGTGAGGGGCGGCAGTGGCAGTGGCAGCGGAACGTAGGCTGTAAATATGTTAGTCAAACAGGGACAATAATGCAGATTCATATTAGTCCAATGGTTTTGCGCGCCATGGACGGCGCGCAAAGATCTCAGGTTCTGCCCGTCAAGGCCTTGCCCTGACCTCATCAATACCTGTAAAACCCCCTCCCGGACTTGCGGCCGAGGTGTCCGGCGTTGACCATCTTCACCAGGAGGGGGCAGGGTCTGAACTTCGGATCGCCGAAGCCCTCGTGCATGACGCGGAGGATGGCGAGGACGGTGTCGAGGCCTATGAAATCAGCGAGGGTGAGGGGGCCCATCGGCTGGTTGGTGCCGAGTTTCATGGCCTTGTCGATGTCCTCAGCCGTGGCTACACCCTCGTGGAGGGCAAAGATGGCCTCGTTGAGCATGGGCATGAGGATGCGGTTGGCGATAAAGCCCGGATAGTCCTCGGAGACCGCACTTTCCTTGCCGAGCCGGGTCACGAGGTCCCGCACGTACGTGAAGGTCTCCTCGCTCGTCGAGTGCCCCCGGATGACCTCAACGAGGGTCATGACCGGCACGGGGTTCATGAAGTGCATGCCAATGACCTTGTCCGGGCGCCTTGTCGCCGAGGCGATCTTCGTAATTGGTATTGACGAGG
>JBAXTA010000350.1:0-4419 GCA_037130415.1 Spirochaetota bacterium
AAATCTAGGATGCTTTGGTGTTGCGCGTTGGTAAGTCCGACAGGCTCCTAGGCCCGCCCGAGGCTGGGTAGCCACTTCGATCGGGCTTTGGAAGCAGCAGGGTTAGTTGAGCAGCGAGTTCGTGTCTGGAGTCTGCGTGGGCGTCGTCTCAGACGGGTTCGCCTCAAGATCGGGAAGGTCGATGCGCAGCGTGGAGTTGACATTGGGAAGGCGGTCGCCATACATCCGCGACTGGTCCTCAAGGCGCTTGAGCATCTTTGAATCGCGTTCGGCACCGTATTGGTGCAAGTCACAATACTTGGTCGGCTGCGTGCCTTCAAGAAAGAGGAGGCTCTCAGTACCCTCGTTGCAGAATTCCGTAGGCAGCTGCCCTGATACGGCACAAACCTGGACCTGCACCAATCCGCTCTGCGGTCGCGTGAAGTTTCGCATGGGAAGGCCTCGGTTGATGCCCCGCATGTAGCGTGACCACACGTCACCCGCGAGAACGGCACCGGATTGGTTGACTCCGAGGGAATTGCCAGGCTTGTCGAAACCGAACCAGATCGCCGTCGTATAGTACGGCGTGAACCCGACAGTCCAGGCATCAGCCCAGTTCTGGGTCGTTCCGGTCTTTCCGGCCGAGGGCAGCGTGTAGTCCTTTCCCTCTGCGTCCTTGTATTTGAACATCTGGCCAGACGCCGCTGGTCCGGCAAGGGTCCCCGACTGCACCGTCCGCTGGAGCATGTCCACCATGACCGCCGCAGTCTGCTGGCTGATCACCTGGGCACCTTGCCCCCTCCGTTTCTGTTCTGCCCGGAGGTCTTTCTCAGGTTCGAGGATTATGCGTCCATCCCGGTCCTCGACCGAGATTATCGCGATGGGATCCGCTGCCCGCCCCTGGTTGGCAAAGACCGAAAAAGCACGAGCCATGCGGATGGGTGACACGCCGATGACACCCAAGCCAAGAGGATAGACGCGCGGGAAGGTACGCTGGATTTCAGTTGGGTCGCTTATGTCCAGTAGCGCCGCGGCTCGCGTAATGGCTGCGTCGAAGCCTATTCCATCGAGGACCTTCAGGGAAGGGACGTTCATGGAGTGCGCCAGTGCGTACCAGGTCAGCACTGTCCCCTTCCACTCTCCCTTGAAATTGAGCGGTATATACGGAGTGCCGTCTTCGTTGTAGAAAACCACGGGACTATCGTCGATGAGGGTTCCTTCCGTGAACTTCTTCGAGTCTATGGCGGCGGAGTAGTAGAGAGGTTTGAAGGTCGAACCGGGCATAAGACGCGCCTGGGTGGCCCGGATCAGCTGGTTGGACTGGTCGAACTTGGAACCACCGACGATGGCCATGACCCGCCCGGTATCGTTTTCGATCGTGATCAGGGCACCTTCGACCCTTTCCTTCTCGAGATTCAATTTCTGCTTGCCATAGCTCGCGTTTGTCATCGTCTTGAGGTCGGGTATCCCGAAGAGGAGGGCAGCGGCGTCGATGGTAGGGGTAAGCTTCCGCTCGAAATAGTCAAAGGTCTTGGATCGCACCTTCGATTCAGAAGCGAAGAGCGGCGAAAGATCGAAGGCCAGGCCGAGCATCTCGACGATTGGGATGTAGGTACTGGTCGACTCCCCGAGCCTGAGCGAACTCGAGGCCTGGAATTCCTTGTTTGCCCTGTCGATGCCGCCCTTCATGGTTGAATCGGCGAGACGCTGCATGTCGAGGTCGAGGGTTGTATGGACGGTGAAGCCGTCTTTGTAGATGTCCAGTGAGCCGTACAGCATGTCTTCCAGCTGTCTGCGCACGTATTCGCTGAACCAGGGAGCCTTGTCGTCGCGGGAAAAATAGGCGCTCGAAGCTACCCGAGTGTAGTCGAAGCTTGTCCAGTATTCGTCAAAGCTGGCATCAGCGTCTTCCTTTGTCGCGAAACCGTGCGCGACCATCTGATCCAGGATCTCGCGGGACCGCTCCCGCGCATTGTTCGGATTGGAGATCGGGTTGTACCTTGTTGGGCTGGAAAGCTGGATAGCAAGGATGGCGGACTCGGCCAGGCTGATCTCTCGGGACGAGTGTCCGAAGTAGAATTTGCTTGCAGCCTCTACACCATAGCAACCTGCACCCATATAGGTACGGTTGAGATAGAGTTCGAGGATTTCATCCTTGGTGTAGCGTCGTTCGAGCTGGAGGGCCCACCAGAGCTCGACGATCTTCCGCTTGAAGCTGATATCGGTCCTGTCGACATAGCTGAGGGCTCCGACCAGTTGCTGGGTGATGGTAGAGCCTCCTCCGAGGCTCTGGCCTGATAGTTTGCCCCAGAAGGCCCTGGCCAGGCTCTTCAGGGTAAAGCCATGATGCGTGTAAAAAGACTGGTCTTCCCTCGTAATAACCGCCTCGACAAGGTGCCGGGGTAACTGCTTGAGGGTAATCATTTCCCGTTTTTCATCGGAGGAAAATTCCGTAACAAGCCTTCCCTTGATATCGAGGATCTTGGTGGGCAAGGCTGCCTTGAAATCGGTGAAATTCTCGGAATTGCTGATGTTGTTGGTGGCTGCGATCCCTATCCCCGCAAGTATCCCGACTATGATCGCAATGACTGGAGTCGCAACGAGGAGGATCCGCGCGATTCTGAGGGTCCGGGAACGGGGTGACATAGCGGCCACACTATGCGAAGCACCCGAAATGGTCAATAAAGTTCCCCGCGCCGCTGGCCGGGAGCGACGCAGGACCCGGCGCAGCGTGCACGGAAAATAGAAAAGGCCGGTTTTTGGGGAAAAAACCGGCCAACCCCCAATGGGGATCGAAGGCCTGCCATGGTGTACTGGGAGGGAAACCATGGCCGCTACTTCAACAGTAGCAGTATCGACCGAGGGCTTACCTTAGTTTACTTCATTTTGGCCTGACTTGTGAATCCGCCGCATTGCCTGCCTGGTTTTGCCATGATTCAATTGCCCCATCACCCCACAATGCTGCCCGGTCGCAGCCCTGGAACTCTTGAGCAGGGAGAAGCTGGTTCGACTCTGCCCGGGCCGGGCCGGTACTGTCCCTTGCCACACCTTGCCCTTTTGATATTTTTTGTTGACAGGATCCCCTTTTTGTCCTCGTTGACCAGAGGGGGGCTTTTTCGTTACCCTTTTACCGATTTGGAATCCAGAGCCCCTGCGTTGCCGGGGGAAGGCTTTCAGCATTTGTGTTTCGCCCATTGCAGGGCACATCCGTTTCCATTTTCGAGGGGGTTTTCGATGAAAGTTGCCATCAACGGTTTCGGCAGGATCGGTCGCCTCGTGTTCCAGTCCCTGGTCGAGCAGGGGCTCCTGGGCAAGGACAAGGTCGATGTCGTCGCCGTCGTAGATGTTTCCACTGATGCCGGGTATTTTGCCTACCAGCTCAAGTACGACTCGGTCCAGGGTCGCATGAAGGCCGCGATCTCGGCGAAAAAGAGCGATGCCTCGCTGGCCGAAGCCGACACCCTTGTGGTCAACGGCCACGAGATCAAGTGTGTCATGGCCGAAAAGGAACTCAAGAACCTTCCCTGGGCCAAGCTCGGTGTCGAGTACGTCATTGAGGCCACAGGCCTATTCAATGATGAAAAGGCCTGGGGCCACCTTGAGGCAGGCGCCAAGAGGGTCATCCTCACAGGACCCGCCAAGAGCAAGGACGAGACAAAGAAAATCCCGATGTTCGTGATGGGCGTGAACAATGAAAAGTACGAGCCCGCCAAGCATCTGGTCGTCTCCAATGCCTCCTGCACCACCAACTGCCTCGCTCCCCTCGTGCATGTCCTTCTCAAGGAGGGCGTTGGCATCGACAAGGGACTCATGACGACCATCCACTCCTACACCGCTACCCAGAAGACCGTCGATGGCGTGTCGAAGAAGGACTGGAGAGGCGGTCGCGCTGCGGCCATCAACATCATCCCTTCGACCACCGGAGCCGCCAAGGCTGTCGGCGAGGTCATTCCCGAGACAAAGGGCAAGCTCACGGGCATGTCCTTCCGCGTGCCGACGCCGACCGTATCGGTAGTCGACCTTACCTTCACATCGAGCCGCGATACCTCCATCGGGGAGATCGACGGATTCCTCAAGAAAGCCTCCGAGACCTATCTCAAGAACATCCTGGGCTACGGCAACGAAGAAGTCGTGTCCACGGACTTCATCCATGACAACCGCTCCTCGATCTATGACAGCCTCGCTACCCTGGAGAACAACCTCCCTGGCGAGAAGCGTTTCTTCAAGGTCGTCTCCTGGTACGACAACGAGTGGGGCTACTCCAACCGCGTCGTGGATCTCCTCCGCTACATGGACGGCAAGAAGTAATCACAACTATGAGGGCCGCCCGAGAGGGTGGCCCTTTTTCAAAGGAGCCACCCGTGATCAAGACAGTCAAGGACATTCCCCTCAGGGGGAAGCGCGTGATCATGCGCGTCGATTTCAACGTTCCCATGAAGG
>JBAXTA010000351.1:0-4413 GCA_037130415.1 Spirochaetota bacterium
GGGCGTCGTCGCCGGCTACCCTGTCGTCGACGTCAAGACCATGATCACCGACGGCAAGGAACACCCGGTCGATTCCTCCGAAATGGCCTTCAAGATCGCCTCGCGCGGGGCCTTCCGCGAGTCAACGAAAAACGCTGGCCCGGTTCTCCTCGAGC
The DNA here is from genome assembly GCA_037130415.1 of Spirochaetota bacterium. Lineage (GTDB taxonomy): Bacteria > Spirochaetota > Spirochaetia > Treponematales > Rectinemataceae > CAIJMU01. The sequence continues at coordinate 156 of JBAXTA010000351.1, forward strand.
CGATCATGAACCTCAAGGCCTTCGTCGAGGAGAAGAACCTCGGCGACGTGATGTCGGACCTCTCCGGCAGGCGCGGCCGCATCTCCGGACAGAACCCTGTCGGTGGCGGCATCGTGGAGATCGACGCACAGGTTCCCCACGCTGAACTGCTGCGCTATGCCATCGACCTCCGCTCCATAACCGCTGGCACCGGAAGTTTCGAGGTCGACTTCGACCACTACGCCCCAGTCACCGGCAAGATCGCCGAGGACGTCACCAAGGCAGCCGCGGCCTTCCGCATCCGCGAGGAAGAAGAAGAATAAGTACTACGATATTCGCAATTGCTATAAAAAGGGAAGGCGCCGGTGGGCGCCTTCCCTTTTCTGCTGTCAGTTCCCCACCGGAGCGTCGAGGAAAGCCCGATTCCGTGGCAACACTGACTACTTGACCAGCGGCAGCACCTTCTTCAGCGTCGCACCGATGACCTGGTCCATGTTGTAGTACTTGTACTCGGCGAGCCGGCCGACGAAGATGACCTTGCCGTCCGATTCCACCACCTTGACCTCGGCCATGTACCTGTCCCTCTTGGCCATGTTCTCGGCGTCGTCCACGATATAGAATGGCTCGCCCTTCTCCTTGGGAAACTCGTAGCAAATGGTTGTTTTTGCGGAGGTTTCGCCGGAAAGCTGCTTGAACTCGGTGATGCGGGTCCAGTCGTAGTCGTTGGGATAATTGACGACCGGCGCCGCCTGGAAGCGTTCCTGGTCGAGGGTCTCGAACCTGATGTCGAGGGAGCGGTAGGCCAGCGCACCGTGCTTCTGCCCGAAGTACTTGTCAAGCTCTCCGGTGAACACAGTCAGTGGAGCGTCGAAATGCGGGGCCACCTCGAAGAAGTCCGCGCCAAGCATGACGGAGACGTTCACATGGTCGAGCATGTTCTCGATGAAGCGGGTATAGCCACGCTTGGGCACGCCCTGGTAGCGGTCGCTGAAGTAGCGGTCGTCGCGGTTGGAGCGGACGGGAATGCGCTTGGCGATCTCCGGCGAGAGGGTCTCGGGGTCCCGTTCCCACTGCTTGAGCGTGTAGTTCTTGTAGAAAAGTTCATACAGACGCTCGCCTACCTGGCAGACGACCGCGTCCCGGAAATTCTTCGAGGGACTGTTGAATTTCGAGCGATCGACCTCGTTCGCAAGGAAGGCATCGACCTCGCCGGTGGCGATGCTGACACCGAAGACCTCGTTGATGGTATCGCGGTTGACCGGGAAGGGCACGAGCTTGCCCCCTGCGTAGGAAAGTACCCTGTGCTGGAGGTAGTGGAATTCGGTGAAACGGTTCGCGAAGTCCCATACAGCCTTGTCGGTGGTGTGGAAGATATGGGGGCCGTAGGTGTGCACGGTAATGCCTGCGTCATCGCGGTAGTCGTGGCAGTGGCCCGCGACATGGCGATGCTGCTCGACGACCATGACCTTCCTGCCTGCATCGGCGAAGGTCCGCGCCGCTACCGAACCGGCAAGTCCCGCTCCTGCGATGATGACGTCGTACTTCATTCAGGGCTCCTTACTCGACCTGCTCGAGATGGCTGGGATCGCTGAGAAGGTTCGCGTAGACCTTCGCGTACTTCTTGCCGAAGAGGCTGCGCGTGTGATGCTGGAGGCAGTACTCGCGGCCCTTGGCTCCCATCTCGTGGAGCTTGCCGGTATCCGCGCCTTCAAGTATGTCGTACAGCGCCTTCCAGTCGCCCTGCGGGAAATGATAGCCAGTCTCGCCATTCTTGATGGCCTCGAGATTGCCGCCGGTAGCCGACGCGATGACCGCGGTGCCCGAAGAGAGGGCTTCAATGGGAATGTAGGAGAAGGCCTCATCCCAGCGCGTCGGAAGGACGACGACATCAGACTCTGCATAGGTCTGCGCAACCTTGGCCATCCCGTTCACAAAGCCGATCCAGTTGATCTCAGGCCAGTCCTTCGTCCAATTTTTCCATTGGGCGAAGTGGGTACCATTGCCCACGAGGTTGAGTCGCACCCTCCGCTTGGACGAAAGCTCGTGCACCGCGCGGATGAGGAGGTCGACACCCTTTTCCGGCGAGATCTGTCCGCAGAAGGTGACATCGAGCCAATCGCGCTCGGGGCGAGGATAGGGCTTGAAGATATTCTCGTCCACGCCTGCGTAGAGGAGGACAACCTTCTCTTTCGGTATGTTGAGATCAATCATCTGGTCGCGCACGAACCTGGAAATGGCTATATAACAGTCGGTGGTCTTGAAACTATTGCGCTGCAGCTGGAACAGGCCGTGCATGACCTTGTCGATAAAATACTTCTTCGAGCCGACAGACATGTGGATTGTCGTGACTACCGGCGCCCTGTATCTGGCCTTGAAGCGGTCGACATGGAAGTCGAGCCGGCCGGAGGGATGATGGTGGTGGATGATATCCGGCTTGAATTCGTCAAGCCTGGCCTCCACCGCCCTCATGTCCCCGATCCAGGGCAGGATGCCGCCGATGAGCATCGGCTTGGCCTCGAAGGCATTGATATCCTTCTTGGTCCAATGGGCTTCGGAAACGACCAGGTGGCTGTCGCCGAGCGGCACGAAATGATCGTAGAGGTTGATTGCATACGAAGCCAGACCCCGGATGCCTGGATTGAAGTGTGCGACTTTCATCAGCGCATTCTATTGACTCTTTTCGGAGCGGTCAATGTCCCGGCCTTCTTTGGCAAGCCATGATTGACAACGATTTGCACAGCGTCTATAGTTGCCACCGTCGGCACGTGAGACGCATTTCAATGAGCGCTTTGTCGCCGGTTCGGAAGCAGACACGGGTCTAGCCTTCGTTCCCTCAGGCTCGTCAGAATTTTCAAGGTGGCTGCGCCCCGGTTTTTTATGCACCGGGCAGGCATAGCGGCATGGAACCATGCAGGTTTTCCAGACAATTAGAAGCCGTTCCGGGAATGACGCAGAGCCGAGAATCCCCACTGTCAAATTCGCAGAGGGCACATCCATTGAGAGCAAATCCATCGAAGCCCCTTTGAGGGCATATCGATCAAAACCAGGGAGCACCCATGGCGATTATCCGCAAGCGACGATCCCCCGAAGTCGAGGGCACGGCGTCTGATGGCGGCGAGATCCAGCAGGAACTCACACTGACAGCGCAGGACGAGAGCCCTGAAACCGCGATTGGCGATGTCATTGCGGACTCCGGAGGGAACAGTGGCGATGCGGAGGCCGAAGGACCCGATGCGGACCAAGGCGAAGGTGCCGATGATGGCGAGTCGCGGAGTCCAGCACGGATCCGGGTAAAGCGGCGAGTCTTCAGGACTGATCCGCCGTCCGCAGCCGGCCCTCTGCCCACGGAAGTCTCCCCGTCGCCAGCCAGCTTCGCGCCGCCACCGACAAATGGCTATGCCCAGGGGCGGAACGGCTTTGTCGGCAGGGAAATGGATCGCGAGCCCGGCTTTGTCCGTCGACAGGAGAGTTTTGAGCGAGTGGCCACTCCCGATGCGCAGCGCATCGAGTCGAGCCGCAGTGAGGGCGAAACCCGATCCCGCCTTTCCATCAACGACCTCACGCAGATGCCGCTCAAGGAGCTCCGCGACATTGGCATGAAGTACGGGATCAACCATGAGGAGATGATCGCCTACAAGAAGCAGGAGCTCATATTCTACATCCTGAAGGCGCATACTGACCGCGGCGGTATCATCTACGCCTACGGCTCCCTTGAAATCCTGCCCGACGGCTACGGCTTTCTCCGCAGTCCCCAGAACTCCTACCTCCCCGGCACCGACGACATCTACATCAGCCCGAGCCAGATACGCCTGTTCAACCTGAAAAACGGCGATACCGTCTACGGGCAGATCCGCAGCCCCAAGGAAGGCGAACGCTTTTTCGCGATGCTCCGTGTGGAGCAGGTCAACTTCGACGAGCCCGCCGTCGCGCAGAACCGCATCCCCTTCGAAAACCTCACGCCGCTGTACCCCAACAAGCGGCTCAACCTCGAGACCGACACCAAGGAAATCTCGACCCGCGTCATCAACCTCTTCTGCCCCATCGGCAAGGGCCAGCGCGCGCTGATCGTCTCCCCTCCCCGTACAGGCAAGACCATACTAATGCAGAAGATCGCCAACGCGATCACCGCCAACCAGCCCGAGGTCTACCTCATCGTCCTCCTCATCGACGAGCGCCCCGAGGAAGTCACCGACATGGAGCGAACCGTCAAGGCAGAGGTCATCTCCTCGACCTTCGACGAGCAGGCCACCCGCCACGTCCAGGTGGCGGAGATGGTACT
>JBAXTA010000352.1:0-4399 GCA_037130415.1 Spirochaetota bacterium
GGACCCTTTTCGTGGGCAGCTATGGAGGGCCTACCCGACGTGCATTCAGCGCCTTGGGGGCAGAGGCCAATATAGCCGCGCGACTCATGCAGAAGGCCGGTCCCGGGGAGATCCTGGTCTCTGCGACCATGGTTCGGGCGCTCGAGGGAGCCTTCCGTGTCGAGGAGGGTCTTTCGCTTCACTTGAAGGGAACGGAGGAGAAGATCGATGCCTTCCTCGTGACGGGCGCGCGGAGGGGCCGCTCTGTGCGGCTTCTGGAACCTGCCTTTGGCCTTCCCATGTCGGGCAGGACTGCCGAGCGACAGGCTATCAGGGAAGGCATCGACGCAGTCCAGGCGGGTTCCCTGCGGGTGGTGGCCATCGAAGGCGAGGCTGGCCTTGGCAAATCCCGCCTCCTGGCGGAGGTCGTCAAGGAGGCGAGGGGAAGAGGCTTTGCCTGCCTGGGCGGCGCCTGCCAGGCAGATTCAGCGCTGAACTCCTATCTGCCCTGGCGCTCGGTGTTCGGCGCCCTGCTCTCGATCGATCCCGACCAGAGCCTTCATGACAGGCTCGAGGCATTGTCTGCGAGTCTCGACGCTCTCGTGGAGGGTAGTGGCTCCTCGCTGGGACTCCTCGGTCCCCTGCTGGGCATCGAGATTCCCCTCGAGGGCGAGTCCGCGAAGCTCGGGGCCGAGGGGCGAAAGACAGCCTTGCACCGACTCCTCGGAGCCTGCCTCGGGGCAGCGGCGGGCGATGCGCCCCTTCTCGTCGCGCTCGAGGATTTCCACTGGGCCGACTACCTCTCGGTCGAACTCCTGGGCTATCTGGCGGGGATCCTGGAGTCGCGGCCCCTCCTCTTCCTTGTCGCCATGAGGCCGGGTGGCGGAAGCGTGGGGTCCTTCCTTCCCGGGAGGAGCCAGAGGATCGCGCTTCCGGAGTTGCCCCGGGACGACTGCGAAGCCCTCGCCTCGGCGAAATGGAAGCAATTGTTTCCTTCTGGTGTGCCTCTGTCCCGCGCCCTCCTCGATGCCGTTCTCGTGCGATCCCAGGGCAATCCCTTCTTCATCGAGGAGCTCCTCAACTACATCCATGACAGGAAAGGCGATCCGGGCCTGTCACCGGGTGCCGAAGGCGCGGCACTTGACCTGCCACAGAGCGTGCAGAGTCTCATCCTGAGCCGCATCGACCGCCTTGCCGACCGCGAAAAGATGACCCTCAAGGTAGCGAGCGTGGTAGGCCGCCTGTTCCGGGCCTCCTGGCTTCCGGGTTATTATCCTGAGCTCGGCGACATCGCCGAGGTCAAGAAGCACCTCTTTGTGCTCGAGGGCCTGGATATCACGCCACTCGACAGCCCAGAACCCGAACTCAGCTACCTGTTCAAGCATGTCATGACGCACGAGGTCGCCTACGAGACCCTGCCCTACGAGACGCGGTCCGAGCTGCACGAAAGGCTTGCAGGCTACCTCGAAGTCACCTATGCGGCCGAGCCGCCCCTCGATACCCTGGCCTTCCACTATGGCAGGAGCGCCAACGAAGCCAAGAGGCGGCGCTATCTCCGCCTCGCGGCAGAAGCTGCGGCTGCTGGCTGGGCAAACGCATCCGCCATCGATTACTACACGCGCCTTCTGGGCGAAGCCCTCGATCCGCGTGAGCGCTCTGGCGTCCTTGTCGACAGGGGCGAGGTTTTTGACACAATTGGCAACATCGACGCTGCCCTGGCCGATTTCCGCGAGGCGACCGGCATGGCGGAGGCTGCTGGGGATCCTGGACTCCTTGCCAAGGCCTCGCAGCTCGTGGGGGCGATGCTCGGCCTGAAGAGCGAGTTCGAGGAAGCCCTTGTCTGGCTCGGGACCTCTGAACGCGCCTACGAGGCCCTCGGCGACCCAGGGCCGCGCGCTCGGGCGCTGAACGATCTGGCCCTCATCCTGGCGCGGAAGGGCGACTTTGCAAGGGCAGGGGAGAGCCTCACGCTTGCGCTCGCGCTCGCCCGGGAGGCGGGCGACAAGGTTGCCGCCTCGTCGGCGCTCAACTACCTCGGTTCGGTAGCCCATGCCCAGGGCGACTACGAGGCGGCGAGGGCGCACTTCCTCGAGAGCCTCGAACTGAAACGGGAGATGGGAGAGGTGAACCGGATAGCCAATTCCCTCAACAATCTTGGCATCCTCGTCATGGACCAGGGCAATTATGATGAAGCGCGGCTCTTCCTCGAGGAGAGCCTCGCGCTCAGGCGGAAGATGGGCGACAAGTCCGGCATCGCCTTCTGCCTCTCGAACCTCGGAACAATGCGCCATCACCTGGGGCTCCTCGCAGAAGCTGCGGGCCTTTTCAGTGAATCCAAGGCCCTGCTCCGCGAGTTGGGCGACCGCGATTCGCTGGCCATGTGCCTTGCCAACATCGGTGCCGTCGAGGGAGAGCGAGGCAGGCAGGATGAGGCGAGGGACGCACTCTCCGAAAGCCTCGGGATACTGGCCGAAGTCAAGGGACCGCAGGCAGCGGTATGGCTCCTGGCCTGCATCGGAAAATATGCTTCCCGACGCGGATGCCACGAAGAGTCGCTTCGCCTTGCCGCCGCCGCCATGGCCCTGGCCGCTTCCATCGGGCTCGCCCTCGAGCCGCTTGCGAAGGCTGCGATCGAATCTACACGCGAGGCTGCACGTGCGGCACTGGAACCAGCGGACTTTGACAGGGAAGAAGGGCTGGGTGCCGCTTTGGATGAGGCCGCAGCCTTCGCCGTAGCGTACTCTGTGCTTGAAGGCCAGGCTATCCGTCCTTGACAGTTCGGGCTTCGAGCGGGTATTTTCCGAACTACGGTTATGAAGGAGACGAGTAACTGCGGGCCCCGTCACAGGGAGTCGGGGGCGCGATTGAGATCCCCGGCGTCGGAAGCCGCAGCGAATACCCCTCCCGAGCCGTTCCGGTAAAAGCGCCTCGATCCCCAGGATCGTGGTCCAGTAATCGGGACCGTTGGCCCGCGATAAGGGCGAAGAGCGCGGCCTTCCTTCAGGGTTGGCCGAAGCAGGGTGGTACCGCGGATTGACAGGCGGCCTCGTCGAGGCCGGTGGCCGATAAAAGGCCCTTCCCTACGATTCGTCCTTGCGCATTTTGGGAGCATCCCCGTGCGCGGACGCATCGTCGCGATGGAATCAGGGATTCCGTCACGGGGGAGGGTTTTTTCTTTTGTGCTGCTGATCGAGAGGGAGGCGTGCAACGCGGCCCACTCGCGCGGACCTAGGCAAGCGCGTCCGTAAAGGAGTCTCCATGGCATCCACTTCCCATTCCGGCGCACCCAGTCCGGTCGAGACCATCCGCCACTCCGCGGCCCACGTGCTGGCCGAGGCTGTCACGAGGCTGTATCCCGGAACCCGGGTCGGCATCGGGCCAGCCATCGATGATGGCTTCTATTACGACTTCCAGTTCGACAAGCCCCTTCAGCCGGAGGATCTCCCGGCCATCGAGAAGGAGATGCGCCGGATCATCCAGGGGGGAGCGGAGTTCAAGCGCCGCGAGGTAAGCAAGGCCGAAGCGAAGTCTGCTTTTGCCTCCGAGCCCTTCAAGCTCGAACTCATCGAGGGCCTCGAGGACGGCACCATCTCGCTGTACGAGCAGGACGGTTTCACCGACCTCTGCCGCGGCCCCCACGTAGCCAACAGCCGCGAGATCAGGACCGACGCCTTCAAGCTCCGCTCCATCGCGGGCGCCTACTGGCGCGGCGACGAAAAGCGGCCAATGCTGACGAGAATATACGCATACTGCTTTTCATCGAAGGCCGAGCTCGAGGCACACCTGAAGATGCTCGAGGAAGCCGAGAAGCGCGACAACCGAAAGCTCGGCAACGAGCTCAAGCTCTTCTCGACGCATGAGGAAGCGGGCCCCGGACTCATCTACTGGCATCCTAAGGGCGGCCGTTTCCGCGTCGAACTCGAGAACTGGTGGAGGCAGGAGCACTACGCCAACGGTTACGAGATCCTCTACACTCCCCACATCGGCAAGAGCTGGCTCTGGGAAACCTCGGGCCACCTCGGCTTCTACAAGGGCAACATGTACTCGCCGATGAAGATCGACGAGGACAACTATTACGCCAAGCCGATGAACTGTCCCTTCCACATCATGATCTACCAGAACGAGACCCACTCCTACCGTGACCTGCCCCTCCGCTGGGCCGAACTGGGAACCGTCTATAGATACGAGAAATCCGGTGTCCTCCATGGCCTCATGCGGGTGCGGGGCTTTACCCAGGATGATGCCCACATCATCTGCACCCCCGAGCAGGTGGAGGACGAGATCCTCGAGGTCCTGAGATTCTCCCTCAGCATCTGGAAGACCCTCGGCTTCAAGGACATCAAGGCCTATCTCGCCACCAAGCCGCTCGAGTCGGTCGGCGAAAAGGATCGCTGGGATACTGCCCTCGAGAGCCTGCGCA
>JBAXTA010000353.1:0-4353 GCA_037130415.1 Spirochaetota bacterium
GCGGATTTCATCGTCGTTCGTGGAGGCACAATAGCGGCCGAGGAGGAACTCGACAACGTAAGTCGGAACCGGATACTGGCCCTTGAATTGACGGACGAGATCCTTTCTCACGGTGTAGCCTGAGAATGCCAGGCTGGTCTTCTGGTCGAGTTTGTCGAGTTCCATAGTCGCTCCTCGTGACGGTTCAGCCGCCGACGGTCGTGGTTTCCTGTGCAAGCACGGTTCCGGATGGGTCAAGTACGACGATATGCACGGCAGTGCCTTCCTTGCCTTCGTCAGGGACGATTAGGACAGCCTGTTCGCCTTGAATTGCCTTGGGCTGGTTTGCGATGCTGGTAGCGGCATTTGCAGCATTAGTACGAATATCGATCCGGGCTGCATCAGGTGCGCCGGCAATTCTGATTTCGCAGCGGAGATGTGTCCACCGGATGGACTTTATGACGATTCTCTGAGAGGAAAGTGAGGGTACCGTACTCTCGACCGTGATGACTGGTAGAAGGTTCTCCTGGATGCTAATACCACCATGAGAGTATTCTCGCCCTTCGATAAAGGAACCTGCCCCTGGGGCGGTGACCAAGCGATGCGCCGAACCGAGGTGCCATTGGTAGGATGGGAGACCGCACGGTGCGGCAGAGGTGAGCACTCCTGTCCTACCCCACTTGCTCTGCGTGAAGGCCGATGGGAGTGCGATCTTTGGCAAGCCGCCGGGCATGAGGAGCCACCCATGGTCAGTGACGACGTGAATACGACGCCAACCAGCGTCGAGGAGCTCCTCGATTCGATCTGCTATGTCCTTGAGGAGGCCATCGATTTCGCGGGCGAGTTTCGCACCGCTAGCGTGGCCTTTGCTGTCGATATCACCATGTTCATCCCAAGCCTTGCCCCGTGGATCGCCCGTCATTGAACCATCGAGCACTTCGTATCCCTGCGCCACGAGCAGCGTGGCGAGCCGGGAGTTCGTAAGCATGGTACCATCGGGAGTAGCGGCAACCGGCTCGCCATCGTAGATGAGCCCCCGGATATCTCTGCCGATCGGGGCGGCTGCATATTTTCCGACTGCGGTCACGCTTGGAAGGGCTGACCACCGGGCCGAAAAGCTGATGGTGCCGAGGTGCTGGATTCGCTCTGCGAGTTGCCTTCCCAGATCATAGCGAAGGCCATCTACAAAGAGGATGCAGTCAGATGCCAGGTAGGCGGGAGGTTGGGTTTCCGCGCTGACCTCGGATAGGCTCTTGGCGGAACCAAGGATGAAGCCCTGCATTAGCCTGGAGTGATCTTCGAGCCAGGGCAGGTAGATGATTCGGAGCACCGCCTGGATCGCGGAGCGATCCTTCGGGCTTTTGCCACGGGCTAGGGCTTCCCGAGCGGCAGCATCGCAACGCCAGTACTTCTCTTCATAGGCGCTGCGAAGTCCTTCAAGGTTGCTTGCGCCGCCGCCTTCGGACACGAGTCTCGACATTTCGGCAAGGAAGGCGAGAGCTCTGGCAAGATCCGCATGACCCAGACTGGCCCACAACCACCCCCGTCGTTCGCCGTTGGTCTCCTCGAGCCGCACGACACGATCGCAGGCTTTTTCCCTTGTGAGTTCAGTTATGGCGAGCAGATCCATGCGAAGTTTGTTCTCCATCTCCTCATTGACTCGAGGATAATGGGAGTGATCTTCGATGAGTAGGCCCTTCGATGGAGGAACCAATCGAAGGAGATTCTCATAAATGCCTGGATATCGACCTGGAGTATCGGCGAAGCCGCTCCACACGGGTTCCCAAGGTCCCGCAGCGGCGGCAAGATGGGCGCAGGCCTCGAGCACGCCACCTTCCTTTGGAGAAAACCGATACATCTTCTTGGATAGTTTCTCAAAAGCCTCGCGCTTTTGAGTCGACCATTTTGACTCTGGGAGTGAAGGCTCGTTGAGCCATGCGAGGAGTTCCCGCTCCGGCGAATCGACGACCAGCTTGTGGAAGAAGGCCGCATCGAGGACATCTCCCTTGAGCCTTGAGATATCCTGATCCAGAAACTCGGAGAGGGCATTGCGAAGAGCATCTTTGGTTCCTGCGTCGTCCGCCAAGGCGAGGCCAAGCCCCTTTTCTGAAGATAAAAAAGCAAAAGGCGTCCAATCGCGGCCATTTGGGTGCGACCAGATCACTCCCCGGTACTGGAGTTCCGCGAGAGGAGCGAGGTCTATCGGACAGGAAGCGATTGCGCGCAGTTCGCTCCGCGAAACCCCTGGGAGATAGAAGACCAAGGGGCGAGAGTCCAATGGATTTTGGTCTTGCGGCAATGCGCGATCCAGCGCGCAACGAAGCCAGATCGCCGGGCCTGTTCTCATTTCTGGCCGGTAGTCTCCGAGAACATGGAGCTCCGGCATATCGCCCCTGAGCAAGCCGATTACTTCGAGCCACTGACGATCCTTGTCAGGCCAGAGGATACAGGCAGGCGCTGCCTGCACTGCGCTGTTGCAGCGCGCTTGGGATCGGACAGTCGTCGTGACCGCATCGCGAAATCGCATTATGAGACTATCTCCTTCATCAGACCTTCATTTCTCTGGTCGTGCAACCCATCATGTACTCCCCGCGACCGCATTCCACTCAATCCCCCGCTTCGACCAATGCTCGCCGATAGCTTGTGTGAAGCCTGGTTTGACCAGCTTGGCGCGGTCCTCTAGCCAGAGTTCGCCTTCCCTGCGGAGGTAGTAGCCCTCAAGCTCGCCCTCGCGAAAGAAGCTCTGGGCATTGATGAGCTTGGCGACGAGGCCGCGAAGCTCGAAGCGTCCCCGGTCGACAGAGGGGATCAGCGCGAGCCCCAGCGCTTCGGCGAGCTCCTTTCGGCGCCTCGTCGACCAGAACCGCCCTTCGCCCAGATCGTAGACGTCGAAGGCCACGAAGAGGTCGGGAAGCTGGTCGTAGGCCAGGGAATGACGCGCGGCGCACCATTCGCCGAAGAGCATGAGCTTGCCGGCGAGGGCGTCGAACAGGGCATCCTCGCGCGGGGCCAGCCAGCTCTCGAGACGGGAGAATTGGCCCGAAAAGGGGCGCTCGAGGTAGTGACCGCGGTTCTGGGCGCGAAGCTCGCCATCGGGACTGACCGAGAAGCCGAGATTGGCTCCGTCGACCTTCTCTTCCACCACCACCTCGCCATCGAGGAAGGCGGAGGCTTCCCCCGCCTCGAGGACCTTGTCGTCACGGGGCGTCCCCTCGCCGAGCCAGGCGATATGGGGGGTGTGGGGGAAGCGGAAGAAGTCACTCATGAGCCAAATTTCTTCTGATGAAAACGCTCGAGATCGGCCGTGCAGATAAAGGACACGGTCAAGCCATGTTCAGCGAGGGCAGGAGCCCAGTCGAGCCATTTTGAATCAGCGGCTTCAAGGATAGGTGGGTGGTCTGGAAGAGACGCCGCCACGGCGACGAACTTCTTGTCGGGTGGGTCGAAATTCGCGAGGTCTGGATGCTTGGGAAATGCCTCATACTCCCCATCGACATCCCGCACGAGCCGGGCAAGCTCACAGCGCTCCGGGTTCTTCCAGTTGCGCACCGCCCATTGGGCGAAAAGATCCCCCAGGTGCTTCTGCCTGGCTGGAACGTTCTTGTGGAGGTATTCACCCAGGATCTCATAGCCATCATCCAAGGCGATGCGGCCACCTTCCATGATCCGTTTGAGACGGAGGGCACACTCAACGACACAGTCAGGAGTGACATCCTGGTGTTGACCTCCCGCGACGAGTAGCACGTTCATGTCCACCACGCAGCAGGAATCAGGCATTAGTGCCTCCATGCTTCCGCCGCATCGCCGCCAAGGTTCTTGCGGTCATCTCGCCCATGTCATCGGCGAAGAATTTATCAGGCCAATTGGAGATATCGCCGAATTCATCGATCTTGAGAGCTTCCATCGTGGGCTTCCCCTTGGCGGAGGAACAGAAATAGATGGCTACCTCTTCGGGCGACAGGGCTTGTTCGGCGATGCGTCGTTGGATTCGATTGAGGAAATGCTCGGAGTGGCTTTCGATGATGAGCTGGACATTTCTTGGATTACCGCCTTCCCTCGCCTGTATCGCCGAAATGAATACATCGGCCAATTCCGCCTGTACCTGGGGATGCAGGTGGATTTCCGGCTGCTCCATCAGGACAATGGAGTTCGGAGGCGTGTAAAAAGACTGCACGATCGCTGGTAATACTTGCGAGATACCAAAGCCCACATCCGTGATCCTGACCTCGCTCGATCTTGAATTTACTTTGATCATGACCTCGTATTCCTTGCGGCCCTCAGCGACCGGACGGAGGGCGAAATCATGGATGATCCCGAGGTCTTTGAGCCACGACGCTATGAAAGGAACGAAGTCGGCATTCACAGCCTTCACCC
>JBAXTA010000354.1:0-4340 GCA_037130415.1 Spirochaetota bacterium
GCGAGAGCGCATTTCGCTTCGCCAATACAGGGCGAAATGCGTTTTCGTGTCACCAGTGCACCGGACTCGGTAGTAAGGAGCGAGGGAGGTATTGAAGCCTTGGTCAACGCGCTGAGGGAACAGGACAGGCTCCTCGCCCGCAGGCGAGGAGCCTGCGATGGTCCGGGCCAGGCCCCCGGTTCAAAGACGATGCCGGACCGATCCTGCCACGACAGCGTTCGCGATTATACCGACTATGACTATTCCGATTCCTGCCATTGCCAGGACCGAGGGGCTCCGGTCGCCGAAGACCAGGACTCCGCCAAGGAGGCTGAAGACCACCTCTCCCGCCTGCGTGGATTCCACGACGGCGAGCTTCCGGACGTCCGATTTGACCAAGGTGGTGGCCTTGAAGAACAGGAGGGTCGCCACGACGCCAGAACTCAGGGCGACGATGAAAGTCTGGAGGACCTGGGTCCGCACTGGCGCGATGCCCAGGGTAACTCCTGCCAGGGACAGGAGGACCCAGAACGGCGTGCTGCAGAGGGTCATCCCGAAAACCCGCTGGGCTGTCCCGAGGCTTGTTCCAACCAATTCCATCATTTTCCTGTTTCCCAGAGGATAGGCGAAGGCGGCCACCACCACAAAGACAAGCCCCAGGCATGTCATGGGGGCAGCTGCCCCGTCAGCCCTGCCGGGGCCGGAAGTCCCGCCTCCCATGCCCACCTGGACCGTGAAGACCCCGGCCAGCACAAGGGCGGAGACGAAAAGCTGCCCATGGGGGATGCGGTGCCTTATGCCGAGCCCCCTGTCTGCGTAAAAAAGGGGCGACAGGAGAACCCCTGCCACGATCGTAAGCTGCCAGGCCGAGGCGGTGAGCCACGAGGGACCACTGGCTGCGGCAATGCAGATGAAGGAGTAGAAGATGCCAAAACCAACCGTGCTCCACAAAAGCCAGGGACCGGGTTCCTTGCGTATCGATGCAAAGACCATCTTGTATCTGCCCCCTGGCAGGAGGATAAGCCAGAGGATGGGCAGCATGAAGAAGAAGCGGAGCGAGGAACTCCAGATCCAGTGCCCGCCCTGCGTTTCCATCTCGCGGTTCAGCACGAAGGTAAAGGCAAAGAAAAAAGAAGAGGACAGCCCCAGCGAAAAAGCCTTCAGCATTGGTGATTCATGGTTGCGGGCCTTCCTCGGGCGGGGCACCCGGCCCGGGCCTCCGCCCGGCACTCCGTCCCTCGCCCTTCCCGATCATGATGGAGAGGATCAGGGCGTCCATGGCGGGGGAGCCCTCGTTGGCCAGGCGGGCGAGGTTGTCGATGGAGCGCTCGGGCTCGGCATCGACGATGCCCTCGAGGCCTGAGACGGATTTCCCGCTGATCGCCAGGAGGGCGGCCTGCACGGCAGCGGCAGCGCTCGTGGAAGCCTTGAGGGCGCAGGAAGCCTTGGCCCCGTCGCAGACCATGCCCGAGATGTTGCCGACCATGTTCTGGACCGCTTGCCCGACAGCGTCGGCCGAACCGCCCAGGAGCCAGACGATGCCACAGGCCGCGCCGGTTCCGGCCACAGGCGCGCCGCAGAGACCCGAAAGCGCCCCGAATTTCCCTTTTATGCTGATTGTGACGAGATGGGAAAGGGCGACGGCCCGAAGGATCCGCTCCGGGTCGGCACCGGTCCGCCTGCCTGCCACAAGGACGGGCAGCGTCGCTGTGATGCCCTGGTTCCCTGATCCTGTGGTCGCCACGACGGGGAAATCAGAGCCCGCCATCCTGGCATCCACGCCCGCGGCGGTTGCTGCCATGGCCTGGCCCAACAGGTCGTCGGCGAGGAGTCCCCGGGTCATGTTGTCCCGCAGGGTCTTTCCCACACCGAGGCCGTAGTCGCCCGACAGCCCCTCTTCCGCGATCGCCGTGTTGAGTTCGATGGCCTTCCTGACTATGCCTAGTTGCCTCGAATCCACAGACTCCACGAAATCGACAAGGGCCGCGAGGGAGGGTAGGGCATGGGGAGGGGTCTTCCCGACCCCATCGTTCTCCTGCCCCTGGCGCTGGAGGGGAATCCCGTCGGCCTCAACGAGCACGACGCGGTCGTATTCCTCCTCGATGACCACCCGTCCCCGGCCGCCTGCGAGCTCGACCTCGACCTCGATGTGGAGTTTGGCGCCGCCTTCGAAGGTCTCGATGTGGACGAGGCCCGAGGCGACGAGGGAGGCTGCCGCATCTCCCTCCTCCTGCCGCAGTCCCTCAAGGGCTGTCAGGCCGCGATCGGCCTTCCCCGCCAGCGCCCCAAGCGCCGCAGCCTGGGCCATGCCCCGAAAGCGGGTTCCGGGAATGCCCACTCCCATCGCGTTCTTGATGATGTTGGGGCTCGCGCGGAGCCGGATTTTCTGGATCCCGCCGGCAGCAGCTGCGGTCGCCTTCGCTTCAGCAGCAGCACGCGCGGCATCGCGTGCGAGGGCCGCAGCGTAAGCGATGGCCGCAACATCCGTGCAGCCCAAGGCAACGACCATTTCCCTTTCGAGGATGGCCAGGATCGCGGCCGAATCCATTTCAGCCTGCATTTCCAAAGGAGGGAGCTGCCTCACGGCCAGAGCCATCGAGGGCCTGTGCGGCCAGGGCTGCGGATCCAAGGGCACCAGAATCGTCACCAAGGCTCGCGGGCAGGATCCTGAGTCCCTCCGCGACCACCCTTGGGCAGCGTTCAAGGATTGCCCCACGGATGGCCTCGAGGACGCGAGGGCCTGCCCTCGTCACTCCGCCACCGACCACGAGGACTTCGGGATCAAAGAGGGTCGCAAGGTTGGCGGCACAAATACCGAGGTAGCCCAGGGCCTCTGAAACGATGGCTTCGGCAACCCTGTCGCCGCCAGATGCAGCGAGGAAGGCTTCCTTGCTCCCGGGGCTTTGCCAGGCGGAAAGCGCCGTCCCGGGTCCTGTTCCTGCCCGGGCTGCCGCGGCGGCAGCGGTTGCCGCCGCCGCGATGGCCGTGCCCGAGGCCAGGACCTCGGCGCAGCCATGGTTCCCGCAGGCGCAGGGCGGTCCCCCGGGTTCCAGGGTCATGTGCCCTGCCTCTAGGGCATTGGAGCTTTTGCCTCGGAAGAGCTTCCCCCCGAGGATGGCCCCGGCACCGATACCCGTACTAATTGTCAGATACAGGAGGGGATCGGCCCCTCTTGCTCCATCGACGGCGATCCTTCCTGCTCCATGAAGGTACTCTCCCATGGCTGCTGCCGCGCCATCGTTGTCCAGGAAGACGGGATAGCCGAGCAGCTCCGCCAGGCGCGGGCCGAGGGGAAAGTCCATGAAGGGAAGGTTCTCGGTGACCAGGATCCTGCCCTTCGCGCTGTCCAGGGGGCCGGGAGCGCAGATGCCGATGGCCCGGACATCAGGCCTTGTGCTTTTTCCGGGAGCGCCCCGGGCGAGCTCGCGGGCGATCGAGGCGATACGCGAAAAGATAGCCTCATCGCCCTCTGATGCGAGCGTCAGCACTTCCCGCGCGAGGATCACCCTGCCTGAGGGGTCGGTGAGAACGCCCCTGATCTTGGTGCCCCCAAGGTCGATGCCGATGAACTCAGCCATGATGGGATTTCCTCATCCGGGGTCTTTCCCTCCGGCGTCCAGCAGTGTCTTCCAGCATGCCGACAGTTGTTCTTTGGCGCGCTGCCCCGCCTCATCCATTGCATCCAGACCTGATTCCGAGCGGTCGAGGCTGGCATTGAGTTCAGCAAGTGACGGGACCATGCCCTCCGTGGCCGGACCTCCGGGCAGGGTGCGCACCGCTACGAAATGGGCGGGGTCGAGGATGGCGACGATCTCGGCATCCGAAAAGGGAAGCTCCCTGCCCGCGATGGAGTGGAAGGATGCGCGGAGCGCAGCCAGGTCCCCTCCCGAACGCGCGTAGGCAGCGCATGCCTTGTGCGCCATGCGGAAGCCGACCCCTGCGTGCCTGACCATCTCGTCCGCGAGCTCCGTCGTAGTTACACCGAATCGCAGGGCTATCTCCCTGGCACGGGCTTCATCCGGCTCCATGCCCGCCACCGTCTCGCTGAAAAGCTCGAAGGCGGAGGCAGCCGTCGCCAGCGAATCAATCATCGCACTCACTGGAGCGTCGGCCACCTCGTTGACGTCCTGGTAGGGCGCCGCGCGGAAGAGCCCGCGGATCGATGCACAGGCACCCATGGCCATAGCGGCCTGGATCCGGAGGTGCTCGATGATCACGGGATTGCGCTTTTGCGGCATGATGCTGCTCGACTGCACGAGGGCGTCGGGGAAACCGAGGAGGCCTACCTCGCAGCTCGACTTGTGGAGGAGGTCGGCGGATACGCGCACGAGGTCGCCAAGGAGGGCCTCAAGGGTGGAGGC
>JBAXTA010000355.1:0-4279 GCA_037130415.1 Spirochaetota bacterium
TGGTGTAGGTGCCTGCTGCCTTACTGAAGCTTGGCGTCCCTGCAAGCGGATAGTTAAAGGTATACGCCGCACTCCCTATGGCCGATGTCGAGGTTGTCGCCGAAATGGCTATGGCCTTGAGGGTCTTGGTCGTACCGATGCCGTCAAGACTGACAGCGCTCGAATAGACTGTCGATGAAGTCGTTGGCGTTGATCCATCGGTGGTGTAGTAGATAGTTGCGCCACCCGTCGTTGTGCTGATCGATACACTTTGGGCGCTGCTATATGTTGCACCAGCGGGGCTGAAGGTCGGGGTTGCGGCAGGAGGGTAGCTGATGGTGAAGGTTCCGTTCGCCGCGCTTGACAGGGAGGTCGTAGCCGAAATGGCCTTAGCCTGTATGACCATGCTCGTCCCATGCCCCGCTACGGAAATCGGCGTGCTGTACACCGTCGACGAGCTTGTCGGCGTCGTATTGTTGGTCGTGTAGTAGATCGTCGCACTCGGCGTCGTTGTGCTGAGGGCGATGCTCTGGTCGCTGGTGTAGGTGCCTGCTGCCTTACTGAAGCTTGGCGTCCCTGCAAGCGGATAGTTGATTGTGTAGCTCCCTGTCCCCACCGCAGAGTCGAGGTACCCTGTAGCAGTCGCGAGCGCTTTGATCGTCTGCGATGTTGCATTCCCGGCCACACTGATTGTCTCACCGGCGTATTTCGTTGAGTCGGTAGTTGGCGTGCTGCCGTCGGTCGTGTAGTAGATGCTCGCCCCCGTGGTGGCGCAGCTGATTGTCACTCCTGTGTCCGCTGTCTTGTTCCCCGCTGATGGGCTGAAGGTCGGCGTCGCCGCCGCCGGATAGTTGATCGCGTAGAGTGCGCTTGCCGAGCTTGAAAGTGAGTGCCCTGCGGCGATGGCGGCAGCCGTGATGGTCATCGTCGTGCCGTGGCCCGCCACGCTGATAGGGCCGGAGTACAGGGTTGAAGCTGTCGAAGGGGCGCCGCCATTGGTCGTGTAGTAGATGCTCGCCCCGCTTGTGATACAGCTGAGCGTCACGCTCTTGTCCACAGTAAAGTTGCCCGCGCCGGGGCTGAAGGTCGGTGTGGCTGTCGTGGTGTAATCGATGGTGTAGACTCCACTCGTTGTGCCCGAACTCAGATAGCCGCTTGCTACGGCTATGGCTTTGATGGTCTTGACCGTATTGTGACCGGCTATGCTGATGGTTCCCGTGTACAGGGTCGATGAGGTCGAGGGCATCGAACCGTCCATCGTGTAATAGATGAAGGCACCCTGAGTAGCTGAACTGATGCCCACGCTCTGGTCGTCGGAGTAGGTAGCACCTGGTGGGCTCAACACGGGAGCCGACACCGTGGGGTAGCTGATCGTCCAGCTGCCGCTGGTGACATCTGAATCAAGGTAGTTCGGAGCATGGACCATCGCCTTGATGGTCGTTGTGGTTGCGTGGCCCGTCACGCCAATCGCGCTCGTGTATTTCAATGAGGTGGCCAAGGGAGTTGTGCCATCCGTAGTGTAGTAGATCGTCGCTCCGCTCGTCGTCGCGCTGATCGTGATGGACTGGTCGCTGGAGTAGGGGCCCGCCGCAGGGCTGAAGGTTGGCTTCGCCGCAGAGTTGTAGGTAACCGTGTATGCCGCACTCGCCACGTCGGAGAGGCTGGACGTCTCGGACACTGCCACTGCCTTGATCGTCTTCTTGGTGCCAGTGCCTTCGATGCTGACAGCCTTGGTGTATTTGGTGGAAGCTGCCGTTGGGGTGGTCCCATCGGTCGTGTAGTAAATTGTTGCGTTGGTCGTCGTAGTGCTGATTGTTATGGCCTGATCGGCCGAGTAGTCTCCGGCGGGAATGTCAAAGGTGGGGCTTGCAGCCTTGGCTCCAAGGGGGTAGTTGATGGCATATTTTGCGCTTGAAACTTTCGACAGGGACGTAATGGGCGAGAAGGCGAAGGCCTTGACCGTAATGGATGTACCGTCGCCGGCGATTGCGATGGGTGCCGAATAGAGGGGCGATTCCACGGTGGGTTCTGAGCCATCGGAAGTGTAATGGAAAACCGCATCAGCTGTCGTGGAGCTGATGGTGACAAGCTGGTCGGCCGAGTAGCCGCCTGCGGCAGGCGCAAAGGTCGGGGCTTCTGCAGCCGGAAAGCTGGTTATAAAGCTGAGGGCTTTTGCAAATCCTGTCCAGGTCCCCTCTGCTCCCTTGGCGGAGACACGCCAGTGGTAGGTCGTGGCGTTGAGGAGGGCGGTCGTGGCGGTGAAGGCGGAGGCGGTCAGGCTTTCGTCGTCGATGGCGAAGCTCGAAAAATCAGAGGCGGCTGAAACCTGGAGGTGGTAGCCGACGGCGCCTTCTATATCTGACCAATCGAGGAGGGGCGTCGGGGAACTCACCGTTGCTGCATCTTCTGGCAGGGCAGTCCCCAAGGTGGGGCTGGTAAAACTCAGGGTCGCCGGTTCCGTTGACCAGGGCCCCCAGGTCCCGGCCTTATAGACTCTGATGCGCCAATAGTAGGTGGCCGTTGGGTCGTAGCCGGACCAGGTGAGGGGGAGGTACTCGTTGCCGCTCACCTTGTCGTTTTCATGGACGATGGAAGCCTGGGCGAAGCTGTCCGCCGTCGCTATCTGGAAGTGGTAGCGCTCGGCTCCTGATACCTTGGTGGCCACGAGCTTCGGAGCAAAGAGGGTGGAGCCTGAATTGTTTTTGACTACAGGTCCCACAGCCCCTGGGTCGCTCACTGTCGGGTATCCTTGGTAATTCGCGGCTTTTTCGTCGGCGGGATTGTCGAGCTTCGAGAAGAGCTGCGTGCAGGAAAGCGCGATGAGGCAGGCTGCGACCAGGAGGGGGAGTCGGAGTGACTTCATTTGAGCGCTCTGATCTGGCCATCGAGGATGGAGATGGATCGTTCGAGGGTGCTGGTATCGGCGGAACCCACGAGGAAGAAGGGAGAAGCCGCAAAACCGGCAAGCCCCAAGCCGGCGGTCACCACGAAAAGGCTGGAATACAGTTCTACCCCACCTCGTGCGGCGGCTACCTCGCTTGAGTCTGTCGCCGAGTTGTAGGCGGCCCCTGCCTGGTTTCCGAGCCAGTAGCTCAAGCCTGTGCCGACGAGGCTGGCCGTACCAAGGGCGATGGAAGCAATGCCGATTGTCGGTCTGAGCTTGAGCCAGTTCCGCTGAGATTCATCCTTTTGCTTCGCCCTGGTGATGGCCGCGCGCACTCCCTCCCGATAGCCTGCGACCTCAAAGTCGCGGCCTTCGAGGACACGGGCAGTCCCCGACCAGGGCCAGCGACCTTCGACTTTTATCGGGTACTCTCCCGCTGGCAGCATGACGGAGGTCCAGGCATCGGTGGTTTCAGCCTGGGCAGAGCTTCCTGCCACGGTGATGCGACTGCCCGCAGGCACCCAGGGCAGGCTGACGCGGCCCTCCCCGATAGGGGCTCGCCCGGACGCTTGTGTCGCGTTTCCCGACAAATACGCCGACTTGAAAAACTGGCTGTAGACGGCCGGGACCTGTTTGCCTCCCGTGGCTTCCATCACATCGGCGCCGGTCTTATTGAAGACCTCCTTGATCTCGAGGCCTGGGGTTGAAAGGTTTTTGAGGAGCTGCTCGGTGAAGGCGCCATTTCTGCCTGTTCCGTCCTGGGCCACAGCTCCGGCGCTTGTCGAGTAGACGACAATGGAACCCTGGGGCTGGCTCCCGATTACTCCAAGCCCCCTGCTGCCCGAGCGCGACCAGCCGAAGGGGTTGTCGCGGCAGGCATCCAGCACAATTATATTGAGTCCGTTCTTCGCCTCGCTGAGGACCGCGAGGACTTCCTGGGCCGCCAGGGACCGTGACTTGAGGAAGGCCTCGCCAGCAATGCGGGCGTCGGCTGGAATGAGGTAGTTGTTCCCATTAGACTGGATGCCGTGTCCTGCGTAGTAGAAGAAGCCGGTGGACTGGGGGGCTGCTGCGAGAACGCTCCCCATCCGCACGACCGCATCTTCCATGGCGCCGAGGTTCGCATCCAAGAGGAGGTCCACCTCGAAGCCCAGGCCCTTGAGGGCTGCCGCCATGTCGTTGGCGTCGTTTTTCGGGTTGGCGAGCTTGCCTAGGTCGCCATAGTTGCCGTTTCCGATGACGAGGGCGTAGCGGAGGCTCCTGTCCTGGGCGCTGAGGAAGCTGAGCGGGAGTAGGAGGAGAAGGCTACAGGCGAGCTGCCGAAAGCGGGTTGCGGGTTGCGGGTTGCGGGTTGCGGGGCATTTTGGAAGTCATATTTGCTATCCTTTTGCAAGGTTGATAGGCAATAATAGCACG
>JBAXTA010000356.1:0-4277 GCA_037130415.1 Spirochaetota bacterium
GTCTTTCAGGTTCATGACTTGCCTCCAACCTTGATGCGCGGATCGAGGAATCCGTAGAGCAGGTCGAGCGAGATCAGGCCCACCTGGTAAAGACCGATTGTAACGGCAAGGTCGGCGAGAAGGACCGGGATGTCGTTTTGCTGGACGGCGATCCAGTACAGGTTGCCGAGGCCTGGCCAGCTGAAGATGCCCTCGAAGACGATGGCCCCGCCGATGGAACCGAGAAGCCCCAGGATGGCCATGGTCATGAGGGGTGGCGCTGCTGTCCTGAGGGTATGTCCGAACAGGACCCTGCGCTCCGGGATGCCCCGGGCACGGGCGGCCATGATGTAATCTTCCTGGAGGATGCCGAGCACGATGTTCCTGGTAACGAAGGCGGTACCCCAGAAGCCCAGCACCAGGAGGGTGAAGAGGGGAAGGGCGATATGCCAGAGCATGTCCACAAAATACATGATGCCACTCGGCATCGGAACGGAGTGGATGCCTCCGGAGGGGAAGAGCTTCAGCGTATAGACAAAGAACATGATGATGATCATGGCCAGCCACCAGACAGGCATGCCATAGACGACCATGGTCACGACACTGGTGGTGCGGTCGAGCTTGCCGCCGGGTTTCTGTGCCTGCTTGAGTCCGAGGAAGATGCCGAAGGCTATCTCTATCGCCGCGGCTACGACAAAGAGGATGAGCGACCTGGGTATGGTCTCGCTGATTATCTTGGTGACGTCACGCTCTCCCTGGGAAGAGGTGATCGTCATGGATTTGCCGAAGTTGAAGGTGAGGATCGAGGCAGTCCTGAAAATGATCCGCTCGACAATCGGCCTGTCGAGCTTGAATTGCTTGATGAGGTTGGCCCTTCGCTCGACCTGGAAGGCCTTGATCTGGGCGGGCAGGAGGTTCTTCAGTTTTGTCTGCTCGAGGCGGATCTGCTCCTCGATCTGGCTTCGCTGGGTCGTCTCGCTGACCGTGTTGAACAGCGCCGAGAGCAGGAATATGGTGATCGCGTAGATAACGACGCCCTTCAATATACGCTTGATCGCGAACCACTTGTACATATACCCACCTGTTTGATTTCTTGGCCGGGGTTTCCGCGAGGGGAGTCGCAGCGTCGGCGGCGTGCGCCAAGGGCCGGGAAGAAAGAGTGCGGCGTCGCCCTAAGGGGGGCGACGCCGCTTGGCTTAGCTCAGACTAGAAGAGAACGAGGGTGGACGGGAGAACGGAGGGAGCTTCGCTGCCGATGAAGGACTGCACCACAAGGGTATAGGCGCCGGCAGAGAGCGTGCCGAGGTCGGCGGCGGGGATCTTGACCTGGAAGGCACCGGCCTTGACGAAGGTACCGTTATAGACCTTCTCGCTTCCGTCGGACTTGACCATGGTCACCGTGACCTTGGCGGTCTTGTCGGCTGCAGCAGCGGTGTCGTTCGGGAAGACCTGGGCGGAAACGGTCACATCGACCGTGATGTCCTTGGTCTTCTGGGCGGTCGCGGGAGCCACCACGTTGTCGATGCGCGTGATCGTAGCCGCAAAGGCCTTGCCGAAGAAGTCGGACTTGAGGGGATAGTTGCGGTTGGCGGTCAGCTCGACATAGTTGGCGGTGGTGTCGATCTTGGACACGATGAAGGGACCATTGGAGATGTAGCCATGGCCGTACTTCTCGATGAAGGCGATCGCGTTCTTGTAGCGTGCGACTGCCTGGTCGGGGCTGACCCACTTCTTGATGGAGACAGGAACATACTTCTCGGCCATCATGTCCTGGAGCTTGGCCTTGAGGTCGGCAACGCACTTCGGAACGGTGATGTCCACCTCGGTCGAGGCACCATCGCTGGAGAAGCTGTAGGCCTCGCCGGACTTGGCACCCTCGGTGACCATCTTGACGAGGGCTTCGATGATCGGCCACTCGACAACCGTCTGGCGGCCGGGGTTCGCGGACTTGGGATCGATGTAACCTGCGCCGGTGGCGGCTACATAGGCGATGTCCATCGGGAAGTTGTAATCGAAGTAGGTCGAGAAGCTACCGTCCTTGTTGAGGACGACACCCTTGAATACGGGGAGGCTGGCGGACCACTGGGAGGCGAGGGACTCGTCATAGAGCTTGTCGTCAGGGCTGTCCTTGTTCGTCCACTCATAGCCGAAGGCGATGGAGTACATGGAGTCGGAAACGTCAACCTTGTTTCCATCGTGCCAGGCATAGGGCACGAGGCTGACATTGGTAAGCTTTGAGTAGGAAACGATCGCAGCATTTGCCGCGTATACGTTGGTCTCTTTGCCGTCTGCGCCCTTGGCCGCTTTGTATTCAACACCGCTCACCCACTCCTTCTTGCCGGAGTCGTAGATGACGGCGGTCTTGTCGACAGCCACGAGGCCGAGGGGCTTGTCGTTCGGAACGGCCTTGACCTGGGTGACGGCATTCTTGAGGTCGTACTTGGCTAGGACTGCGATTGGCTTGGCTGAGCTGGAGGAGTTCATCGTCACCTGGTCGGTGGCGTTGTTGAAGATCATGTTCTCGTAGGTGCCGTTGAAGCCATCGACGCCGACCGGATCGAGGGCGCTCATGAAGAGGCCGCCGCGGGCGGAGAACTGGGTGGCGCGGAGGACCTTCTGACCCTTGTTCGGGCCATCGGCATCCGGCTTTACGTCAGCTGTGCGCACAGAGTAGGTGTCGAGACCGATGCCGAGGCCATAGGCCATGCGGGCATTGAAGCGGTCCTTGTTGGACACCTGGGAGGTCTTGGCAGAGGCGATGAAGACACGGACTGCTTCCTGGAGGGCCAGGCCGACGACTTTTTCGTTGCCCTTCCAGTACTCGTCGGCGGTGAGGAACCAGCCGTTGCCATTGGTCTGGGCAATCTTGTCGATATCGTCGTTGGTGTAATTCCAGAAGGTGGACTCACCCCAGCCAGGCATATTGGTATAGTAGGGTGCGTACATCTGGGAGATGTTGGTGTCCCAGTACTCACGCATTCCACCACCACCCCAGCCACCGGTGTAGATGTTCCAGAGGTAGTCAGCGGGGTCGGTTGCAGTCTGGGTCTTGATGCACTTCGAGCGGTCCCACTCGAGGCGGTTGACCTTGATGCCGGCCTTTTCGATCTGGTCGGCGACATAACGGCCTTCGAGGAGGCGGCCAGAGGCATCGTCGACACGCATCATGAAATTGATGGCGATGTCTTCTCCATCGAACTGCCAGAACTGGCCGCTCTTCTTGAGCTTGCCGGCGTTGTCGGGGAGCTTCGAGGCTGCGGTCAGGGCGGTGGTGATGTCGTCGATGCCCTTCTTTTCGTTGCCGCGGGCGCTGATGCCGAGCTTGGAGGCCACAAGGTCGTACTTGTAGGTACCGGGCTGGCCGGGGGTCATCGCCGTGATCATGGGATCGCCCATGCCAAGCATGATCTCATCGACAACCTTCTTGCGATCGACGAGGAAGTTTATCGCAAAGCAGACTTCACGGATGGCGAAGGGGTTGAAGAAGGTATTGCCTTCCTTGGTAGTAACCTGGTAGGGGGCCTTGTTCGGAACCGGGTTGAAGGTGAGTTCCCAATAGGTACCAGGAGCGTTATACGTGGAAAGCTTGGCGAGATCGGCGTCGGGGATGGACTTGTAGTCCTTTCCGCCGAGGTTCTCGGTAAATACATCGGTCTTGCCAGCGACGACGTCCTTCCAGCCGATGGTGCGATCCATCCTGACGTCGAAGATGACCTTGTCCACGATCGGACCGTTCTTTGCCTGGGCTCCAAGGGCGAGCACACAGGAGAAGCCAACCGCGAGCGCAGTCAACAGTTTCTTCATCTAAACCTCCTTGGCAAACATGCCAGCTCTATTTTGGGGCAAACTACCCTAAAAGTAAAGGGAAAAAGGGCCCCTGGCTGTGCCATGGCCGGGGAGGCGGAGGCCGCCGCAAAGACAGGCATTGCGACAAAGACGGGCGTGCACGACATTCTAGATATGCGGCAATCCTTTCCCACGGATCGGAGGGCCGCCCATCTGAAGGAGGACCAATGATGCGCCGCTGCATTCCCCTGCTTGTGCCCCTGCTCGTACTGGCCCTCGCCGGCTGCGCGACGGCTCCAGGCTCGAAGCCCCCTGTGGCCAATCCCGCCATTTCAGAACCCATCCCCACTCCATCACCGCCCCCTCCGCCCCCTCCGCCCAAAGTCGTCCCCGAGGTGAAGGTCGGTGGCTACTTCGCCAGCAACAACATCTATGCCAAGCGGGACTACCAGGTCGCCGATATTCCCGCCTCGAAACTTACATCGATCTACTATGCCTTCCTCAAGATCGAT
>JBAXTA010000357.1:0-4262 GCA_037130415.1 Spirochaetota bacterium
GGGCACTGGTGGAACCTAGCTTCGTGAGGAGCTCCCCTACCTCGGGGCGGACAGCCTTGGCGTGCGCGAGGCCCGCGATCATGGCAAGCTGCTCGGAGCGCTCGTCCACCGCTTTTTCCGGCATGCCAGTTTCCTGGTCCCAGCCCAGAAGAGCTCCGATGTGGGCGACAATCTTTTTTTCGCGGTCAAGCTCGACCAGACGCTCGAGTTCCTTACGCATATTGACTCCTTGAAGGTAGAAATATCCTCTCGGGGCGGGCCGATGGTACCCCGCCAAAGCCTGGGGGGCAAGGCAGGAAAGGCCGCACATGGTGTAGAATGCCTCCATGGATGCACGACGCCTCGCCCTCCTCCCAGTCCTCGCCTTTTCTGTGGGTTTTTGCAGCCTCAATCCAGCGGCTGCCCAGGCCGCAGCCCAGGCAGCCGATCCGAGAACCCTGGCCCGGAATTTCATTGTGGCTTTCTTCGCAAAGGACCCAGGCTACCGGGCCATGATGACCGACGCCATGAAGTCCGCCTTCAGCGACGTCCAGGCGGCGGCGACTGCCGACCAGCTCGTGGCCAGGTGCGGCAGCTTCTCCGGACTCGGCAAACCCATGGTAGAAGCCAAGTCAGGCACGAGCATCGTCTCGGTTCGTGGGAACTTCGATAGGTACTATGCGGATTTCCGCGTCACCATCGGAGGAACCGGAAAGGACGCGGGCAAGGTTGCCGGATTCTTCGTGGTCAGGCTGGAAAACCGCGCCAAGTGGGACCTTCCACCCTACGCAAAGTCAGGCAGCTGGACCGATGAAGCGGCGAGCGTGGATACGGGCGGCTGGCCTCTCCCCGGCACCCTCTCCATCCCAAAGGGAAAGGGACCCTTCCCCGCCGTCGTCCTCGTCCATGGCTCTGGCCCCAACGACCGCGACGAGACTATCGGACCCAACAAGGTCTTTGCAGACATTGCGCTGGGACTGGCTTCGAGGGGCATCGCGGTTCTTCGCTACGACAAGCGCACCCTCGTCCACGCTGCACGCCTGTCGGCGGAGGCAGGGGACATCGACGTGCGCTCCGAAACAGTGGACGACGCGGTCGCTGCCCTCGCCCTCCTATCCCGCGATCCGCGTGTGGACAGCAGACGCATCATCATAGTTGGTCATTCCCTTGGCGCGATGCTCGGCCCGATGATCGCGGCAGCGGTTGCTTCGGGTGGATCGGGAATCCATCCAGCCGCCCTCGTCCTTGTCGCCCCCAACGCGCGCCCCCTCGAGGACGTCATCGTGGACCAGGTGCGCTACCTGTCGATGCTGCAGCCGGGAGACGATGAGCAGAAGTCCGCGGGGATCGCCGAGCTCGTCGCTGCGGCCGCCCGCGTCAAGGCCCTGGGCCCCGCCACTGGCGACGATGATCCAGAGCCCTCGGAACTACCCCTGGCGATTCCGGCAGCCTGGTGGCGCTCACTCGCAGGATACAACCCCGTCACGGTCGCCCAGGGCCTCGGTCTCCCCCTCCTGGTGATCCACGGCTCACGCGACTACCAGGTGATGTCCAGCGAGGCGCTGGCCTGGAGGTCGGGGCTCTCTGGCCAGAGCAACGCGACCACCATGCTCCTGCCCAACCTCAACCACCTCATGATGAGGGGGAGCGGTCCGGCCAACCCAGCTGAATATGACACCCCGGGACACGTCGATGCCGCCGTGATCGAGGCAATTGCCGGCTTTGTCAGAAGACTGAAGTAGGCTAGCGGATCGCCTGGGCCGTCATCGTGAACACTGCGAACCAGTGGAAGGCGGTGCCAGCGATCACGAAGAGGTGCCACAGGGCATGGAACCACTTCCTCCGCCTGCCGAGGGCGTAGAAGCCGGCTCCGAGCGTGTAGGCCAGGCCACCACCGAAAAGAAGTGCAACCGAAGTCGGAGGCGTCGAGGCGACCAAGGGATTCCAGGCAAGGACGATGATCCAGCCCATGCCGATATAGGCCAGGAGGGTGGCCAGGGGCCAGCGATTGAGGAAGACAGCCTCGAAGGCGATGCCGATGACGGCTATGGCCCAGACCGTTCCAAAGATCCACCAGCCGATGGTAGGCCTCAAGGCAGTGAGCGCGAAGGCCGTGTAGGACCCCGCAATGAGTACGAAGATGGCGGCATGGTCGATGGTCTCGAAGATACGGACAGCCTTTGTCCTCGCCAGCGAGTGGTAGAGGGTCGAGGCGAGGTAGAGGAGTATCGCGCTCGAGCAGAAAACGGTGTTCGCCACCACGCGCCAGGTGTCACCCGTCCGCACCGAGACGACCACGAGAATCGCAAGCCCGGCTATTCCCAGGAGGGCGCCCAGACCGTGGGTGACGGCGTTGGCTATTTCCTCTCCCACCGAGGCAACTCTGTCCTTGGACCGGTGCCTCTCTCCACCGAAGGCCTTGCCCGAACCAGTACCAATTGCTATGTCACCCATTCTTTCTCCCTTGTCGGAAGCGCTCAGGCGCATGCCAGCCTCCCGCGTCCGCAGCCCTCGGGCCCGGCCTTCATTCTGCGTATTAGACGCCAGGGTCCTGCCGAGGTTGCGGCTCCGCTTCGATCTCCTGTACTCTTCATACGGAGGCGCCCATGAGAAACCGCAGCCTATCGTTCCTCTCCATGCTCATTGTCCTTTCGCTTGCCGCCCTTGCGCCGATCGCAGCCCAGGATGCGCCACCCCCTCTCGCGGCAAGGGTTGCCGACATCATCGACAGCCGCTGCGGCAGCTGCCATGTCTGGGCCACCTCGATTGCAGGCATCGCAGGCAGGGTCATTCCTGGTGACCCCGGAGCGAGCCCACTCATGATGATGATAGATTCCGGGCGAATGCCGCAAGGCGGCCCAGAACTTCCCCCTGAGGAGTCTAGCGCGATACGCGAATGGATTCTCTCAGGCGCCGATGGTTCCAGCGCTGAGATTCCCGGCAACGCCCTTTCCGACGCAAAGGCACGCGTAGGGCTCCCCTCCTTCGGTGGCGTCACGACGCACATGACCTCGGGCTTTCTGGCCTCGGGATTCCTGTTCGCGGCTGCAGCCGTAGGGACCTGGCACCTCGTCGACCTTATTGCCGCAGGCCATGCCTATCGCGAACAGATCCATTTCAGCGAGGACAATGCCACACCCGCCCAGATCGCCCTGCAGCAGGCTGAGATTGCGAAGCTCTGGGCTGATCCAAAGCAGCAGAACCTCCGCTGGGTCCACGCCGGACTCCTTGCCACGGGCGGCGCTTTCTATGCTTACAACGCAGCGACGGGGATAGGGATGCTCACCCCGCAGAGCGAGAGTACCGGCAAAAATGACCTTCATCGCTGGGCCTTTTTCACCCACCTCGGCCTCATGACCACGGAGGCTGTGCTAGGCTTTGTCACAAGTGATGCACTAAAGCGCGGCGACCACAACCTGGTGTCGGCTCTCACTCCGGTCCACGCCCTTGCAGGTGTAGCCGCGCCCCTGGCCATCCTCGGCTCTGGCCTCCTGTACACAATACCCTTGAAGTAATCGCCTCTTCCAAAGTTCACAGCTTTTCAAGCCCAGAGGACGACCGATGACCCTACCCGCCTCGACCATCCAGACCTTCATCCTCTTCCTCCTGATGTCCGCCGGCTTCGCCGCGGGGAAGACCTCCATC
Source organism: Spirochaetota bacterium (assembly GCA_037130415.1). GTDB lineage: Bacteria > Spirochaetota > Spirochaetia > Treponematales > Rectinemataceae > CAIJMU01. The sequence goes on from JBAXTA010000357.1 coordinate 3,625, forward strand.
CTCGACGAGACAACCGTGAAGAAGCTTTCGCGTTTCCTGGTCAATTTCGTCTTGCCCTGCCTTATCGTCGCCTCGATGCAGCAACCCCTTACACCTGAGCTCAGGATGGAGGCCCTCCGCACCCTTGGGATTTCCTTTGCGATCTATGCGGCATCCTTTCCGCTCGCCTTCGGCTTTGCAAGCCTCATCCGGGCCAAGGGAGCCACAAGAGGAGTCCATGCCTTTGCGGGCGTCTTCGCCAACGTGGCCTTCATGGGCTTTCCTGTCCAGCAGGCGCTCTTCGGGAAGGCGGTGCTCTTCCAGGCCTCGATCTTCATAATTCCCTTCAATCTTCTCGCGTTCTCGGTCGGGGCGGCCATGATCGCCGGAGGTGCCCGCAGCGGGGGTCCAGCCCCTTCCGGTGCCACAGCAGCCGCCGGCCCTGCCACCCATGAAGCCAGACTCAGCTGGAGGTCCTTCGTCAACCCTGCGGGTGTCTCCTCGGTCGTGGGCTTTGCCCTCTTCCTCGCCGACTTCCGCCTGCCCCTCCCCCTGTTCCGGGCGATGAGCATCCTGGGAGACACAACCACCCCCCTGGCGATGTGCATAATTGGAGCTACCCTCGCGGAAACCAACCTCGGCAATACCCTCCGCGACTG
>JBAXTA010000358.1:0-4248 GCA_037130415.1 Spirochaetota bacterium
GGAAGCTACACTTCCGGTCTACCCATCATCGTCACCCGGCCTGCCGCGGACACCGTTGTGACCTTCACGGGGACTGTCAGCAAGGGTACGGCGCCGGTCGTGAGCCAGCCGGTGATCGTCAAGGTGACGGTGAAGGGAACGGCAGCGACCAGTTCAAATGGATCGCTAACTGCGACAGTGTCCTTCGCGAACCCGAGCCAGCCGACGATCAGCTTCAGCAAGGGCGGGACAGCCATCACGAGCGCCCCTGTGATCTATACCACTTCAGACACAACAGCGGCGACCTTGACGGTGACCGCACCAACGGGCTTCTCGTCCTACCTCTGGAAGCTTGACGGCACAACGCAGTCATCGACGAGCAATTCCATAACAGTTTCCGCGAGTTCTCCCCTCCTCTTGATCGGGAAGCACCGGCTCTGGCTGGCGGTACTATCGGGCAATTATGCATACAATGCCTATGTTACTTTCGAGGTGAGGTACTGAGATGAAAACAAACACCCTTCCCGGCGTGGCCGCAGCCATCGCCTGTACCCTCCTTCTTGCCCTCGCCCTCGGATCCTGCGGTACGCCAACGGACTGGAAGTCGGGAGCGACCGGCACGCTCTCCGTCACCGTCAATAGCGGGACCGACGCACGGACCATCCTGCCCACATCCCCTACTATCGCGGCCTATGTTGCGCGCCTTTCGAGGACAGGTGCCACCGATATCCTGGGTTATTCGACATCAACTACCATCCCGGTGAGTTCCATCCCGATCGGCACCTGGAACCTCGTGGTGGAAGCCTACCTTACGGCCGGAGTTGTCAGTGGTAGCACGATTGCGACGATGCCGACCAGGCTCCTTGCCAAAACCAATCCAGTCAAAGTGGACATCGCAGGCAGCTCAACGCCTACGGCGCAGACCCTGAGCCTTGCGCCGACAGAACTTGGAACAGGCAGCCTGGACGTAACCTTCAAGTGGACGAAAGCATCAGTTGACTCAGAAACCCTGACTATTTCCAGGCTGTCGGACGGGAAAGACATCACGCTCGCCGCAGGGTCCATCGTCTACGCCGACGATACGAGCGTTACCCCGAACCTTCGGACAGCCCGCATCAATGTCAGCGCGATGCCGAGTGCCATCTCCGACCCCTATGTCCTCAAGCTTCGCCTCGTGAAGGGCGGCACGACGATGGCGCCCTTCGACGAGCTCGTTTATGTTTGCGATAACCAGGCGACGACAAGCGTCATAACCATAGCGGACGCCGACCTTGACAGCGTACCAGCGGCGCCCACGGTGCTTTCGGCGACGATCTCGAACTCCGATGTTACCTTGACGTGGACAGACAACGCAGCAAACGAGGCCGGCTACAGAGTCTATGACGGAAGCGTCCAGGTTGGCGCAGACCTCAGCCCTAATATTCTGACCAAACTCATCGCTGGATCATCTGGGAACAAGACCTACAAAGTCGAAGCCTTCAATAGATTCGGCGCAAGCAGCCAGCTGAGCACCACGATCACGCGGCTGACCACCCCCGGCATCTCGGCGACCACTTCGACTCGTTCAATCACCACAGGTGCCACGACCCAGCTCGTCGTGAGCTACACGCCGTCGAGCGGTGCCACATTCCAGGGCCTGAGCTACCTGTCGAGCGCAAGCGGAGTCGCCACAGTCAGCTCGAGCGGACTCGTTACTGGAGTGACAGCGGGGTCCGCCACCATCACAGCAACGAGCGATGATGGGCACTGGACCACGACCTGGAGCATTACCGCAACAGGACCAGTCCCGACTGCCCCGAGCAATCTCCAGGCATCAATGGTTGCCACCAACACGGTGCATCTCACATGGACGGATAACGCGACAACCGAAACCTCTTATGAGGTCTACGTTGATGGTTCAGCTACTGCTCTCGTTGCCAATCTGGCAGCGAATACCGCGACCTACGATGTCACTGGCAATACGACAGGGACGAGCTTTCAGGTTGCAGCCATCAATGGCAATGGAGCGAGTACCAAGGCAACTGTCTCGGTTACCAGGCTTTCGTCTCTCTCCGTAAGTGCTGTATCCAGCTCTCTCACCGTGGGATTCACGACGCAGCTTTCTATAACTCCGACGCCGAGCGGCGCAAGCTTCACCGGCGTGGCCTATGTGTCGGGATCGACCTCGGTAGCGACGGTCAACGCGATGACAGGACTAGTCACTGCGGTCAGCGCTGGAACTGCAATCATTACTGCAACCAGCCTCGATGGTGCAAAAACCGGAACGGTCACCATCACGGTTTCAGCGGCAAGCGGTACGGGTACCATCACCGGCCAGGTCCGCGATGCCTCCGCAGGGACCGCGATCTCTGGAGCGACGGTAAAGGTCAACAATTCCACCTTCACGGCGACTAGCGACTCCTCAGGTAACTATTCCATCTCCAGTGTTCCCGCCGGTTCCGGCTACAGCGTGGTGATCAGCAAGTCGAGCTACAACGACGTCACCTATATCGCCGTGAGCGTCACCAGCGGAAAGACCACTTCTCTTGATTCGGTTTTACAGTTCCCGACCTCCTTCTCCGCTAGCGGCACGATCTCGGGCACCATCCGTAACGCCTTTGATGCTACCGCAGTGAATGGCGGAATCGTGTACCTGCGGTCGGGCATCAACAACCAGACTTCGCCCGCCCGAGCCTCGGTCGCCGCCTCTGAGCAGGCAACGATCGGCAGTGACGGGACTTACACCTTCACGACCAATCACTCGCAGGGGCAGTACACTGTCGAGGTCGTCCCCACGGACACGGACACGAGCTACATAGTCGGCTACTTCACCGTCAGCGTCACGGGTACAACTAACCCGAACCAGAACACAACAGTCACCAAGGCGATCAGTGCAACCGAGACCCGCTTCGTCCTTTCCTGGGATACTAAGCCCTATGACATGGACCTCTGGGTGTATGTTCCGAATGGGAGCTCTGGTCTCACAAAGATTGATTGGTCAATTACCACCGGAAGCTCGAGCGACTTGCCCTATGCCACCTTCGATAAGGACTGCATGACAGGTTCGGGACCGGAGACCATCACGGTGTACCAGCACCCCAGCGCCTATACCTCGGGTACCTTCTCGGTCTATGTGAACAACTATGATGCCTACATGTATAGGACGAAGCCTGGGTTGGCCGGACCTGACGGCTACCCGACAGGATCATCAGACACCTGGGATGGGAACAATCCCTATTACACGACGAGCTCGCCAAGCATCCAGCCCACCGGACTCGGCCTGTCGAAAGCGAAGGTCACCGTGTATCGCGGCAGCTCGATACTGGCCACCTACTATGTCCCAGCGGGCACGGGCGACCTCTGGTATGTCTGTGACATGGACGGCGCGACCGGCGCGCTGACGTCGAAGGGGACGCTGTCGAGTCCTTGACAAGCCCTCAGGGTCAGACCCCCGGCTCCGTCATTCCATCCAGGGCATCTTCTTGCCCTGGATGGAATCTGGATGGTGCAACCTCTTGGGTCTCCGCTCACCTGAATCCAGAAATCGAGATTGCATTGAGAGGAGGGAGGCTCAGGCCTCCCTCCTCTCACGCCACGGTGGAGTCTGGTGGCGCCGAATGATGCAGATCAGCCCTCAGGGTCAGACCCCCGGTTCCGTCAGCCTGTAAGGATTGGTAATTGTGACCGTGGCGGCCGGTGCACAAGCGGCAAGAGGTCGTTGAGAAAGTGCAGCGTTAGGAAGGAATATCGGGGAGACCCGAATAGCATCTTGAACACAAAGTCGTTGGTTGGCGTGATGCCGATCCGCATGGGGAACCTCCATGCGGATAGAACGCTCGCCCGGTGGGCGTCTGCTTGCGTCTGGCGGAAAAAATAGCTGGAAAAAAATCGGGTTCAAGGAGCCGGAAAAATCTGGAGAGAAATTCCTGCCGAACCCTCTTCTCAGACCTCTTATGCAAACAGCTCCAGCAAAACCGGGTGCCACAGTGCCAGCGGTCTGCCTTCAAAGACCAGGCTAGGGCGGCATCCAAGAGCCTGTCCCTTGCTCGAGAGCGGCGCGACAATGACACGGCTGAGACTTGCATTGAGGTCATCAGGCGAGACAACTAAGGCTGGCCGGGTCTTTTGAATTTCCGTGCCTACCCTCGGATCGAGCTTGACCAAATAGACTTCGCCGCGCTTTACCATTCCCAATCGCCTTCGTCGCTCGCTTCAGCTCTGTCCCAGAGGGCGGCATCACCATAGGCCGGATCAGCAGCATCCTCTGCGACAAACCAGCCGGCACGGACG
>JBAXTA010000359.1:0-4220 GCA_037130415.1 Spirochaetota bacterium
GATGAGGCTCTCCACACCGCCGAGGCTCTCCGCGTAGGTGATCACGCGCACACGCTCAAGGATAGGACCAACTAGCTCTTTATCCCGAAGGCTGAAGGCCATCATCGAGCCGAAACCACTGGACTGCGACTCCGACAGGGTCCGCTGGGGATGGTCCGGCGAGCCGGCATAGTGCAGCGTGGCGACCTCGGGCCGCTTCGCAAGCCAGGCGGCTATCGCGTGAGCGTTCCGCTCCTGCTTCTCTACCCTGATGGCGAGGGTCTTGATGCCGCGGAGGAGGAGCCAGGAATCGAAGGGCGCCAGGACTCCGCCGGTCGTGCGCTGGATCTCGAAGAGCCGATCCCCGAGGCTGGCGTCGGCAACCACGGCGAAACCTGCCAGGGTGTCGTTGTGGCCGGCCAGGAATTTGGTTCCCGAGTGGATGACGATGTCGGCGCCGAGCTCGAGGGGGCGCTGGAGGAGGGGAGTGAGGAAGGTGTTGTCAACTATGACGATCGCCCCGCGCGCGTGGGCGAGCTTCGACAGGGCGCTGATGTCGCTGATCCTCGACATGGGATTGGAGGGGCTTTCGATGACAAGGGCCTTCGTGGAGGGTTTCCAGGCTGCTTCGACTGCCGCGAGGGAGCGGGTGTCCACGAGGTTGAAGGTCAGGCCGTGGCGCGCGCAGGTCGTCTCGGCGATGCGGTAGGTACCGCCGTAGAGGTCCTCGGAGTACAGGACATAGTCGCCCGAGGACAGGAGGTCGAGGCAGGCGGTGATGGAGGCCATCCCCGTGCTGAAGGCAAAACCCCGCTTTCCCGACTCGAGGATCGCCATCGTTTCCTCAAGTTCCTTCCGCGTAGGATTGTCCTGTCGCGTGTAGTCGAAACCCGTGCTCTTCCCAAGCCCCGGATGGCGGAAGGTCGCCGTCTGGTAGATGGGAAAGCTCACCGCTCCTGTCACCGGGTCGAAGCCCTGTGAACCGTGAACCACCCTCGTCTCGAGACTGCAGCCAAGCTTTCCCTCGTCCATGAATTCCTCCCTCATATAGTGAAGTCGCTCGTTCCGCGGCGGGCTTCCACATCCCTTGCGAGTTCCTCAAGTGTGATGGTGCCGAGGCTCTCCTCCATCGCTGCCCGCAGCCGCTTCCAGGCCTCGCTGGAAGCTCCCCTGGTGCTGCCGCTCGCGCTTCCATCCTCGCTGCCCTCATCCATCTCGAGGAGCTCTCGGTCCAGGCTGGTAACGAGATCAAGGACGCTGATCGAGGCGGCTGGACGGGCCAGGAAATAGCCCCCCTGCGAACCCCTGACCGCATCAACCAGCTTGCCGGAGCGGAGACCGAGCATGATCTGACCTAAATATTTCTCCGAAATGCCCTCGCGCTCACCTATCTCACCAAGCTGGAGGGGGCGGGCATTCCTGGCCGTGGCCAGCTGACAGAGGATCCGAAGCCCGAACTGAAGGCGTGTAGAAATACGCATGTCTCGCACTGTACCAAAGGATGGGCGCTTTGCAGAAGCTGCCCTCTATCTGAAGCATATACTATTTAAACTATAGTATCAATAGCAGATTTGGCTCAACTCCGGCACAAAGGGTTGCAGTTATGTTCCCCAGCTTCCCATCCTATCCGCGCCTCCGCTCCACCCGCGCTCGGAGGATGCGACAGACCAGGCCGATGACGGCGGAGTAGAAGAGGCAGAGGAGGCATGCCGCCAGGGGCTTGCCGAGTTGGGACAGTTCCCAGAGCTTCGCGAGTACGAGGATGATTCCTGCGAAGGTACCGATGGCGGCCGCAGCGTAGGTGGCTTTCTCCACGAACTTCCAGAGGGCTGAAGAGGCCGCAGCTGTCGGACTCTCCTCGTTCGTGAAGGCGTCCTTCCAGGCGGTGATCCACTCCCTTGCCGGCCAGACGGCCAGCATCGCCAGAAAGGGCACCACGAGGGCGATTATCGCCGGGGTGATCATGAGGTAAGCGGCGGGATTGCCTCCCTCGAGCACAATGCATCCACCGATGACAACGATGAATCCCAGGGTCCCGAGAATGAATCTGGTCATGGCGACCTCCTTCCTGTCGTAACATGCACCGGGGCGCGTCGTGCGTTGGAAAGCTTGCCTGATAATAGCGCGTCCAATAGCGCGTCCAGCCCTTCGCTTCGAGCAGCTACTCCCATATCGCCCCTGAAAAATGCCTCTGTATTGTGAGGTCTTTGGTGAGGACAGGGTATCGCGTACGTGGAGTTGCTGCCTTTTTCCGCTTACCATCCAAGCCATTGATAGGCTTTATTTCTTCCCCAAATCCCAAGGATTGAAAAGCTCCACCCCGGTTTCCACGAAATCCTTCACGTTCCTCGTCGCCAAGACAGCGCCTTGCGTGATCGCGCAGGCGGCGATAAGGCCATCGACGACGGGAAGGGGCCTGCCCCCGGATGCCAGGAGGGCGTCCAGATGTCCCCAGTGGAGCGCGACACTTCCATCAATGGGAAGCACTCTCGAAGCGAAGCGCCGTTCGAGATCCAGGAGCCAGTTCTCGAGGGTGCTGCGTTTGCCGCCCCGTCTAAGTCTTTCTATGCCTTTGCCGAGCTCTCCCAAGGTCAGACTGCACAGTAAGAGATCGGATTCATTCTGCTCGGCAAGCCAGGCGAGGACGGCGGGATTGGGGCGGGGACGTACAGCCTCGGAGATGATGCAGGTATCCAGGACGAATTTCATAACTCGACGGTCCGCCCGCCTTCCTTCGAGCGCTCGATCACGAGATCGATGCGGGGAGTCGAGCGCAGGAAGGATATGAAGTCGCCGTCCTTGTTGGTCAGGCGGGCGTACTCCTCATCCGACACCATCACCACCGATGGCTTCCCGCGGCGGGAGATCATCTGGGGGCCCTCGTCGAGGGTCTTCTGGACGAGCTCGCTGAAGCGGGCCTTGGCATCCTGCAACTGCCATATCGGGGAATCTGCCATCGCTTCCTCCTTTGGCGAGTGTATACTGACCAGTCTGACCAGTCCAGTGAAATTAGGCAATCTGCTTGGGACGTCGGGAACCAATGCTTATGCCTTGGCGGTTTCGCGATCTCCGGGCCCGTCTGTCTCGAGGCGGAGCCGGCAGTTTCGGTCCAGGCTGAGCTAGAACCCGGGGCTCGACGGAAAAGTTCGTGCCAGGAGGCGGGCGGTCGCAACCGTGATGGCCTGCATTTCGCGCCTGAGGATCCTTCCCGGCCCGACAGTCTGGGCGGGGGAGATCGCGATCGGGGAGATTCCCATCCTAAAAGCCTGTGATCAAAAGATCGACGGCTCCGATTAGGTCGTGCCGAAGCTTGGAAGCGTCAGCGGCTTCCGGGCCGAGTACCCTCTTCGAAATTCCCGCCATGAGCGGAGTCAAGGCAAGGTACTTCTTTCCCTTGACCTCGATCAAAGGCGTCAATTGGGAAATCGATTTGTATTTCGGGTTGGAGTGCGAAGCCAGGGGAATGACCATCCTCGTCTCGAGATCGGAAAGGAGATCCGACTGGACATCCAGAAGGAAGGGGAATTCGGCCTTTGTATCACTGTTCGTATTTGCGTGTATTCTAAACTGAGCCATCAGAATGACCGGAGCTTGTCGCTGAACGCTCCTTCCTCCGAGATCGTCTTGTTGTAGCGGGCGATCGCGTCCTGGTTTTCCGCCAGCCAGGCCTTTTGCCTCTCCTCGAGGACTTTCTCGGCCAGGGCGCTCTCGAGAACGGAGGAGATATTGAGGTGAAGATCCTTGGCCTGCGAGAGCAGATCGCTGTTGACGGAGAGGTTGGTGGCCTTCTTGGGAGCGGTGGAATCGTAGGAGAGTAACACGGCGACCTCCATGCGGGATATTCAGATAATATGCGCATACTTCATGCGCGACAAGCCGGTCCCTATGAGGGTGGCCCTGCGGGCGAACCTGCTGACGCGCCTTTCCATCGGGGAGTTCATCACCTCAAGGGCTCGCCGCCGGCATACGCGGCACCGGTTTTTCAATCATGCCTATCCTGAGCGGTTGATGACCAGGATTTCCGGAAGTAGCCCGCCTGGATCGCAGAGCCGGTGGCAGTATATGGGCAGCCAGTCCTGCACCGGGTTTTCCCTATGATGGTTGAGGGTTTCTCTTCATTTCGCATTCAGGCAGGAGACATCATACTATTCCGGGCAAAAAAAGGCTTCGCTTTGGCCCGGGAGGATCGAGTCATGAACTTCAGGATTCCACTGCTTCGCGTGTTCAGCATGGTTGCCATC
>JBAXTA010000036.1:0-20492 GCA_037130415.1 Spirochaetota bacterium
TCAAGTACGGCATTGAGAATGGAACTGCTTCTCTTCAATTCCTTCTCAATAGTATCTTCTTCGCTTACATCCCTCAATATTCCCATTACAGTCCCGTTCTTCTCCTTTACTGCGATGGAGTGGATTACCCTCTCTTCACCCGAGCCTCTTTTCAGTATCTTGAATTTTATGTTGTAGGGTCTGTCTTCCGCAAGCAAGTCCACCATTGCCTTGTTTACGTAGTCTTTTTCCACAACACAGTTCATCACTTCTTCGGAGGAAAATTCATCTTTCGCTGGATCAAATCCATAAAGTGCCTTTCCTGAGTCATCTCCCCAGAATGTATTATCTATGGGGTTATATGCCCAGCTGCCAATTCTGGCTATCTGTTGGGCCCTCTCGTACCGGAGGTTGCTGATCTTCAGAGTCCTTTTGGCTTCACTCAACTTGAATGCCATCTTGATCGAGGCATCGAGGACGGTGATGGAAGACGATTTTACGACGTAGCCATAATTGGTTATCTTCTCCGTCTTCTCGACGATCTCTGGTTCCATGTGGGATGAGAGGAAGACTATGGGGATGTCGTGGTCTTTGAGGATTATCTCAGCCGCCTCCGTTCCGTCCATTCCCTTCCCGAGGTTGATGTCCATGAGGATGAGGTCGAAATGGCCCAACCCATTCAAGAGCTCGATGGCCTTCTCTCCAGAGATTGCCGTGATGACGACATAGCCGTACTTCTCAAGCTGGCTTTTCTCGTTCATGGCGAGAAGGAACTCGTCTTCTACGAGGAGGATGGTCTTCCTCTGGTTGCTTGGCATTCAACTTTCCTCTGAAGGCATTCGTTCCAACCTCCCCTGAATAATGGGGAGGGAAAACAGTCTTCAAAGGAAGTGTAATTCCTTGATTCGACTTCTGACAGGGTTTGCCAAGAGATCAAGAACGTATTTGGGTCAGTTATCCAGTGCGCCGGCTTCGATCCACTCCCTGACCGCCTGTATCTGCTGGGCGGAGGGATGGCTGCCCAGCTTGGGCATCTTCCCGCTGCTCAGGGATAGGTAGAGGGGGCTTGAATCAGGGTTCCCGGCATCTACTGCTTTCAGCGTATTGGCATAGGAGGAGAAGTTGTAGCCGCCCATGAAGCCATGGCAGTGGATGCAGCTTGCAGAGAGTATGTTTGCGGAGATCGAGCTGTAGGTCGGGGAAACAGTGGCTGTCGGCTTTATTGTCGCGCAGCCCGCGAGAAGGACGAGGGGAAGCAACAGGGCAATAGGCATCCTTGTCATTTCGGTTGTCTCCTTGGATCCAGGATGAGCTCGTCTCAGTCTTGTCTATCTCCATGTTCTCTGCCTAGGGGAGAGCGGATTTCACCCCTCGGAGCCTTGCTCGATGGCGCGGGCTGGCAAAAACGATCGTGATAACGACCAAGTAGGTCAAAAAGTGAAATAGAAATGACCGAATAGGTCAAAATATATTGACCGTCGAAGCTTCGTAGCATACGATATCGGGCGAGGAGTATCCAATGCTTGTTTCAATACAGCGCTCGCTCGAGGATCTTTGTGGCTCCGAATGGGGAGACGCGGTTGTCGATGGCTTTGTCGCCCTGAACGGTGGGGATGGATCCAAGGCTCGCGCCTTGGTCAGCGAGCAGGTGGAGTTCTGGCCCCCCGATTTCCAGCGGCAGCTTGCCGCCCTCCTGCCTCTGACAGGAAAGCCTGTGGCCAAGGGCCTGGCCGCTTCCAGCCCTGGTGCGCCCACCTTTGCCTTCGCCAAGGCTACGACGGTCGCAGCAGCGCCCATTGGCAGCCTTGGCCCCTTCCGCCTCGGCGAGGACGGCCGACTCTACCTTGCGACCAAGAGCGAGCACTACCATGCGCCGCTCGGGCACTCCTTCCCGGGCTACAGGCTGATCGAGAACGCAAAGGCCCTGGGCATTCCCAATGCCACCCACAACAATACCCGCGGGCACATCACGCGCCTTCTGGAAACCGAGATAGTCAGGACAGCCAACGGCCTGGCCCGGGTAGACGGCAGGGCTCTCGAAGCTGTCCTCGCCTCGAGGGAGCCGGGCGTGCTCAACCGGATCATCAACCTTGAGACGGGCAGCCTGGCTACAGAGGCGGCCCTCAAGATGATGCTCGCGCGCTTCTACCGGCTTGACCCAACCTACGCGGAACCCCTCTACGCCGACAGGGTCCCGGTCTTCCTGGTCATGGCGGACAATGCCGGCGGAAATACCGCCAATTACCACGGAACTACGCTCAATACCCAGCTCATGCGCGGGCTCTGGCCAGGCCTGTACGAAAAGATGGCCGCAGCCGGGATCCTGCGGGTACAGCAGGTGCGCATCAACGACAGCGCCGACTTCGAGGCGGCGATCCGCCGCTATAATGTCGCGCCCTTCAAGACGGCTGGCTTCCTGCACGAGATCATCATGATGAACTATGGAGGGATCAGGCTTTCCGAGGACTATCTCCGCTCCGCCTATGCCCTGTGCAGGGAAAGCGGAACTCCCATACTCTGCGACGAGATCCAGTCCTGCATGTGGTATCCTGGCCTCTTCCTCTCGCGCATCTACGGACTGAAGCCCGACTTCCTCGCCCTCGGAAAGGGCTTTTCCGGCGGACTGTACCCGGCCTCGAGGATCCTGACCACGGCGGAGATGGATACCCTCAACCAGTTCGGCGCCCTCGTCACCAACGGGCAGGAGGAACTGGCTTCCCTCGCCTACCTGGTTACAATGGCCTTTGTGGAAGCGAATGGAGCCCACCTCGATGAGATCGGCAGGTATTACGAGGGGAGGGTGCGGGAAGTCGCGGCCCGCCATCCCGGGACGGTCGAAAATATCGAAGGGCAGGCCCACCTTGTCTCCATTGGCTTCAAGGAAGTGCCTGCGGCTGTCGAGTTCTGCAAGCTCATGCTGGCCGATGGCTTTGACATCAGCGCCCAGACCTACAAGCCCAATTGCCCCCCGGTTGCCCTCACCAAGCTGCCGGTGACCCTCGGCAAAGCCGAGGTCGACTGGATCGTCGACCACATGGACAAGGCGCTCCGGAAGATGGAGGCATAGGATCATGGGAACTACGATCAAATTCGGCATCATCGGCTGTGGGCTCATGGGCAGGGAGTTCGCTTCGGCTGCCGCCCGTTGGTGCCACCTCTCGGGAGACATCCCCAGGCCCCAGATCGTCGCCGTCTGCGACACGAATCCGGCCAATCATGAGTGGTTTGGTCGGCACCTGCCCGACCTTGCATACCGCTTTTCCGATTATCGCGAACTCCTGGCCGTCCCCGAGATCGAGGCGGTCTACTGTGCGGTACCCCACTCCCTCCACGAAGCCCTCTATATCGATATCATCCGCGCGGGCAAGCATCTCCTCGGGGAAAAGCCCTTCGGCATCGACCAGGCAGCGAACACCGCCATCCTCGCCGAACTCGCCCTTCATCCTTCAGTATTCGCGCGCTGTTCGAGCGAGTTTCCCTACTACCCCGCAGCCCGCATCCTGGCAAAGTGGATCGAGGAAGGCAAATTCGGCAGGATCATCGAAGCCCGCTTCGGGATGCGCCACTCAAGCGACATGGACCTGGCCAAGCCCATCAACTGGAAGCGGATGGCCAGTATCAACGGGGAATACGGCTGCATGGGCGACCTGGGCATCCACACCGAGCACCTCGCCTTCAGGGCAGGCTGGCGCCCTGTCGACGTCTGCGCCAAGCTCTCGAAGCTCGTGGAGACGAGGCCCGACGGCAAAGGCGGAATGGCAGCCTGTGATACCTGGGACAACGCCACCCTCCTGTGCGGCATGCGCGATGCGAGGGGCGTCGAATTTCCCGCCACCTTCGAGATGAAGCGCATGGCTCCAGCCTCCACCAATGAGGTGTTTTATGAGGTCTATGGAATGGACCTCTCAGCCCGCTTCACCACCGATGATCCCAATGCCCTCCAATTCACGACATCCTGGGGCAAGGAGCAGGCCTGGTCGCGCATCGTCGTCGGCCACAAGCCCGTCTTTCCGACCATCACGGGCGGCATCTTCGAGTTCGGCTTTTCCGACGCCATCCTCCAGATGTGGGCGGCCTTCGTTGCCGAGCTCAGCGGACTTCCTGTCGAGTATGGCTGCTTTACCCCGGAGGAGACGCGACTGTCCCACGCCCTCCAGACAGCGGCGCTGGCATCGCAGCGTGGGCACAGCGTCGAAACTGTAGCCTGAACGCAGCCAGGGGGGCTTCCCTATTCCACGACGAGGAGCCGACGTATCCGTGCGGTCAGGAGTTCGCTGAGTTCCGGGGAGATTCCTGAATCGGTTATGCAGGTATCGACGCGCTCGAGTCCCCCGTAGCTGATGAAGGAGGTTTCGCCGATCTTCGAGGCGTCGGCGATGATATACACACTCGCGGCATTGTGGATGACGATCTCGTTCATCCTGGCCGTCCTCTCGTCGGTGGTCATGAGGCCACGATCGAGGTTGAGCGCGTCACAGCCAAGGAAGGCCTTTTTCACGTGCAGGCGTTTCAGCATCTCCTCCGCCAGGAATCCGCAGGCATCGCGGCGTTCGGGGCGGATCTCGCCTCCTACCAGCACTACCTTGCAGAAGGGCGTGAGGATGTCGGTAAGTATGAGCGAATTGGTGAGTACCTTGACGTTCTCGATCTGCTCTTCCTCGAAGCGGCGGGCGAGGGCCTGGGCCATCGCAAGAACTGTTGTGCCGGAATCGAGGAATACGTGGTCACCCGGAAGTACTTCGAGGGCGGCTCTCACACCGATGACCGTTTTTTCCCTCGTGCGCGTCGAGGCCGAGTTGCTGAAGGAGTATCCTGAATTCTCGGAGCGCCTGGGCTGGACGCCGCCGAAGGTGCGGATCACCAGCCCCTCATCCTCGAGCCTGACAAAAAGCCGGCGAGCCGTGGCTTCGGATACGCCGATCATACCGGCCACCTCGAGGACATTGAGCTTGCCCCGTTCCTCGAGGGCCTGGAGGACGACACGCTTTGAGTCTTTGTTTATTTTCACCGGTTCATCCTTGCTCCTGTATATATGGCATGGAGGGAAAGAGTCCACAGGAAAAATGCCCACCGTAACTCCAGGAAGGCAGGCTGACTGACGGGGCTTTCATGAAACGGGCCTTGTGGGGTCATTCCGTCCCCCAGTCTCGGGGATGACGGCAGTGAATCCGAAATTCAGAACGGCAATTACGAGGAGAAAGCAGAAAAGCGCGACATAGGCAGACTGCGGATAGACGAGGATGTCCTTACCGGTACGCGCTGAAGGATGGAAACCGTCGAGAATCATCCCGCAGACTTGGGCGATCGATCCGCAACCGAGGTAGGCGAGCGCGTTCATGACAGAAATGCCGGAGGCGAGCAACTCAGGACGGTTCAGGTCCCTAACTGTCGCCTGGCTCGAGGGACCAGAAATGCCAATGGCGATTGCAAGGAGGACATAGCCCGCCAGGTAGATGGCTGTACCTGCATCGAGGAGGGCTCCCGCAAGGAGGAGGGCTATTCCGACGACAATGGTTGCGGACCCGGCCATGATGCCAGGCTTGTTCCGACCTCCGACCATCCTGGGAAGGAGGCCGCCGAGGGTGACGCTCAAGGCGCTCATGACCGTCATCGCGAGGAGGACAGCTGCTGCGGCTGCTGAACCGAGGCCAGCCCGATCCTGGAGGAATTTCTTGCCGAGGATGGTGAGGATCACGAAGTAGATGGGGAAACTAATGAGGGAAGAAGCGTAGGATGGCCAGCAGGATCGGTTCGCAAGGACGAGGCCGAGGGAGGTGAAGGAGGGCGCAGTCCGACTCCTCTTCCTGCCCTGCGAGGGAGCCGAAAGAAAGACGGCTGCGGCGAGGGATGCGATACTGAGGACCGCGACAAGGATGAGGGCCTGCCTCCACCCGAGGGCCGCCACAGTGCGCTCGAAGGGCAGGGTCGCAGCGACTCCACCGCAGTAGCCGACTGCGAGAAGGGATCCGAGGGCCATGGGGAACTGTTCCACTGAGAAGTGGAGATGGATTTCCTTGACGATGGCGAGGTAGATGAAACTCGCTCCGAGACCGGTGAGGGCACGGGCAGCCAGGAGGAGGGGGAGGGAATGGGCGAGGGGAAAGAGGAGGGAGCCTGCGACCATCGCGAGGCCGCCTCCTATCAGGTTCCTTCGCCCACCCCATCCGTCAACCAGGATGCCGACGAAGACCTGCATGCCGCCGTAGATCCAGGTGAAAAGTGCGCCGATGGCAGCAATGCTGGTCGCCGCGAGGCCGAAATCAACCTGCAGCTCGTCGAAGATCGTGCCCGGTATCGCCGTCCTTTGGATATAGGAGAAGAAATACACAGAAGCCATCGCGGCGAAGGCAACGAGGGCACTGCGCGGTCTTCTGGCTGCAGAAGCGGGGCGGATCATCCCGGATCCGCCTTTGTTGAGGCCGTGCAGGCCAGGGTTTTCGCAAAACACCGATCGCGCAGGCCCATGGCTGCGCAAATAGGGGCGAGGAGGGGCGCAGAGCCGACAAGAGTTCGCCGAAAACCAAAGACTGTTGGCATTCGACAGCAGTATGGCCCCTGTCTTCTTGAATTGGCAAGACAAAATGCCCGATACGGTCATTATATTGCTCGAAAAGCGAAGTTTTTCAAAAGATGTTGACAGTTTTGCTCCCCTTGCCCTAAAATCCCCTTGCCGCAGTCGCATCTTAGCTAAGATGCTGCGGAGTTCCAAAGGAGCTTGCCATGCCGTCCCTTTTCCCTGTCACCGAGATCGACACGAGGGTCTACGAGCAGGAGCTGCGCGACTTCCTTCCCAGTCGGATGGTCGACATCCACACACATGTTTGGCTCGACAAATTCGCCGCCAAGGAAGAGGAGAAGGTCAAGCGCGCGGTGACCTGGCCTGCCTTGGTCGCTGCCGAGAGTCCCATCGAGGGACTCCTTGAAACCTACCGTCTCATGTTTCCCGGAAAGGAAGTAACGCCGCTTATTTTCAGCAGCCTCAAGAGGGGCGACGATGCCGAGGAACAGAATCACTATGTCGCCGAATGTACCGCTCGTTACGGCGTCCCCTCCCTCCTCTACGCCTTTCCGGAATGGAGCGCAGAGGACCTGCTCTGGAGGATCCTCCGAGGCCGTCACCTGGGCATCAAGGTGTACCTGAACCTTTCCCCGGCGTATCTGCCGGAGAAGGAAATCCGGATCTTCGATTTCATTCCCCACCACCAGCTTGAGCTGCTCAATTCCCGGAAGATGATCCTCATGCTCCATGTTCCGCGGGACGGTCGCCTGGGCGACCCGGTCAACCTGGCCCAGATGCTGGAGATCGAAGAACGCTACCCCGACCTCAATGTGATCTACGCCCATATCGGGCGAGCCTACTGTCCCGAGGATTTCGGGAAGGCCTTTGAACTGCTTCGCAGGACCAGGAAACTCGTGATGGATTTTTCGGCCAACACCCTCGACGAGGCAATGTACCGGGTCCTCGACGCAATCGGTCCCAATAGGGTCCTCTTCGGCTCCGACCTACCCATACTCAGGATGCGCATGCGCCGGATCTGCGAGAAGGGCAGATACGTCAACCTTGTGCCCAAGGGCATGTATGGGGATGTTTCGAAGGACCCGAACATGCGCGAAGTCGCCGAGGCTGAAAGCCGGGACATGACCTTCTTCATGTACGAGGAGCTGCGGGCCTTCAAGCGGGCAGCGGCGAGGCTGGGGCTCGGGAAGAGTGACATCGAAGCTGTTTTCCACGGTACCGCGCGGGCCCTGATAGACCGGGTCGGCCTGGAGCTCTATGGAAGGGCCTTCATGCCTACTGCTGCTGTCTCCGCCACCGCTACCGGCGACAGAATCTGATCCGGAAGGGCGGCTGAGTGGAAACTCCCTACGTAGACAAGGCATTGCTGCCTGCCATCCTTGAGCGGAACGAGGCTTTCTGGAAGGGCGAACTCAAGGAAGGACCCCTGGTCTGGGCGACGGCACCGGACGGTCTTCCCGGGCACCTACCCAGGGCTCCCGCAGTCGAAGCCGAGGAATGGACGGATGTCGGCTACGTCATGGCCAAGGCGGAGCACAGCATTGCCCATACAGTTTATGCGGGGGATGCCTTGCCCACGCACAATCCCTGGCTCGGCCCCGACCAGTTCGCTGCCTGGCTCGGTGCGGACATCACCTTCGCGCCCCGTGACGACACCTCCTGGGTCAAGCCCTTCGTGGAGGACTGGTCCGACCATCCGAAGCTTTCCATCGATCCGGGCAACCGCTGGTGGAAGCTCTACCTCGAGATACTCCGCGCCTCGGTGGAGCGCGGGAGGGGGCGATGGGTCACCTGCTATCCGGACCTCCACAGCGGGATCGACGGGTTGGCCGCCATCCGGGGCTCCCAGGTCCTGATGCTGGACCTCGTCGACCATCCCGAGCTGGTCAAGGACCGGATGGGGCAGATGACGCAGCTCTGGAAGGAGATCGTCGACCAGGTCTCGGGGGTCATGGAGCCGGGCGGGCAGGGTAGTACCAATTGGACCCTCGGCTGGAGCGCCGGCCGCTTTGTCTGCCTCGGTCAGAACGACTTCTCCTGCCTCGTTGGTCCTGGGATGTTCGACGAGTTCATCCTCGAGGATACGGTCGAATGCTGTGGGCATGTCGACCACATCATCTATCACCTCGACGGACCGGGAGCCCTCCAGCACCTTCCCCGGCTCCTCGAGATCGGGAAGATCGACTGCATCCAGTGGATACAGGGTGCCGGCGCACCCCTCCCCTCGAACTGGCTTCCCCTTCTCAAGCGGATCCAGGATGCGGGCAAGTCCGTGCAACTCTTTTACGGTGGGGCCCACGGTGGGAAAGCCGACTTCGGGGCGGAGATCGACGCCCTCTGCGGCGCCCTCGATACATCGCGCCTTTTCATTGCGGCTGTCCTCGACACTCCGGAGGCTGCGCGTTTTGTAGTGGATCGGGCGCGCAGCGCGGGACGGAAATAAAGACAGGGCGCGGAGGCGAGGCTGTCCTGTGCCGGCGCGCCAGTGAAAGGTCCTACAATACGACGACAAGGAGAGAGCCAATGATGTCCAATCAAATCGCTACCATCGGGTTGCTGCCCTTCTATCTCAAGCTCTATGACGACCTCGACCGCGGCAGCAGGGCAGGCTTCGATGCCTACCTCCGGCGCATCGAAGGTGGCTTTGCCTCGCGCGGGATCAAGGTCGAGACGGTGGAGATCTGCCGCGTCGCCAGTGAATTTGCCGAGGCGATCCAGAAGTTCGAGAAGGCCGGCGTCGATGCGCTTGTCACCCTCCACCTGGCCTATTCCCCCTCCCTCGAAGCCATCGAAGCTTTTGCCGGCACGAAGCTTCCGATCGTGATCCTCGACTCCACCATGGATGCAGACTTCGGAACCAGCGTCAAAGCCGACCGAATCATGTACAACCACGGCATCCACGGGGTAATGGACTTCGCCTCGCTGCTCCGCCGCCGCGGGAGATCCTTCGAAATCGTGGCCGGCCACGATGGCGACCCCCGGGTACTGGACCGGGCGGCCGACCTGGTGAGGGCTGCGCGCGCTGCCCGCGACCTGCGCGGCAGCAGGGTGCTCCGCGTCGGCGAGACCTTCGCCGGGATGGGCGACTTCTCTGTCCCGGAATCAGTCATGGTGGCAAAGCTGGGCGTCCAGACAAAGCAGATCAGCCTTGATGAGCTCGACAAGGCGATCCTCTCTGTGAGCGAAGCCGCCGTGGCCGAGGAGGTCGCCGCCGACCGCCTGCGTTTTGCCTGCGAGCTTCCCGAGGAAGTCCATCTCCGTTCCGTGCGCGTCGGCCTCGGCCTCCGCAGGATCCTCGAAGAGGGCGGCTACGGCGGCTTCAGCGTGAATTTCCTGGCCTTCGACCGGAGGGACCGCCCCTCGGACACCATGCCCTTCCTCGAAATTTCGAAGGCCATGGCCCGCGGCATCGGCTATGGCGGCGAAGGCGATGTCCTTACCGCCTCCATGGTCGGGGCCCTGGCGCGCGCCTTCGGACAGACCACCTTCACCGAGATCTTCTGCCCCGACTGGGAAGGCGATAGCCTCTTCCTGTCGCACATGGGCGAGATCAGCCCCTCGGTGGCCGGTGATACGCCGCGCATGATCTCCAAGCCCTTCTTCGGTGGGGGAGCCCGGGACCCTGCCCTCCTGACCTGCGCCGTACAGCCGGGCACGGCAGTCTTTGTCAACCTGGTTCCCGGGCCACAGGATAGCTTTTCCCTCATCGTCGCTCCGGTCGAGGTCCTGGCTGAAGATGGCCGCCTCGATCCCCCCATGCGCGACACGGTGCGCGCCTGGGTGAGGCCGCCAGGAGGAGTGGCCCGATTCCTCGAAGCCTACTCGCGCCTGGGTGGAACCCACCACAGTGCCCTGGTGCTCGGCGACCGGGCCGAGGCCATCGCGGCCTTCGGGCGATGGAGCGGATGGACGGTGACGATCGTGGATGGATCAGGCAGATGAGCGCGGCGCACTCAGCCTCCGATGACGAGGCCTGGTACAAGGCCGAGATAGCCCCGATCCTTCCCCCCACCGTGCTCGATTTCCATACCCATATCTGGTCGTCCGAAAACTGGAAGGAAACACCCTGGGATACGGACAAAAAGGGTAGCCAGTACATGGTCACCAACGAGTTCTATCCCCCCGGGCAGCTGCTTGCCGACGGGCGCGCCTGCTTCCCTGACCGCGCCTACGAGGCTGTCTGTTTCGGCTATCCGACTCCGGCGGCGGACTGGGAAAAGGATACCGCTTATGTCGCCGCTGCGGCACGGGAGCATGGCGGGCTCTGGCCGCTGGTGGTGGCCGGGCCCGACCTCGGGATATCCCGGGAACGCTACGAAGAGGCCCTGGCTTCCGGTGGCTTCTACGGTTTCAAGGTCTTCCTGAACTGGTACGGCGACAACTACGGGGACAAGCGCATCGAGGAGATGTTCGGAGCGGTTGAGCTCTCGCTCGCCAACGAGCGCCGGCTCGTGATCCTCCTCCACGTGCCTCGGCGGGGACGCCTGGCGGACCCGGAGATCCAGGCCGGGCTGCGCTGGCTGGCTGGCGAATGTCCCGAGGCCCAGATTGTCCTCGCGCACTGCGGCCGCTGCTACATGCCCTCCGAGATGAAAATGGCCATCGGCTGCCTTCGCGGTCTTTCCAATGTCTGGATGGACAGCTCGATGGTCATGGATCCAGTGGTGTTCCAGATAATCCTGAACGAGATCGGTCCGGGGCGCCTCCTCTTCGCCACCGACTTCCCGGTTGCTGCCATGCGCGGCAGGCGCGTCCAGGTCAGGGACCACTGGGTAGATGTGGTGGCGCCGGGCTATCCGCTGAGCGCCTACCGTGTCTCCGGTGACGACTTCAAGGCTGGTTACATGACCTGGGAGATCGTGCTGGCACTCCGCTGGGCGGCCGAGTTGACCGGCATCAGCGACAGCGATCGCAACGGGATCTTCCACGATAATGGAATGGCGCTGCTGCGCGCGGTGCGCAGGGCCAAGCAGCTGCCCTAGGCGGAGACACCAGGCAGCAATCCTAGAGCTTCCCGTATTTCCGTCCCGCCTCTGAAAATGCCAGGATCTTATCCCTCGGCGTGTCCTCGTTGAAGTAGTCGGTGGTTCCGAGGATGAAGTGGCAGCGACCCCGGACCGTGTCGAGCACCCGCTTTGTCGTCGCGTCGATCTCCATTGCGCTGCCCTTGCGGAGGAGGTCCAGCTGGTCGATGCCTCCCAAGAGGGTTGTGCCCTTTCCGAAGGTCTGGACCGCCTCCTCGAGAACCGTGTCGCCATAGGGGGCGGGCGTGAGCGATTCGTAGGCCCGTAGGCCCAGGCCCGGGTAGAGGGACAGGAGTCCCCTGGCATAGCCGCAGTTGTGGTAGAGGACGGGGATACCCTGAGCCTGGATCCAGTCTATGAAGCGCTTCTCGTAGGGCCAGACGTGGCTCTGGAAAAATTCCGCGCCTACCATTTTCCCATTCGCGACATTCCCTGCATAGCAGAGCACATCGGCCCCCGCGTCGATCAGCTGCTGGACAAAGACCATATAGCGTTTCAGAAAGTGGCTCATCATGCGGTCGTAGAATTCCGGTTCAAGCAAGGCATCCATCAGGAGGTAGTCGAGCTTGCGATAGTAGAGGGCCAGGAGGTTGAAGGCGCCCTGGATCCAGGGTGCCACAACCCCCTCGTCCCCGACTGCGATCCTGGCCTTTCTGATGTCTTCGACAGCTGCACTCCCCATGGGCGGCTGGAAGGACTCGAAAAGCTCAAGGTCGGCTGGCGACTTGATCGGAAACTCAAGGAAGGCAGACTCGGCGTCGTACTCGCAGGTCCAATTGAGCGCTTCGCGGCATTCGATCGTCCCTCCCGGCGTGCGTATGCGCGTCTGAGTGCTTGTATTGCGCCCATCCATGGTTTTCGTGGTCTCTATCTGCCAATCCCCTCCATTCGGACCGAGGGAGTCGAGTGCAGGTGTGCAGTTGCGATGGATGAGGTCAAAGCCGTAGGCTGCGTAGACCTCCGGGGTCCGTGCGACCCAGTCCACCTCGTGAGTCCCGAAGAACTCCTTGACGTGGTTGACATGGATGAAGGGCGAAACGGGGATGTGGCCGATAGGCTCCTGCCGGAATGCACGCAAAAGCTCTTCGCGGGGTGAGTACGGGCTCAAAGTTTTCCTCCAGGGTTCCACGAGGCAATCGGTAGACCGATCAGCGGCCCTGCAATAATACGCCAGAATATTGATTACTTCAATCAAAACTAGTCTTTTTTCTTGACAGAACCAAGGGTGACTGCTAGTGTTCAGAAGTACCACTTTCGGGAATGTAGGTTCCCGACGACATGCTTTGCGGAAAAGGAGAAGGGCCTATGAAACGAATCTTGGTGCTTTTGCTAGTTCTTTCAGTCGGCATTTCGGCATTTGCCGCGCCGAGTGCGGCTGATGCGGCGCTCAAGGGTGACTTGTCCATTTTTGCCTGGCTGCCCGACAATCCGGATATTGTGGTCAATTGGGTGGATGCGTTCAAGGCAAAGTATCCGAACATCACGCTCAACTCGCAGATGATGACCGGGCAGAACCTTACGGAGAACCTGCAGCCCAGGTTCGCTTCCGGAAATATCCCGGACGTGTTCTCCTTCGAGCTCGATCCCTTCTCGCACGGCCAGGTGGACGCGGGAAAGATCGCCGACATCGGCGACACCAAGGCCTGGGCAGAGATGGTGCCCGCGATGCAGGCCTCCTGGACCTACAACAAGGTCAAATACGGCATTTCCGGCGGCATCGCCACCACCCTCATCTACTACAACATGGACTACTTCAAGAAGGCCGGCATTGCTGCTCCGCCGAAGAACTGGGACGAATTCCTGGCTGCCTGCGAGAAGCTGAAGAAGGTCGGTATCGCTCCTCTGGTTTGGTACGGCGGATTCCCCAACATGCTTTCCAACGGTCCCTTGAGCTGGGGACTGGCGAACTATGTCTATCCCAACGAGCCTGGTGTCGTGAAGAACATGGACACCACCAAGTATGATTTCTCGAAGAATCCCGGCTGGCTCGAGACCTACCAGAAGATGGATATCCTGAACAAGAAGGGATATCTGATGAAGGGATTTACCTCCACCGACTACGCCGCTGGCCAGGATCTTTTCAACGCCGGTGACGCTGCGATGCTTTTCGCCGGAACCTGGCAGGCTGCTTATCTCATCGATAAGAGCAAGTTCCAGACTGGCCTCTTCCTGCCCCCCTGGAACAACAAGGGCAAGGAGCTCGTCGTCGTCAACGCCTCCGAGACCGGTTGGGCTGTCGGCAAGAACGGCAACGAGAAGCTTGGAAAGCTCCTTCTTGATTTCATGTTCTACGACAACTTCAACATCTACCAGAACCCCCGCGGATCGGTGTCTCCCTTCAAGTCGACGAAGGGGAACGTCCTCAACGGGAAGCTCGGGACGGCGATGGTGGAACTCAACAAATATCCGAAGTTCGTCGACCTCTGGGGACGGCTCCTGCCCACGCCCGCTGCGACGGAATCGACCACCCTGGCCCAGTCCATTTACATCGACAAGACTCCTGAGGCGGTCATTCCCCTCATCACCAAGGCGCAGAACGACTGGTTCGCCACCAAGTAAGGATTTCTTCTCATAGGCGCGTGCGGAGGGAAACCTCCGCACGCGCGTGTTGTCCGGGCATTGGCAAAATCGGGGAGCGGGGGGACGGGGGATGCGAAAGAAGGAACTGAGGATCTATTCGACCTTCACCGACCGATGGGCGACACAGGGCTTTCTCTTCATGCTGCCCGCCCTGTTCTTCGTTACTTTGTTCATAGTTGTGCCGGTCTTCCTCAATGTCTTCCTCGCCTTTACCAATTACAAGGGTTTTGGCGTACCCTACCGCTTCATCGGACTGCAGAATTTCCAGTCGCTGGTGACTGATGCCTCGTTCTGGCTCGTGCTGGGCAATACCTTCAGGCTCCTCTTGATCTACGTGGTGGTCCTGAACGTGGCGGCGATCTTCCTGGCGATCCTCATCGTGGACGTGGGCGCGCGCTTCGGCAATTTCGTGAAGGCCCTCCTGTATTTCCCCTGCCTGCTGGCGCCGATTGTCGTCGGCTTTGTATGGCGGCTGATCCTGAACTACAACAGGGGACTCGTCAATTCGACCCTGCGCAGCTTTGGGCTCGAGAGTCTCGCCCAGAACTGGCTGGGGGAGCAGGCGCTGATCATCCCGGTCATCAGCCTCGTGATCGTCTGGTTCGCGACCGGCTACTACACCATCATCTATTACGCCGGAGTGATGGCGATCTCCCCGGAGTACTATGAGGTGGCGACGCTCGAAGGCGCGAACGGCATCCAGAAATTCCGCTTTGTCACGCTCCCGATGCTGGCGCCTGCCATCACCATCAACGTCGTGCTGAGCACCATGGGTGTCCTGGGAGCCTACGACCTGCCGACGGCCATATCCGCAGGCGGGGGGCCCGGCTACCACGGGACAACCTTGGCCCTTCTCGTGATACGCTATGTCTACGATACCTATCAGGAGGGGAAGGCCCTGGCTGTGGCGGTGATCATGTCCCTGATCGCGGTGGTCCTGGCCTATTTCGAGCTCAAGATCCTGATCAAGCGGGAGGACCACTCGTCATGATGGGCCAAAAGAGCCGTCGCATCCAGAACATGCACATCGGCGGACATGTCATACTCATCGTAGTTGCTACGATCATCCTCATTCCCCTCTACTACGTCTTCATCAACGCCTTCAAGACCGACGCGGCGATCAACCTCCATCCCATGGCATTCAGCCTTGATTATTTCACTACGGCCAACATGGCGAATGTCTGGAGGCTCCTTGCCTTTCCGAAGGCCCTGCTCAATTCAGTCATTCTGGTGGTCATCAGCTGCAGCATACTCATAGTTTCAGGGTCCATGGCCGGTTTCGCGATCGCCATCGTGAACAACAAGCTCCTCAAGACGCTCTACGTCATCCTGATCCTCCTCATCTCCGTGCCCTTCCAGGTCATCATGATCTCCATCATCCAGATACTGAGTGCCACAAAACTCATGAACAACTATTTCGGAACCAGCTTTGTCTTCGCGGCGGTGAGCATGCCCTTCACGGTGTTCCTTTACACGGGTTTCATGCGCGCTGTCCCGAGGGAGCTCTGCGAGGCTGCCATCGTCGATGGCTGTGGCATGGGCCAGACCCTCCTCCGCGTCTACCTGCCCCTGATGAAGATCGTCACCTCGACCATCCTTATCCTGAGGGGAACAGGCATCTGGAACGACCTTCTCATTCCCCTGGTCACCTTTACCAATGAAAGGTACGATCCCCTGGTCAGGCGGCTCTATTCATTTGCATCCCTGCGCTTCAACCGCTGGGATCTCCTGTTTGCGGGAACCGTTCTCTGCTCCATCCCCATACTGCTGCTTTTCCTGTTCCTTCAAAGGGTTTTCATCCGGGGGCTCATGGTAGGGTCGGTCAAGGGCTGAGTGTCGCTGGTTTCCCTGCCCTACACGCCGCGTATGACCTGGCCATCGGGCGCAATGGATGAGACTGGAGAAGTGCCTTCAAAGCCCACCGCGACATAGGATGCCTCCAGCGTTTCCCCCGCCCGGATGAGACGGGCGCTGCCGTCCCTGATTGCGTCTGCCACGGTCAGCTGGGCTGTCGAAAAGGGTTCGAGGGCGATCAGGTAAGTCCTGCCGTACCAAGGGGCGGTATAGGCTCCTCCGTAGGCCTGCCAGAACCAGAGGGCCGGAAAGACCTCGAGGGGCCAGCTCATGCCGAAACCGAGGCCGAGGCCCTCGTTGCGAACGGCGTACCAGCCCTCCACCAGATTGGTAAGCTTCAAGGTATCGGTCGTATCCGCCTCGATGCCGGGAACTTCCCGAAGGTCCAGGCTTTCCCCGGTTCTGCCGACCGCGTGGGGCCAGTCGGAGGATCCCTCTGCGAAGCGCGTTACCGGACTGAGCTGGCTGCACTGGATCCGCGCCGCCGGGAGATCGATCCTGCATCCCGCCTCGATAAAGGGCGCTCCGAGGGCCGGATGCTGTCCCCACATGACGGGAAGGTCGATCCGGCCCTCGTTCGTGATTCTTTCGCTGATGAAGAGGGTGGGGATCCCCCGCTTGAGGGAGACTTCCTTTTCAACGAAAAAGGGTGTGCGGCAGGTTCTCACACGAAAGCGGAGCTTGATGAGCTCGGGTGAGTCTTCGAGGATCGAGTAGTCCCAGGGCAGGGTCGGAAGCTCACCATGGGCGCCGAAGCTCTGGCCCTGATACTCGCAGGGATTTCCCCCTGTCGGGAAGCAGTCCTGCCATCCGCCCTCATAGAAATCCAGGAAGGCGCTGCCTGGGGTATGCGAGGTGGCGACATAGTGTGCCGGATTGCGGACGCCCCAGGGCGAGTGCCAGAGGAAGTCGATGTCCTTCGGTTTGTAGATGAATTCGAAGATGTCGGATCCCTTGTCCGCCAGGAAACTCACGCGAAGGAGTTCGTTCTCCATCGTCACGGTCCTAAGGCCGCGGTAGAGGTATTCCCTGATACGGCAGCCGAAGCTGCGCTCATGCGTGTACAGGATCATGGGCAAAGCTCCTTGCATGTAAGCAGGTATTCTTCCATCCGCGCTGTGGCCTAGGCCCTCCCCGGCCCCGGCTCGATCCTGCTGGAGGGGGGCAGCATCGAGTCCGAGATCGAGACGAGGGAGAGTCCTGGTTCAACGAGGGCGCGGGCGAGCATCGCTGCGCCGAGTGAACTTGTTTCCGCGAGGGAAATGCAATCGACAGGGATGCCGGTAGTATCAGCTATGATGCCCGGCGTGATAGCGCTCGTCGCTGCCTTTCCGCACATCACGAGCCTGCTTGCGTCGATCCCTCCTTTGGCCATCATGCCCAGATAGCGGCCCATCTCGCAGGCAAGCCCCTCCATGAGTGAGCGGAGGACATGGGCCTGGGTATGTCCGAGGCGGAGTCCATCGAGCCTGCCGGCAGTTCCAGGAGGCAGTCCCGCCGCCCCGAGGTCGGAGAGGAGGGGACGGAAGCGGAGTCCCTCGCTGCCTGGGGGCACCAGGGCCATGAGTTCGTCGGTTTCCCGGACGCTCATGGAGGGGCGGCCGAAGAGCTTCGAGGCCCAGCTGATGCAGGCTCCGCCGTTGACCATCGAGAGCATCTGCCCGAAGAGGCCGGGCACGGGATGGGGTGTCACCAGGGCTATTCCACCGACAGGTGGGTCCAGGCTGTCAGCCAGCGCTATAAGAACCCAGGCTGTACCGGCACCGAGCATCGTGTCTCCCCGGCGCGTGGTTCCACAGCCGATCGTAGCCGCATACTGATCGTGCACCGCCGGACCTACTGCTATACCTGGCGGGAGGCCAAGATCCACGGCAATCCCGGGGAGGAGCCTGCCTGCAGCATGGGTAGCTGGGATAAGTTCCGGCAACTGCTCGCGCCGTAAGCCCAGGAGGCCGAGAAGTTCCTCGTCCTCCCTGCCCTCTGCCGGATTGAGGAGGCCTGTGTTTGAAAGACTGGTTTGATCGTGGGCCCGCTGTCCGCAGAATCTTTCTACGATGAGGTCGCCGACCCAGCCCAGCCTGAAGTCCGGGGGGAGGCCGCCCTGCCCGCGGAGCCGGAGGATCTGCCCTCCGGTGAGCAGGCTTCGTGCGACACCGATGTGCTTGACGTACCAATCCCGGCCAAGCCGCTCGGTCATCTCCAGATCCCAGGCTGCACCACGCGAATCCTGCCAGCCGATCACAGGCCCGAAGGAACATCCCCGGTGGTCGAGCACCTGCATGGCGCCCCCCTGGCTCGAGATGCCCATGGCCATGACCTCTGCGCCAGCAGAGCTGGCTGCCTTTCCCACCGCTGCCTGAGTCCCACTCCAGATATCCTTGAAATCCTGTTCGACGGCCCCGTCTGCGCCGTAGCTGATTCCAACGGAAGCAGAAGCTGAGGACAGCACCCGGCCATCCTCCGCGATGACCTGAGCCTTGATATTGCTGGTACCTAGATCGAGGCCAAGATACCCACGCTCTACTGACTTCACGCCTGCCATCCTAGCATAGAGGCATGGGGCATTGTCGATGTCAAGCAAAATGAATGAGTAGTTGATCGAAAGCGTCATAAAGGGTAGCTAAATTCCCTATCTATTGCGCGAATCGAACAATTGTGGTAGTTTACTAGCATGATTCAGCTTGAAGTCGGTGCCGCATCAAGGCAGCATGACAGGCCTCCTGCCTGTACCGGATGCAGGGGGGGCATTCGCTTCCCGGCCCGGATGCCTTGAGCATGGAAAAGCTTCTGGCGGTTATAGCCATGCTCGCCAATGCGGGAAAGGACACGATTTTCAAGGTGGCAGCCGTAGACGAGGGAGGATCCACGACCAGGCTTTTCTACGGAATCAAGGCCGCGATCATCGCCCTTCTCAGTCTCGTCATCCTCCTTGTCCAGGGGAAGCCCCTCCTCCATCTTCCAACCCTGCCCTGGGCTATCCCCCTCGGCGTTCTCGCCATGACCACCTACACGCTCGCGCTGAAAAGCCTTGCCAGCGGTGACGCCTCGACCTCCGTCACCGTGTTCCGGCTCAATTTCGTCCTGAGCACTGGGGCGGCAGCCCTCTTCCTCGGGGAGGCCTTTACCGCGACCAAGCTGGCTGGCCTCGGCCTGAGCCTGGCGGCCATCCTTATCTTTTTCGTCGGCAGCAGGGCTGATGCCCGCGCGGCGGCATCGCTGAAGGGGATCCCGCTTGGAACGAGGAGCGTTGTCCTTGCGGTCCTGGCCTGCGTGTGTGCCTCGGTGCTCAACACCTCGAACAAGATCGCTTTGAACGCCGGCGTCTCGATCCTCCACCTCATCATGTACCGCTACGTGGTGGTCTGCATCATATCGGTGCTCTGGATCGGAAAGGATCGCGGTTCCTTTGTGCCTTCGAGGAAGCTCCTCATCGCGAGCGCTTCCTGCGCGGTACTGATGCTCGTCAGCATGTTCTGCGTACTCACCGCCCTTTCGGGAGGAGAGGTGTCGGTCGTGATACCCATCGCATCGCTCAGCTTCCTGTTTACCGCGGTACTTTCCTTTGTCTTCCTGCATGAGAAGCTTTCCGCCATGAAGATCCTTGGCATCGCCCTCGCCGTGGCGGGGATCTTCGTAATAGGATGAGCCCCGTCGATCTGAGCATTTTATTTTCAGTGGAAAGGGGATACGATCGCGCGCAGGCGGGAGGCGATCCTTGATCAAGGTAGAGGGGCTGGGCAAGCGTTACGGCGGGCGAACTGCCTTGGAAGATATTTCCTTTTCCATCTCGAAGGGCGAGATCGTCGGCTTTCTGGGACCGAACGGCGCAGGCAAGACGACGACGATGAACATCATCGCCGGCTACAGCTCCGCGACACGTGGAAGGGTGCTGATCGACGGCCTCGACGTACTCGAACATCCCATGGAGACGAAGCAGAGGATCGGCTACCTGCCTGAGCAGCCGCCTCTCTACAACGAGCTCACGGTGGACGAGTATCTCGCCTTCGTGGCCGAGCTCAGGAAGCTGCCTGCAGGGCAGCGGCGGCAGGCGAGGGACGAGGCCCTGGAACTCAGCTCCCTCGTGGAGGTCCGCAAACGGGTGATACGCAATCTCTCCAAGGGATACAGGCAGCGCGTCGGACTGGCGCAGGCCCTGATCGCGAAACCCGACATCCTCATCCTCGACGAGCCGACCGTCGGCCTCGATCCTCTTCAGATCACCGAGATCCGCGACCTGATAGCCAAGCTCGGAAAGGACCGCACCATCATCCTTTCCTCGCATATCCTCCCCGAGGTGAGCATGGTCTGCAAGCGCGTCCTCATCATCGCCGGAGGCAGGATCGTTGCGGACAGGGCAATGGATGGCATTGCCGGAACAGAGGCCGGCTCGGGATCGGTGGTCGTCCGTGTGGCGGCGAATGAGGAGGACACTTCGCGGCTCCTGTCTTCGATGCCGGGTATGGAGCGCATAACCTGCCTGGGATCCTTCGAGGCGGGGAGCTGCGACTTCCGCCTGGACGCGGAGGGCGGCAAGGACC
>JBAXTA010000360.1:0-4214 GCA_037130415.1 Spirochaetota bacterium
GTACATCGGGAAGCGGGAAATTTCGTGGCCATCGATGGAGACATGGCCGGCTGTCGGCCGGATGAAACCTACGATCATGTAGAACACGGTCGTCTTGCCAGCGCCGTTGGGACCGAGGAGGCCGGTCACCTGACCTACGCGCATCGAAAAGGAGACATCGGCGACAGCGACCTTTCGGCCGTAGGTCTTGCGGAGGCCCCGCACGTCAAGGTGATGCCGCAGCGTCGGAGCCGGCCCCTCGAGGCCACCCCAGCGCCGTTCCGGTTCAGGGACTTCGGGCAGACCCTCGTAATGGACTCCAGGGACCCATTCAGGCGCATTCAGCACGCAGGGCTCCGCACGCGTCGCGGCTTCCCCGTGGGCTTGATTGGAACGGTGCCGGCGCTGGTTCCGGGCGGAGGGCCAGACGGCTTGCCGGGACCTGGGATTCCTGCCGGCGAGGCAGCGCCCGGGACTACAGGACCTGGGGCCAAAGCGCCGGCCTTGGGGCCAGCATCTCCCGAGCCTCCAGGGGCGGTCTTGGGCTTGTTGTCCTCGGAATGGACAGAACCGGCGACAGCGCCTTCCAGGATGATCTCCTCGGTTTCCGTGTTGACAACCATCCGCGTAGCCCGGTACTCGTCTCCATTCCGGACAACGCGCGGCGCCCCGGAAAGCTCCAGTAGATGGTTCGCACGCCGGTAGACGACGTACTCGGAGCGACAGGCAAGACCATCCTTGAGTATCCGGACATTCACCTGCGCGACCGTGATGCCCTTGTCACCGTCATCCTGGATCCAGTTGGCCTTCATCACGACCTTGTTCTTCGAGTCCTCGAGCACCGACGGCCCCTCGAGGAGGGCGATGGAGTGGTCGCGGTCATAGGTGAGGGAGGGGGCTGACAGGTGTATCCCGTTCTTCTGGTCGTCGGCCTCGACATTGCCCTTGCAGACCAGGGTCGAGGAGCCTGAACCCGAGATCTCGATGGCGTCTGCAGTGATGTTGATCGTGTCGCTTTTCACGCGGGCCTTGCCCAACAGGCTCGTCTTCTCCTTGCCCTTGGCCAGCACGCTTTTCACGGAATCGGCAGAGAAGGTAAAGGATTCAGCGGCAATGAAACGGGCAACCATGAATATCGCAATCAGCAATGAAAAGGCGCGGGGACTCATGGCGAGCCCGGCTCCTTGTCGGGATTCACGAACTGTCCGCTCGTGGATTCCTGGAAGGAGAATGTCCGCCGCCTCATGTCGGCGCTGAAGCCGGCACCGCGCACCCAGGCGCCGTCCTGCCGCGTGACGGACACGATACGCTCGAGCCCGCCCGAAATGGTTTTCTTGTCCGAGACCCAGGTAAGTTCCTCGGCCTCGAGCACGGCTTGCTCGCCGGTCGATTCAAGGAGAACATGGCCGCGGAACTCCGCATTCTCGCTGTCGGTGTATACCGTGGCGGCATCGGCCTTCCCCGTAGCCGCCAGCGCACCCGCATCCCCGTACTGGGCGAAGCGCACCGACTTCAGCTCCGTGCGATGGCCGGTGGAATAGGTCGAAGCCCGCGCGGCGTGGATCTCGAGCACGAGCTTGTCGCGGTCGACTACCCGATGCGTGAAATCGGTAAACACCGCAGTGGGCTGCTCCTCGGCGGACTGGGCCTGGGCAAGCTCGTCGCCATAGTCGAAGGAGCAGGAAGCTGCCAGCAGCCCGAGGGCCGCCAGAAATGTGAGTACTCTGAGCATCCGTTCCCTAGGCTCGGTGCGCATGCCCCTCCCCGGCCTTGGCCTTCACTCTGGGTTCGCGTGGATCGATGGGGCCCGGCTTGGCTTCCGTTCCGCCGACAGTGGACCTGCCACCCTCGGCCGCGACGCAGGCTCCGATAAAGCCCTTGAAGATGGGAGAGGCCTGGGTCGGCCTCGACTTGAATTCGGGATGGAACTGCACGCCGAGGCCCCAGGGATGGCCAGGCCACTCGCAGGACTCGACAAGCCCCCCGTCGGGGGTGAGACCCGAGATGCCGAGGCCGCTGCTCTCGAAGTCCGCGCGGTAGGCATTGTTGAGCTCATATCTATGGCGGTGCCTTTCCCATATACGTTCGGCGCCGTAGACCTCGCGGATAAGGGACCCTTCCTTCAGGACCGATTCGCTTTTGCCCAGGCGCATCGTGCCGCCATAATTCCGGACATCCACCTGATCCTCAAGGAGACCCACAACGGGGCAGGCTGTGTCAGGGTCGAACTCCGTGGAATGGGCCTTTGCCCAGCCAAGCACGGTGCGCGCATGCTCGATCACCATGATCTGCATGCCGAGGCAGATGCCGAAATAGGGCTTCCCGTGCTCACGCGCCCAGCGCGCCGCGCGCACCATCCCCTCGATACCGCGCTCGCCAAAGCCTCCCGGCACGAGGATGCCGTCCACTGCACCAAGTATGTTGTCGATGTCAGAGCTGTCGGGATCTGTCGTGGAGCCCGACGCAGCCTCGAACCTGCCCGAGTCGATCTTGATGATCTCGACTCCCGTATCGTTGGCGATGCCCCCGTGATACAGGGCTTCCCACACAGACTTGTAGCTATCGGTAAGTTCCATGTATTTACCAACCACGCCGACTTTTACATGGCGTTTTGGCTCGACGACCTTGCGCACCACTTCCTTCCAGGGGCGGAGGTCCGCATGGCGGCTCTCGATGTTCATCTTCTTGAGGATAAAGGAGTCCAGGCCCTGCTCGTGGTAGATCTGTGGCACCTGATAGATCGTGTGCGACACGTCATAGCCGGAGACAACGCCCTCGAACTCGACGTTGGTAAAGCCTGCAATCTTGCGACGCGTTCCCTCGTCGAGGTGCCCCGAAGCCCGCAGGATCAGGGCATCTGGCTGGATGCCGACTTCCTGCAGTTCCTTGACCGCGTGCTGGGTGGGCTTGGTCTTGAGTTCGCCCCCTGTAACTGCGGGTACCAGCGTCACATGGATCGAAATCGCATTCTGCCTGCCGAATTCATGGAGGAGCTGCCGGGCAGCCTCGAGGAAGGGTATCGACTCCATGTCGCCTACCGTCCCCCCGATCTCGATGATGGTGATATCAACGTCAGGGTCCTTGCCCACCGCGAGGATGCGCGCCTTTATCTCGTCCGTGACATGGGGGATGACCTGCACCGTGCGCCCGAGGAAACGCCCCTCGCGTTCCTTGTTGATCACTGCCTGATAGACTTGGCCAGTGGTGATCGAATTGGCCCTGGACAGGGGCGAATTAGTGAAGCGCCCATAGTTTCCAAGGTCGAGATCGGTCTCGGCACCGTCGTCCGTAACGTATACCTCGCCATGCTGGTAGGGACTCATCGTCCCCGCATCGACGTTGAGGTAAGGATCGATCTTGACCATGCGGACGCTCAGGCCCCGGGCCTCCATGAGTGCGCCTATCGACGAGGCCGCTATGCCCTTGCCGAGGCTGGAACATACTCCGCCTGTGACGAAAATAAGCTTCTTCATGGGACTTCAGTAAATAGGAGAGCGGAGGGGGGTGTCAATGACGGAGCGAGTCCGGCGGTAGCTCAGAAGTCCAGCTCGATCTTTTCGACCTCGGCCTTGTGGCGCATCTTGAGGAAGAGGGCCGCGGCTGGCGCCTTGTGGACATAGCCCGAGACATTGTAGCTCTCGAACTGCGAGTCGGGGCTGTATTTGATCCCATAGAGCTTGATTGTCTCGAAATTCGGGACGCCATAGATGGCGAGGTAATGCGAAAGGCCGACAGGGAAAGACGCGGAGAAGACGCGGCGATTGTTGCCTGCCTCGACAGTTAGCACCGGAGCGCAGGTCCAGGCCCAGATCCCTGGCGCGACATCCCGGGCGAAGGAAACCTCATGGGGATAGTAGGAATTGTCAGCGAGCAGTGGATAGATCGATTCCGGCGCGATGTCACCCACACGCTTCTGGAGGGAAGAGCCCACCACAGCAAGGGTCTCCGGCAGGTAGCCATCCGGGCTGGACAGGGCGAGGGCGCTTTCCACGAGTGCCTGTCCCGAGGCAAGAACATCATCCTTGCCCTCCGCCTTTCCCAGGGCAATGAGCTGCAGGCCAGCGTTGAGGGACAGGCAGAGGTCTATGCTGGCCGGGTCTGGCTTGAGGAAACGGCCTCCATCGATCGTCACAATTGCGGCAACCACCGATTTCTCGGCAGCAATATGGTTGGGCAATGCGTCCTCGAAACCGCGAAGGTAGCGCGCCGCGTCCGCGGCCGCCGCGAGGAGACCC
>JBAXTA010000361.1:0-4210 GCA_037130415.1 Spirochaetota bacterium
AGTTTGCCGATCTTGCCAGTAATGTCCTTAGTAATTTCAGGCCAAGAGGCGTTGGGAGTAGATCCGTAATTAACACTGCCTGAACCTCCCATCACTTTGAAAACGTCGATAATAGGCGGGGCCATTGCAATGGTCCCAGGAATCCCGCTGGAAGTCTCTACGTAAACTACGTACCCACCAGTGAGATCAGTACGGACTTGCTCCCAAGTCAGATTGGCCGTGGTGCTATCTAGGGTAGTGATACTCAAAACCGGGGCCTGGAGATTCCCAGAATACTCAGTTACCAGGGGATCAAAAAGCTCTCCGGTATAGACTTCCCGATTAATTCGATTGAGTCTATCCCAAGCGTTAGTGACCGCACGTTTCCCCAAATCGTATATGGTTTCGAAGTATTCAGCGGACCCAGTAGAAGTAACAGACCCAATCAGAACTTTGCCCTTGTGCAGAGATTCTACGCCTAGAAGGCGAACAAACAGAACGTCATCCCCACCATACAGATTACCGCCATCAGAGGTAAGAAGCAGTTCTCCCATGAGGGTGAAGTTCAATTCGTTAATCTGGATTAGAAGAAGACCTCCGCTAGTAACAAAGGCCAAAATCCGATTCCCATTAGTCGATTTGGATACTACGAACCACTTGACTATTCCGGTACCCAGGTAGGGGCTAATTTCAAGAGCATTCTGCCAATAATCTGAGGTATTTTCCTCTGGACCCAAGACTTGACCAGAATATCTAAGGAGTCGATATGTGTCTGTTAAAACTAGAACGTCATCGGTTTCAGTCTGAAGAGCGTCAACAATGGTCCCCATATCGTTATTTGGTAGAAAAACCTTGCGGTAGTAATAATAGGGCTCAGCTTCAGATCCCCACATGACTACAGATCGGGGGGAAATATAAGCCATTCTCTGGTACCCAGAATTTACGTTGTTGCTGATACGAGTTTTGAAAAAATTAGTGGAGATTGCACCTATAACTGGTGCGGCCCACACGGATAGGGCATCCTTGTTATTCCGGCTGACGATTGAAGAAACATCATGAGTATTGTGATACAGGGATCTGCTTAGAAACTTATCGTCTAGGCCGTAGGTATTGATAGATGCAATGTTGATCTGTACGGTGCTAGAAACTGGCAGGTTAATTCCATCTGATACCGTTATGGTAAAATAGACAGAGTCACCCAAAACCATGACACCATGTGTTTTAATTACGAGATAAGACAGGTTGAGTCCACTGAGTATCTCTAGATCCTGTCCTCCTGTCTGTTCCCAAGAGTAAGTTAGACTATCAAGCTCATCATCTGCTATGGTCGGGGCAATTACTATACTGCTATTTCTGGTGACAGCAATGGGATTCTGCGTCCAAACTATTTGAGGGGGGGCGTTGACCGGAACAGTCAATGTTGAAGTAGCGGAAACTGGAGAGTTAATAGGAGTTCCGGCTAGTGTGTAGTCCTGAACCTCAACCGTGACCAAGACTTCTTGCTCTCCTGGCCCGATTGCTTTTGGAACCCATACATCTATTCTTTCTGGATGACCTAACACGGTTCTAAGTTCTGCCAGACCGGTTGGGTCACTTATATACCAAGTATATCCCAGTATGTCAGAATCTGGATCACGAACAGCAGAGGCATCCAGGGTGAAAGTCACCTCTCGTTGTATAATTGAAGAAGACGGAACTATCGTAACAACTGGCGGTAAGTTCAGTTCAGAGGCGTAGAAGGGGGCATACTCAGTGATGGCTCCACCCGTTAGAATCGAACGCTCTCCCACAATAGCCCACTTGGCATCAACGGTGACCGGACTCTTGGATCCTCTGATCCAACGGAAGTAGGCCCTATTAAGGTTCCCATTTCGTAGAGTGAACTGAAGGGTGTCAAGATTCAGGTCAGCCACCCTTAACATCTTGTCTGACTGATTAGCGTTAATATCCCCAATAAGAAAGGCTAAACGGAGTGAGTTGAACTCGTCTAGGGAGAACATAGGGGAGGTGTAAGACTGAGTTGTAGTTCCGGCATAGTCAGCCCAGTGCCAATCCCCAGTTCCCGTACTATCCACACTTCCTAGCCGAAGAGTGGAAAACACCCGGCCTCTAACTTGAGTATAGTACAATTGGCAAAGTACTCTGTAATTGCCAACCCTCATAACGGTGAGGCTATCATCTGCATAAGAGCTATAAAGACTATCGAGGGTTACTTCCGGCCTCCACCATGGATCTTGAGTGCTAAGCCATGTGACCCGAATCTCTTGTAGTACACTACCGAAGGTTACTCGCTTTTGGTGTGCTGTGTAATAAACCTCAACTGTAGAGCCAATTGGTGTAATGCCATCTTCATCTAAAATGTCGAAACATAGCATGGAAATGCCGCCATAGACTGCACCAGTTCTTATATCACTTACTTCTGTTAACAACTCCCTAGCGGTCACAATATCTGTGGAACTCAATTTTAAGCAAATTAGTGCATGGCCAGTCGAGTCAGTAACACTCACCGCCACCCGCACCTTCCCATCCCATTGCACAACCATGTCGTAACCGGAGTGAATTTTTCTACCCTCAAGTATGGTAATGGGGATAAGTTCAACTGGGTTTACAGTATTGTCATCAGCGATATTGTGTCTGAATTTCAGTAAATTTTCGGACCCGTCAATTGTGCAACTCCCCACTATATGGAGAACTCCACTATTAGCATTAAACGCAATTACTGGATCAAATTGTGTACTGCCACTCGCTAGAGTACCGAAGGCAACAGCTTGAAAGGAGGCACCCAAATCCTCTGAACGAAGAAGCTTGAAAGTTCCATCGTTCAGAGAGTTGGTTACGATATAGATGTATGAAGAGGTGTAGATGAACTGGCTGTTACCAGTTAGGTCAGCGATAGTCCATGAGGCTCCTAATGACGTAATCATCGGATACCCTCGCCAGAGCCTTCAAGCTCTGCATCCTCTATCTCCTTTTCCTTTAGACCTAGTGTCTTCTTCACACGATCAAACAGATCGGTGGATTTAATGAATTGTTCGGTGCTGGCGATGTTGCCGTATAATTGCTCAAGGAAGGCGTTGAACTTGGAATCATTAACGGTGAACAGATCCTCTTCAAGCTTCTTGCGGCAGATCTCAGGATCGATGTCCATGAGTTCGAGCAGAACCTCAACCGGCACAGAGCCCTTCTGGTACAGATCAAATAGCATCTGATAAGTCTCGCCTGAGTTACGCAAAGCCATACGACCAAAGCTAATGGAAGGGTAGAGCCAGCGAGGGCGACCATAGATATCGATCTCGTAGAAGCCCTTTTTCATGGCGATAGGCTTGAAAATTTGCTCTTGAACGATGTGGCTGATGAGATCCCGGAATTGCAAGTAAGTGGTGGATAGGATTTCCAACTGAGTGCGGGTGTTGCTATATAGGCCCTCACCGTTTAGAATGTCAGGGCTGAAGCCCAAGCCGATGGCCAAATCATTGGAAGTGTGACTCCACTCAGACTCAAGGCTGAGTAGACGGCCCTCAGAGCCGATCTCATTCCACGTACATTCGTAGTTCACGACCACCGTGTAATCCGGATCGCTCTTCGCTTCGTCAATGTGACCACGCAGAGCCATCATTTCACCCGCTGGGATGCCAGGGGCTACGACTAAGGTCTTGGGGGTCATGTTGCGACTGGCCAAGGTGGTCTGCACCTGACGGAGCTTCTCACGGTAGATAATGGTACGCATACAGGACTGGAGGACAGAGCGTCCATGATCCTCAAACGGGGCCTTCTTACGAGCGAAGTGAATAGCGTACGACCCTTTGAACGGATTATCGTTGAGAGGGATGATACCGTCCTGAGTGAGTGCATCACGCACATCGTCTGGGGTTTCAGGATTGTCGATATAGGCCTGTTTAGAATCTTCAGGCGGCTTGTAGTAGATGGTGGGTTCCGATCCGAAGGTCGAGCCCTTTTTAATTTCGACGTTTTCGGGGGGAAGAAGCTGAATCTTATCAAACCCCATGTAGTCTTTGTTGGTCAGGTGGGAGAAAAGTTCGAAATCATTCTTTCTAACTTCATGCAAAGATTCGAGTTCACCCAGTAGTTCCTTCTTTTTCTGGAGGAGCTTGATGATTTTCTCCATACGGACGGTTTCAAGGTCTTTCGGAGCGGTCATATCTCCCAGACCGGTGCCGGTATCATCCATGGACATATCTCCACTGAAGCCTCCGCCACCCGTGCCGCCACC
>JBAXTA010000362.1:0-4191 GCA_037130415.1 Spirochaetota bacterium
AGACTATGGCAAGATCGCGGCTACCTTCATAGACAGGAACACCGGGCTGTCAGTCAGGATCGCGCCCCAGCTTGATGTTCGGCAGAAGGCCTACGCCTTTGCCGAGGGCGAACCGCGCCGCTACTTCGCCCAGCTCAAGGCCTACCAGGCCATGCCCGACGATGATCTCCTGTCAATCCACGAAGTCTGCCTCCGCACACCGGTCGAAAAGCTGGTCAGCAGGCCCGGCGTGCGCGTGAACTGCGAGGACTGCGGCGAGGAGATCATCAACGAGAGGGAGCTCGCCATCGAGGGAAGGAAGCTCTGCAGGAGCTGCTGCTCGAGTGTCTACTATTGGCCTGCCGGAAAGGCTCCCCTGGCGAAGCCCCCGGCGGATGCCCCTGATGCAATCATCGCAACTACCCTGAATTAGGTGTGGGCCATGCCGGGAAAACAGGAACGTGGCATAACGGGTCTCATCCTGGTCGGTGGCAAGAGCCGACGCATGGGAGTTGACAAGGCGCTGCTGGAAATCGCTGGCCAGCCCCTTATCGAGAGGGTCATCGAGCTCTTCTCTGCATGCTTCGATCGGACGCTCCTGGCCGGTGACCAGGGGCAACGCTTCGCAGGCTATGGCCTGCCGATCGTGTCGGACCTCTATCCGGGCAGCCCGCTCGGAGGAATCTATACGGGGCTCGCGGCAGCCGGGACGGAGCATGTCTTCGTCGCCTCCTGCGACCTCCCCTTCCCGAGCCCGGCGATCCTCCATCACCTTTGCTCGCTCAAGGATGGCTTCGACGCAGTGGTGCCCCTCGCGGCCCGGGGTTACGAACCCCTCTTCGCCCTCTACTCGAAGCGCTGTCTTGGTCCGATAAAGGCCCTGCTCGACAGCGGTGACTGCTGCGCCTATGCCTACTTTCCGGAGATCCAGGCAAGGTACGTGCTGCCCGGGGAATTGGCTGAACTCGACCGAGAGGGGCTGGCCTTTTTCAATGTCAACACGCCGGAGGACCTGGAGAGGGCAGCCAAGCGCCTCGCTGACACTGGAGGTTCCCGGACCAGCCCTCCGACAACCCCCTCCGAAGGAAGCAATTGAAAGGAATCAGCAGGGCACTTCGGCATTCTTGCGTGAGTAGAACCACCAGGTTATGGCGATGCAGCTGAGATAGAAGGCGATGAAGCCGTAGAGGGCGACATCGGCCCCTCCAGT
Organism: Spirochaetota bacterium; assembly: GCA_037130415.1. Lineage (GTDB taxonomy): Bacteria > Spirochaetota > Spirochaetia > Treponematales > Rectinemataceae > CAIJMU01. The sequence continues at coordinate 1,190 of JBAXTA010000362.1, forward strand.
AGCGGTGATCGAAGCGCCAAAGCTCATGGGGATGAAGAACCCGCCATAGGCTCCGAGGGCCCCGGCGAAGCCAAGGGCTGCTGCAGATTCCTTGCCGGCATCGACTGTGATCTTCTCGTCGCTGCGGCCGGCAGCCGCACGCTGGTGCTCGGTCAGGTAGATGATGGGAATCATACGGAAGGTCGAGGCGTTGCCGATGCCTGTCAGCGTGAAAAGGACGAGAAACAGGCTGAGGAAACCGGGGAAATTTCCACCCTGACCGCCGTGGGGAAGGAAGGCCACAACGCCGAGGACAGAGAGGACCATGCCAACGAAGGACCAGAAGGTCACGCGGGCACCGCCGGCCCTGTCTGAGATCCATCCACCGATGGGGCGGGCAATGGCACCGACGAGAGGTCCAAGAAAGGCGTAGGCGATCGGGTCGATGCCGGGAAAGAGCTTTTTGGTGAGGAGTGCGAAGCCTGCTGAAAAGCCGATGAAGGAACCGAAGGTTCCAAGGTAGAGCCAGCACATCAGCCAATTGTGCTTGCGCTTGAAAATGACTGCCTGGTCGGTGAAGGAAGCCTTGGCCGAGGCCAGGTCATTCATCCCGAACCAGGCAACGATCGCGGCAATTGCTATGAAGGGTACCCAGATGAAGCCCGCATTCTGCAGCCAGAGTTCCTTGGTCACCCCGCCCTTGGACCAGGTCTGGGATCCCCCACCCAGTGACCCGAAGACGCCAAGGGTTATGACGAGGGGAACGAGGAACTGCATCACCGAGACACCGAGGTTGCCGAGGCCGGCATTGAGGCCGAGGGCAGTCCCCTTCTGTTCCTTGGGATAGAAGAAGCTGATGTTGGACATGCTCGATGAGAAGTTGCCGCCGCCGAAACCGCAGAGGAGGGCAAGGGTCAGCATCGTCCCGAAGTTCGTGGCGGGATTTTGCACAGCCAGGCCGATCCCGATTGCGGGAATGAGGAGGGAGGCGGTCGAGATCGCCGTCCATCGGCGCCCACCGAAGATCGGTACCATGAAGGAATAGAAGATGCGCAGGGTCGCGCCCGCCAGGCCCGGGAGGGCAGTCAGCCAGAATAGCTGGGCCGGGCTGAACTTGAATCCGATGTCGGGAAGCTTGACGACCACCATGGACCAGACCTGCCAGATGGAAAAGGCAAGGAGGAGGGCAGGAACGGATATCCACAGGTTGCGCCCGGCGACCCTCCTGCCCTTGTCGGCCCAAAAGGTCTTGTCCTGCGGATTCCATTCAGTCAGTACGCGAGATGCCATTTCCTGCCTCCTTTGCCATCCGTGCCTTCAGTATTAGTATTAGTAGATACCATCACGCGGGCCTGCTGCCCGGGTCTTCCATCTTCCTCGCCTGGCCGCCGAGCTGCTCGCGCGTCATCCTCGTCACCACGAAGTGGAAGAGTCCGAGACAGGCCAGGTAAAGGACAAACATGAACATCCAGGCACTCGTCCAGAGGCCGGTGCCCTCGAGGAGATAGCCGAAGATGATGGGGCAGACAAAACCGCCGAGGCCGCCGATCACCCCCACCATGCCGCCAACTACACCTACCTCCTCGGGGAAGTAGTCGGGGATCAGGCGGTAGACCGCCGCCTTGCCTATGCCCCAGGCGGACCCAAGGACAAGGACGAGGACGGCGAAGATCCAGACATTGGCCTGGAAGAAGATACGGGTGACTCCCTTGGCAAGGAGTTCCTTCTTCTTCACCTGCTGCCCCACGGTCACCACCGGCTCCTGCCAGGCCTGTTTGGTCGGAAGGACGACGAGGCGGTCGTCGTAGGACTCGAGCGTCGGGGGTTTTGCGTTTAATTGATAGGTTTTTTCGCCGACCACGATCGAAGATGGACCCACTTCCCTCACGACACCGCCGCGGCCGGCCATGATGCCGGGCCCGGGCGAGTAGATGTCCATCTTCGGGAAGATCACGAAAAGGCTGATCAGGGTCGATGTGCAGAGGACCCAGTACATGATCCTCCTCCCCCCGAAGAGGTCGGAAAGCCAGCCGCCGAAGGCGCGGATCAGGCCCGAGGGGAGGCTGAACATGGAGGCAAAGAGGCCGGCGGTGACCAGCGGCAGGTAGTAGACGCTGACAAAATAGGGAACGAGCCACTGCGAGAAGGCCACAAAGCAGCCGAAGACGAGGAAGTAGTAGAGGCCAAAGCGCCAGACCCGCGCATTCCTGAGGGGCGCCAGCATCTGCCTGAAGGACCTGCCCGAACTCGCTGGCTTCCTGTTCTCGCTGAAGACAAGGAAGATCAGGCCCATCGCGATCAGCACCAGGGAATAATAGACCGGCAGCTTGCGCCACTCATCCAGGTTGACGCCACCTGCGGTCAGCTTTTCCAGGATGGTCGGGGCGAAGAGGGTCGTCAGGGCCGAACCCGCGTTGCCCGCGCCGAAGATGCCGAGGGCAGTCCCCTGCCGGTGCTTGGGATACCAGACCGAACTGTAGGCTATGCCGATCGAAAATCCGACACCGGAAAGCCCGAAGCCGAAACTGCAGAGGGCGAAGGCCAGGAAGCTGTCCGCCCTGGACAGGAGAAACATCGGAATGGCGCAGAGGAAAAGGAGGATCGTGAAGACAGGTTTGCCGCCGAACTTGTCCGTCAGCATCCCGGCCGGGAGCCGGAAAAGGGAACCTGTGAGTACGGGAATGCCCAGGAGCCAGCCGATCTGCACGGGGCCCCAATCGAAGACCTGGTTGTCCACCAGGAAGGTCACCATCACGCCGTTGAACATCCAGACACCGAAACAGACGGTGAAGGCCAGGGTGTTCAGGAAGAGGGCCTTGTGGGATTTTGCCGTGGCTATTTCAAGCATGGAGCTGTCCTACCTTGTTCGTTGTAGAATGATCGGTCATCGCCTGGACCTCCAGCGATAGAGGATCGGTGGATCCTTTATGAAACGCAGGGGGACGTAGAGGAGGTGGACCAGTTTGGTGAAGGGCAGGAGGGCGATGATCACGAATGCCGAGGCGACGTGCAGCTTGAAGACA
>JBAXTA010000363.1:0-4175 GCA_037130415.1 Spirochaetota bacterium
CCTATGGCCTGCATGTCGCCAGGCTTGCAGGCATCCCGGCCGAGGTCCTAGCGCGCGCAGCTACCTTCCGCAGCGAACTCGAGGCCCGGGAGGAGGGCCTCCGGAAGGGCCTTGCCACGCCTGGCCAGGGCCCGGGTGATCCGAGCCGCGCGATGCCCCCGCGTCCTGCAACGACGCCTGAGCTTTTCGATCCCGGCGAGCTCGTGCTGGCCGAGCTGGCTTCCATCGATATCGATCGCCTCACTCCCCTCGAAGCCCTCAACCGCCTGTCGAAATTCAAGAAATCCCTTCTGAAAAACTGAATTCCCGGAGGGGGCTACCTGCGTACTGTAGGCATGAAGCTCAGCCTGCCCACCCTGCTTTCCGGCTTCCTTGAAATCCTCGCGCCCCTTCCCTGCGTGGTCTGTGGACTGCCGCGTGGTCTGCAAGCCACGGCCCCCCTTCTCTGTGGGGCCTGTACCTCTGCGATCCAGCTCCTCCCGGAACCGCGCTGCGAACGCTGTGGCCGCCCCCTTGTCTCCGAAGCGGGCACCTGCCTTCGTTGCCGCATGAAGGCCCCGGACTGGGACGAGGCCTACCCCCTTTTTGACTACAGGGGTCCCGCAGGCGTAGCCTTGGCTGCCTACAAACTCGGTGGAAGACCCGGTCTGGCCACCTACTTCGCCGATGCCCTGGAACCAGTCATCAGGGCGCGCTGGCCCGACTGCATCCTGGTGCCTGTCCCACCCAGGATAGAGCGCCTCCGGAAGCAGGGCTGGGATCACGTTGAGCTCATCGCGAGGGTCCTCGAGCGTCGCGGTTTCGAGGTAGCCAGGGTGCTCCAACGAGGCAGCTCGCTGGAGCAGAAAAAGCTCGGCCTCGAGGCCCGAAGGGAAAATGCGCTCCGCGCCTATCACCTCGCCCCGCGGCGCAGGGCACCCCGTCTGGCCTTGGTACTCGACGACGTGTATACCAGCGGCGCGACGGCTGGCGCCTGCTCGATCGCGCTCAGGGGAGCTGGCAGCGAGAAGGTCGCCTTTGTCGCAATTGCCGCTGATTGAGGGTGCCCAAGGACCCCAGGCCCCCTCAGCTTGACATCTGATGGCGATTGCCGGTATTGTGGGCTATCGAAACATTACAGGATTCTCCTCGGGAAGCAGGAAGAGAGTCGCGGGGCGGCTCTTTTTTTATTGCTTCGCCGCAATCCTGGGTGTCAGGGTGCGGAAGCAGACAGGATCGATGGGGATCGGGCGGCCAGGGCGGCCGCGCTCCACGAGGATTGTTCAGGACGGAGTGGCCGGAGTACATGCAGGAACAGGAAGCGATCCGGAAGGACATCGAGGCGGCGCTGGCCGAGCTCAGGATTGACCTTCTCGAGTTCACGGTGGGACGGCATCGGGGAGATGTCCAGGTGCACGCGGTCATATATTCCTCGACAGGAACCGGCACCGCCGAGTGTACCAAGGCCCACAAGCTCATTGCTTCCCGGCTTGAAACAGGTTTCCAGATCATCGAACCTTTTATAGAAGTCTCGAGCCCCGGCATCGACAGGGTATTCCGTTCAGCGCACGAGTATGAGGTTTTTGCGGGTCAAGGTATCCGCTATCTTCCCGGGGACGAGACGGAGTGGCAGAGCGGCCGCCTCCTGGGCCTCGGGGACGGCCTGGTCCGCATCGAGAAAGGCGGGGAAACGATCGCCATTCCCCTGGCCGGGATTACCAAGGCGAAACTGGATTCGACACGCGAGGGCGATACGCCCAGAGCGCGGGGGGGGGAATAAGCCATGGCTTCGGAAATGGCAGAGGCGATCCGCCAGCTGATCAACGAAAAGGGTATCTCTGAGGATCTTATCCTGAAGACGCTCGAGGATGCCCTCCTCGCAGCCTACAAGAAGAAGTACGGTACCAACGAGAACGCGGTAGTGCGCTTCCGCGACGACTACGAGGGCGTGGACATCTTCGCCAAGAAGACCATCGTCGAGGAGCTCGACGATCCGGTGCTGGAGATCGAGCTCTCGGAGGCCAAGGAGATCTACGAGGAGGCCGAGGTCGGCGATGTGCTCGAGCTGCCTGTGGATCCCAAGGAATTCGACCTGCAGTCCGTCATGCTGGCCAAGCAGACCACCCGCACCTCGCTCCGCGAGATTTCCCGCGACACGCAGTACGCCGAGTACAAGTCGAAGGTCGGAGAAATCATAATTGGTTATTATCAGCGCGAGCGGAACGGCAATATCTTCGTGGATCTCGGCAAGGTCGAAGGCATCTTTCCGAAGAAGTACCAGTCGCCCCGCGAAGCCTACCACATGGGCGACCGCATCAAGGCCTATATAGTAGAGGTCGAGAAGGGCCGCATGGGCGGACCCCAGATCATCCTCTCCCGCTCGCACCCCGAGTTCGTACGCAAGATCCTCGAGCTCGAGGTCCCCGAGATCTACGACAAGAGCGTCGAGGTGTTCAAGATCGTCCGGGAACCCGGCTACCGCACCAAGATCGCAGTCTACTCGCGCCGTGAGGACATCGATCCCGTAGGCGCCTGCGTGGGCCTGAAGGGCATCCGTATCCAGGCCATCATCCGCGAGCTTGAAGGCGAGAAGGTCGATATCCTCCGCTATGACATCGACTCAAAGCGCTTTATCCACAACGCCCTCTCTCCCGCCGAGGTGCGCGACGTCTACATACTCGACGAAGCCAAGCACACGGCCCTCGTTGTGGTGCCCGACAGCCAGTTCTCGGTTGCGATCGGCAAGCAGGGACTCAACGTGCGTCTTGCCAACCGTCTCTGCGACTGGAACATCGACGTGAAGAGCGAGGAACAGTTCCGCGAGATGGACCGCTCCGGCGGCTACATGAAAGCTGTCTCGGAGCTCTTCGGAGAGGGCGATGCGGGCAATGGCATTTCCGATCTTCCCGGCATGGAGCCGGAATGGGTTGATGCACTCGCGGTGGCCGGAATTTCCACTCTTGAAGACCTCCTTGACCTTGCCCCGCTCGAGTTGCAAGGCGTCGAGGGACTCGACGAGGCCGCCGCCAAAGCGATACAGTCCATCATCGATGAGAATATCGAGGTAGTCGAAGAGGGCGAGGAAGAGGAAGGCGCCGATGACGAGGACGTCTCCGAAGATGAATACCAATGCCCGGATTGCGGGGCAAGCGTGACTCCCGAGATGAGTCATTGCCCCTCCTGCGGTGTCGAGTTGAGTTTTGAGTACGAGGACGAGCAGCAAGCTTAAAGGGAGTTTATGACCGATAACAGCGATAGCCCGCAGAAGCAAAAGGCCAATCTCATCAAGCAACCCAAGGTTGTGGCCGCTGTCGAGGCTGAGGTTCCCGCGCCGCCACCCGCAGGCGAGGACCTTTCCGGTGAAAAGAAGAAAGTCGTCATCGTCAAGAAAAAGGTAGTCGTCAAGAAGCCTTCGTCGGCCTTGCCGACAAAGGCCCGTGTCGTCGCTCATCATGACGAGGGCGATGAGGGCGAATCCCACGCGACGCCCCAGGCTGAGGGGCAGTCAGCGCCGGTTGCCGCAGCAGCGGTCCACCACGCGCGCCCAGTTGCCCATGTCCATCATGCGCCTGTCCCTCAGGCGGCCGTGGGTAGCGCAGAGGTTTTCACTCCCGCGCACGTCGCAGGTTCCCACACTGCAGCAAGCCATGCACACTCAAGCCACGCACCCGCAGCAGTGGCTCCCGGTTTGCCTTCCTCCGAGCCCCCTGCCTTGCCTGCTGAAGTTTCCGCTTCGCCCGTGGCTCGTGTGGTGGTGCGTCCGGCCAATCCGATAGATGCTCGATATCCTCCTGGCACCCCAGCTCCCCGGCCTGCTCCCGGGCCCCGGCCTGCCTATGGGCAGGGTTCCGCGGGGAGCTCCGCTCCGAGGCCAGCGGGTGATCGCCCAGGTTATGGTGCTCCACGTCCTGGTTCAGAACCCGGGGCGCCAGCTTCCCCGCGACCGAACGGCTATATGGGCAATAGCCCGCGTAGCGGTGGTTATGGCAGCTCAGGCAGTCCTGGTGCTCCCCGTCCAGGTGGCTACCAGGGTGGAGGCTACGGCGGACAACGGCCTGGCGGTTACCAGGGTGGCGGTCAGGGTGGCGGCCAAGGCGGCTACCAGGGTGGCGGTCAAGGTAGCAGTTATGGTGGGCAGCGTCCCAATGGTTATCAAGGCGGCGGCCAATCAGGTGGCGGCTACCAAGGTGGCGGTC
>JBAXTA010000364.1:0-4143 GCA_037130415.1 Spirochaetota bacterium
CGAGCACCGTGTCGTATCCATTATCGATGAATCGGAAAGCAGAGGGAAGCAGATTCCCCCTGAAGAAACTCGAAAGGATCGACCTTCTATGCCTACGGAAAGGCCAGCGCCTCCTAGCCCGGTAGCGGCTAGCCTGCCTCCGCGAGGTCCCCAGCCGACTCCGTCAATCAAAGGCAGCGACATTTCTGCTCCTGAGGAACTATCAAATTCATCGCTTGGTTCACACGATAAGGATCTCCCCTTTGCCCAGTACTCAGTCTATGTGGGACCACCAGAACTTGATCCCCGCAGCGTTGAGCTTGAGGCAGTTTCCAAAGGCATTGTACGTATCGTCGAGACCGAAGGGCCTGTGGTCGCCAAGCGGGTCTATGACACTTACCTTCGAGGCTGCGATATTCGGCGCATGGGTCATGATTTGAAGGCCACAATGAACGACGCGCTGGCACTTGCTATTCGGAATGGACTTCTTATTTCTGAGAATGAGACTAATAACGAGGACCTTGCCTATTCCGTGGTTAGGGGAAAAGGAAGCCAACCAATCTGTGTGCGAACCAGAGGGCCGCGAGAGTTCGAAGAAATTCCTCCAAGCGAGCTTCAAATGGTGGCGAAATATGTAGCGAAACAACAAGGCTTCGTATCCGGCAGTGAAGAGCATTTGCGCGCGGTATTGGAGCTCTACGACCTAAAAAGGCTGACCACCCAGGTCAGCTCGACTATGCTGGACATCCTTGAAAGGAGATTTCTGCATGTGGACGAGGCTATCAATAGGGGAAATTGGTGATAACTAGGCACGCATTTTAACATGGGGGCTGAGCCCAATCCAGCATGAACGCACTCCTCGGTATTAGGCTGACGAATAGCCGGAGGCCGGATCCTACGCTGGTGATTCCTCAGAGTCGTGACAATATTTTCTGAACCTCGGCCTTCTTGTCGTAGGACGGATTCTTGGAGAGGAGGTCGCCGAGCGTCTTCTTTGCCGCGGCGGATTCCCCCGAGGAGGCCTGGAGCTGGCCGAGCCCATACCAGGCTTCCCACATCTTCGGGTCTATCTTGATGATCTCCGAGTAGGTCGCTATCGCATCGGCCGTCTTCCCGGCCGACACGTAGGAACGGGCCAGATTGAGCCTGACCGTCGTGTCGCGGGGCGAGAGGGAGAGGGACTTTTCATAGTATACGACGCTCTTGTCGTAGAGCGCCTTCTTGCCGTAAGCATTGGCGAGATTGAGATTCGCCTCGAAAGACTTCGAATCGATGGCCACCGCCTCCTCGAGAAAGCCGATGGCCTTGTCAGTATAGCCGGAAGCCAGATATAGGCCGCCAAGGCTCACGCGGGGTTCCACGTATCTCCTGTCGAGTTGGGAAGCCTTCAGGTAGGCGTCGATAGCGTTGTCGACCTTGCCGGACTTCTCGCTCGCGAGCCCGAGGGTGTACTGGTAGAGGGCGGTGCTCGGCGAAAGCCTTGCCGCCTTGTCAGCGAAGGCGAAGGCCTCGCCACCCTTGTCGAGCTTGAGCTTGACCGTCGCAAGGCTGTAGTTGGTCGCCGCGTCGTCGGAGAGGGACAGGGCCTTCTGGAACAGACCCTCCGCCTGGGCATTGTCGCCGGTCTGGGCATACTCGGCGCCCAGCTCGCGGAGGGCCTGGGCATTGGCCGGATCGGCTTGCACGGCCTTCTTGAAGGCGTCGACGGCAGCGGCCTTCTGGCCGAGGGTCGAGTAGATCCGCCCGCTCGCTATGAGGGCCAGCCCGAAGTCGGGTTTGATGAGGAGGGCCTTCCGGTAGGCGTCGAGGGCCTTGTTCGAGTCCTTGAGGTATTGGTTGCAGAGCCCCATGTTGTACCAGGCATTCTCGAAGTCGGGCTTGAGCGTAACCGTCGCGTCGAAGGCCTGGCGCGCCTTCTCATAGTCGCGGGCCTTGAGGTAGACCTTCCCCAATTCATAGGTATACAGATAGTTTTTCGGGTCGAGGCTCTTGGCCTGCCTGAGTTCGGCGATCGCGTTGTCCACCTGGTTGAGGTCCGAGTTTATCTTGCCCAAGGTATAGAATGGCAGGGCGTTCGAAGCATCCCTCTTTTTCGCCTCGCGCGCCGTTTGTATCGCGTCCTTGACCGCCTGATCGCCTTCGGGTCCCGGATTCTTCCTGGCTCCGGAGTAGAGGGAGTCGGCGATCTCGCCGAGTTTCTGGCTCGCGAATTTATCCTCGCCATCGGGGAAGCGGTCCACTGCTGCAGTGAAGTTCGCCTCGGCCTCGGGGAAGTCGCCCTTGTTCGCAAAGGTTCGCCCGTTCTCGACCAGATCGTTGACCTCGCGCATCTTCTCTTGAAGCTCCGCGCTCTGCCAGGCGAGTTCGTCGGAATCAGGCTTGGACACAACAGATATTGAGGGCCTCTTCCAGCTAAAATTCACGCTCAAGAGCTGTCCCTTTTGCACGCTTGCCGTCAACGCCTCCTTCTCTCCTCCACCATATCGCAGCTCAACGCTTCGTTCGCCTATCTCAATGCGGTCGAGCCGAGCCTCCGCACCAGCTGGGATATCGCCGAGACTCTGGCCATCGAGGTATAGTGACCCTGCGCTCACAGCGGTGACGATAAGGCTGCCGTAGCTCCGTACAACGGTAATGGTCGGGGAAGATGGGGCAAAGGTCGGATTGGTAACTTGATACTCCCCCGCTGCGATACCTGCGAGGTAAACAGGCTTGCTCAGATTGTCATAAACTGCAGGCTTCTGTTTGTTGCCCGTGTCCCTGCGCACTTGGTCCTTGATCGCATACAAGACATCGGTGAATGACAATGGTTTTTCGATGTTCGCGAGCAGTGCCGAAGTGAACGTACCATTTCGTCCGGTCCCATCCTCGGCCTTTTCGTTCTCTGCCGTAGCGTAGACAATTATGCTCTCTAGAGGCTTGGTCCCCACTACGACGAGGCCCCGCTCGATGCCCCGCGTCACTGCAATAAAGGGGTTGTCCCGGCAAGCATCAAGGATGATAACATTGGTCGCTGCCTCGGCATCGTTCATGCGACCTGTCACGCGTGAAAGGGGAACGCATTCCTCGGCGACGTCACCTGCAACAGTTACCTCGGCGTTTACCGGTACGAGGAAATTCTCGCCGCTGAATTGGACCCCATGGCCGGAATAGTAGAAAAGGGCGACATCGGCTGCCTGAATAGCTATGTTGAAGTCATCCATGAGGCCTCGCATCGTCCTGCGATCGCAGTCGAGTTTTGATAGGACGGTGAAGCCAAGTCGCCTCAGCGCAGCCGAAACGTCGCTCGCATCGTTGGCCGGATTTTTCAGCCTCTGGATGCCGGCATAGGCCGAATTTCCGATGACAAGGGCAACCTTGCGCCCCTGTGCTGCAAGCTGGAGGCTCAACAGAATGACAATGCAAATGAATAGAATTTTCCTGCTCATTTTGACCTCGGACTGTTAAAGGTGAACAAATTGTACGGGAGAATGGCACAGCTGGCAAGAAGCCCCGCAATCAAAGCAGAAACTGGATGTGAGTCCTTCCTTCTGTCCGTACCTCAATATTTTCTCCCATGTCTTTCACATGCGCTATTGCTAGCGATGGCGCATTTTCACGAAATCACGAAATCACCATTCGATTGCCTCCATAGCCCTGGAAAGATTATACTAAAGCCCTTGACATGTTCGTGGGGTCAGGCCCTCGCTCGGCAAAAAAGGCGACCACCCAGGTTGGCACGACAATGCTGGACATCCTCGAAAGGAGATTTCCGCATGTGGACGATCTAATCGATGCGTAAAGCTTGTGATAGAGATAACCACGCGATTTTTGCAAGGAGGCCTTTGATGGAAGCCATGCGTACCATTTATCAATTCGGACCTGTAAGTATCGAGGTTCCACCAGAATTCCGATCCCGCCCCATCGAAGTCATAATTATGTCAATCGACCAACCCTCGAATCCTGCTTCATGGTCGCAGAGGCTGGTCTCAGCAGTATTCGGCTCCTGGGAAGGCGGGCTTCTCGTTCGCGAGCCTCAGCCAGGCTTCGAGTCACGGAAGGAGATCTCGTGAACTATCTCCTCGACACAAATGCCTGGATCAAGGTTCTCAATCCTGGAGGAGAGGCCTTCAAGGCGCGACTCCTGACTCATGAGCAACCAAGGATTTTCCTCTGCGATGTCGT
>JBAXTA010000365.1:0-4131 GCA_037130415.1 Spirochaetota bacterium
ACCCACATTGCCAAATGGCTTCGAGTACTCAGCCATTTGGCAACGTCCTAGACTGCGAACGTTAGACGACATCCCAAGAACCGAATTGAAGAATACGTGCCCGGGCCTCCGGCCGTCGGGCACTGAAGGAAGTGACGGACAATACAGGCTGCTTACGGCAGGGTTCTTTGGATATATTCAATATAATCAATACGAGGTAATATAGGTGGCATTAGATTATTTTTCAGATTGAGTACAACAATATAGTCTTGGTTAGGATGAATATTTCGACGCAGCCTTCGGCAGGCATTACTACAAAGGGCTCCTTTACGATAAATAGGGAAGATCACACTAATTCCAGGCTGCTTACGGCAGGAATATTTGTCAACGAGATCAATACACGGAAAATACGTTTGCAAGGATTTCATTGCAGCCTTTCAAGGCACGCCAAATCCGCCAGATCATCGCAACCTATGTCCTGTCGGATGTCAGGGAGCTCGGCAAGGTTCGCTATCCCGACCGCTTCGAGGCTCTCGTCAAAGTCCTCGCGTCGCAAGCCGGAAATCTGCTCCAGACAAGCGAGCTCGCGACTACGCTGAGGATGGCCCGCGAGACGGTCGAGGAGTACCTCTTCCTGCTCGAGCAGACCTACGTCATCAGGCGGCTCAAGCCCTTCCATGGCAAGCTGCGCTCCGAGCTCACCAAAATGCCCAAGATCTATTTTGAGGATACGGGAGTGCTCAACCTGTCGCGTTTCCATTCCTTCCCCGAACTTGAGGGCACCTGCTTCGAAAATGCCGTGTTCTGCGAGCTCCGAAAGCGCCTTGACCTCGAGCGCCTCCGATTTTGGCGCACCACCGACAAACGCGAGGTGGATTTTGTCATCGACGAAGGCCGTGTCGCCATTGAAGCCAAGATGAGTCCCTCGGCCAAGGATGCCTCGAGCCTGCTGCGCTTTCGCGAACTCTACGGGAGCGAGCGTTTGGTCCTCTGCGGCATGAGGCCCCCGTCCAGGCTCCCCGAAGGAGTGGAGTTCGTACCGGCCTTTAGGATCGGAGACTGGGTGAAGGACCTGTGATGGCATCGCGTAGAAGGAAGGGGGAGGGCGGCAGGTCTGGAATGCGGCGGCCAAACCGGGTTCTCTGGAACTTCCGGCATAGCACTCAACAGGGCCGCTCCTCCTGTGCCCATGCCTGGTATGGCTGCGCTTCGGCTTCCAGTCACGGCTGCCGCGCAATCAGTCGGCTCCCGCCTTCCGGCCTCTGGACGCGACCTGCTGACGGATTTCTGTGAAGTCGTTCTCGAGCACGCAAGCGCAGGCAGCTGCGAAGGGCGTTGTGTATGCATGGTCTCATCCCTCGCTGCTGCGCCGGTGCGAGCATCCGCCCCTGCCACGCCCGTCTATCAGCCTCATGGCAGAAGCGACCTTCAGCGCCTTTTCTATGAACGCTTCCCTGTCTTCGAAAGCACCTACGAGGAGAAGTATGCTGCCAACTTCGGGAAATTTCGCCTACCGTTGATTAGTTCGGCCGCCTCGGCCTTCGATGCTTGCGGCAATTGGGAGAATGGCATAGCCCGCATCCGCTGCTCAGACTGTGGCTATGACTATTTCCGGCCTTTCTCGTGCAAATCATTCTTCCTTTGCCCTTCTTGTGGGCAAAAACGGACACTCCTCCTCGGGGAGTACCTGGCTGACGACCTGCTCCTCAGGCTGCCGCATCGGCAGTTTGTATGGACGATTCCAAAGGCGCTGCGTGGATTCCTTAAGAGGGATCGATCGCTGTTCGCTGGTATTGGGAAGCTGATCTTCGCCTTGATCGCCGAATACTACGCTGAGGCTGCTGGCAAGCCTCTGGCTACCGGCATGGTGTCAAGTCACCAGACTTTCGGGGAATTCGCCACATTTCATCCTCATTGGCATACGATCGTGCTTGAGGGTGGATTCGACAGCCATGACCGCTTTTTCTTCATTCCGATCGGGGCCAGCGACGCTCTCAAGGAGCTCTGGCGGCGACGGGTAGTTGGGTTCTTCCTGAAACAGGGCCTTCTCGGCGCCGGCTTAGCAGCATCGATGCTCGGCTGGGATCATTCCGGTTTCTCCGTAGAAGCGGGCACGCGGGTCTACGACGATGCTGCCCGCCAGTCCCTTTCCCAGTACATAGTCCGCGCGCCCGTTGGCCTCGAGAAACTCACTTGGGACCGGGAGGAAGACACACTGTCATGGAAGGCCCCTGAAACCGGACACTGGAAGGGCGAGGTCCGTCACTTCGACAGCCTGGACTTTATTGCCCAGGTCACCCTCCACATTCCGCCCAAAGGGAAACATCTGGTCAGGCGATACGGGGTGTACTCATCGCGGGGAAGGAGCACGTGGAAGGATAGGCCAGCCTTGAGAACCAAGGCGCCCGAGCGCTGGTACGGGCGTGCGCAGATCCCCGCCGGCAAACCGTCACCGGCCGAGGTGGACATGACGGCAGGCGAGGCGGTTGAGGTTGAGGTCGGTGCCGCGGCGAGAAAGAAAGCGTGGGCTCGACTTCTGACGAAGGTCTACGAGGTGGATCCCTTCCTCTGTCCGGAGTGCGGGGGAAAGATGACCGTTATCGCGGTGATCCAGGATCCGGCGGAGATCAGGGGCATCATCGCCTGTCTTGCGGGAAAGGGGCGGGGACCACCGCACTAGGTGAAGGTAGAGTTCATAATCTCACCGCCTCGCCGCCGGTATACGCGGCTCCGGTTCATCAATCATGCCTTTCCGGCTCGGTTGACGGCCAGAGATGCAGGGGGTAGTCTGCCCGTGGATGGAATCCGAAGACGAAGAGAACGGGTCAGGCTGGCGATTTCGAGCGATCTTGTGACCGTGATCGACTGCGCGGACTCGACTGGCAGCGCCAGAGCGGCGAATCGGTCTCCGAAGGGTGGTACGGACGGCGCGGACGAGGTCGCAGGCTTGGTGGGCGGCGATAACTTTTCCTATCCGTTTATAATGAATCATTCTATTATTATTCATGCATCGAAATGGGTTTTTGAAAATGTATGGAGTGAAGCAAGAACTGAATAGTCAGAAGCACAAAGCCTATCGGGAGGAGAATCAGAGATGATAGCAGTGGTGAAGAAAGCAATGACGTTTGGATTCAAACTATTAGCACGAATTGAATCAATATTCGATAATAGTTTTCTTGCAAAAGATGTGCCATTGTCAAGCTCGGTAAGCCACCATAATTGGCAAGACTACTTATATGAAATAGGAAATAAGCCTGGTATTAGAATATTGGAAATAGGCAGTCGAGAAGTAACTGGAAAATCTATAGCTCGAAAAATGTTTAATAATGCTACATATATTGGATTTGACTATTATTCAGGGAATAATGTTGATGTAGTTGGTGATGCTCATAAATTGTCATCATATTTTCAAAATGACGAAACGTTTGATATAATATATTCTAGCGCGTGTTTTGAGCATTTTGCAATGCCTTGGATCGTAGCAAGAGAAATATCCAAAATACTCAAAGTTGGTGGGCTTGTGTTTATTGAAACGCATTTTTCATTTGCATCACATGAAAGACCTTGGCATTTTTTCCAGTTCAGCGATATGGCACTGAAAGTATTATTTTCTAAAGCTCTCGGGTTTGAATGCATTGAAGCTGGTATGTCAAACCCAATGGTTGGGCGATTTTCTTCCCTTGCGGATGAGTATCTACGATATAGACCTATTCCAGGTCTCTTTTGTCATAGTGAGTATCTAGGGAAAAAAACCATGAATGTAGAGAGCTTTGATTGGGCGAATGTAGATTTAGTCGAAGTCGTTGGTGACACAAAATATCCAGAACAGAAATCAACTGTCTAAATGCAATATGCTTTTATAACTATGCTAGTTGAAATAGCATTATATGTAGCCATTGGTTGTGCACATATATATAATCCGGCAATATTAGAGTATATATAATCAATCTGTATTATTGCGTTCTAGTAATTATTCACCTCGATGATTGGATAGTATTTGATTCTTTAATAACCGAAACTAGATGTTCAATAATGATTAAGAATTGCCCTCGACATCCATGTCGAGGGCAATTTTCTGAGAAACCAGAAAATGAACAGCGCCTAACACCCAGTCCAGGCTCGTCAGTCGCTGCGCTCCTTCCTCGGGGATTC
>JBAXTA010000366.1:0-4107 GCA_037130415.1 Spirochaetota bacterium
CGTCGGTTCGAATTTCGGTGCACAGCGAGGGGACTCCCGCATCGAGGTCGACGGGGTTTCCCCAACCTCCGCCTCCTACCTTTCCTGGTCGCCGACCCTTATTTCCGTCCGCTTTCCGGGTACGGTCGATTCAGGGCTGGTCTATGTCTTCACGGAAAAAGGCAGGAGCAACCCCAAACTTTTCATGAACAAGGCCCGGCTGCCGGTTGCGGCCACGTCAGTGGCTTCCGGAGGATCCGGGCCCTGGCTTTCGTCGCTGTCCAGCGAAAGGGGACAGATCGGCACGCTCCTCACCCTGACTGGTACCGGATTCGGAAACCCCGGTCCGGACCGCTCGGTGCGTTTTCCTTGGTCGCCTGAGGATCCGCCGGTCTCGCGCGGTGAGCGTCCGGCGGGGCGCACGATCTCTGGCACGGACCTCTCCCTCTCCATGGACTCCTGGTCCGATCGCGAAATACGGGTCCGCGTTCCCGATGGAGCAGTGTCCGGGGCGGTCTTTGTGCAAAGTCCCCAGGGTGATTCCAACAGTCTTTTCTTTGGCATTTCCGAAATGCCGGGTAGCAAGCGGGTCTTTGACCGGAGGAGCTATTCGGTCACCTATTCCGTGGAATTGTCACGCATCCAGGCGAGCGGCTCCAACGAGCTCTTTCTCCGCGTCCCGATTCCGGTCGAATCGCCAAATCAGACAATTGTGCGAAGCCTCGCGATGGAGCCCAGTCCCTTTTCGCGCGAATTCAGCGGCCTGGCGCTGTACCGCTTCAGGGACCTGGGGCCAGGCCAGAACCAGGCAGTCAATCTCTCCTGGCTTGTCCAGTGCTATTCGGTGGAGACCAAGGTCGACCCGGACCGGATCAGGATGCCCGAGACTCCGGGCGCCCTGGAAACCGCCTGGATAGGTGCTGACAGCCTCGTTCCTGCCACAGAGCCCGCGGTTGTTGCCGTGGCGCTCCAGGTGACGGGGGGCGAGCGGAATCCCTTCAGGGCAGCCCGCCTCATCAACGACTGGCTCGTCCGGAAACTTGCCTGGCACGAGGAGCGCGACCGGAAGAGCCCCGTCGAGGCCCTCGCCGCCGGCGCTGCAGATTCCTGGAACTACGGTCTGGTCACCACGGCCCTCCTCCGTGCGGCCGGCATTCCCGCCATCCCCGTGGCCGGACTCCTGGTCGACAGCTCGCGGAAGACCGTTCATCATAGTTGGGTGGAGTTCCGCATCCCGGGTTTCGGCTGGGTGCCCATGGATCCCATCCTTGCATCGGGCGCGCGCCCCGGCGGTTTCGAGCCTGCCTTCGAGGAGTCCGCCCGCTATTTCGGCAATCTCGACAACAGGCACCTCGCCTTTTCCCGTGGCGTGGGTGAACTGAAGCCGCTTGCTGCCAACGGACGCCGCGCGATGGCTTCATATCCCATCGCCTACCAGGACTGCTACGAGGAATCTGCCGGTGCCATCGAGGCCTACACGTCCTTCTGGAGTGAGGTCGAGGTCACCGGGATGTACTGAGCGCCGCGCGGAACGCGGGCGGCGCGGGGCTCTCGAAGCGGAGGGTCTCATTGGTGGCAGGGTGCACCAGGACCAGGAGGGAGGCGTGGAGCATCAGCCGCCCCCCGGGGTCA
This sequence comes from Spirochaetota bacterium, assembly GCA_037130415.1. Classification (GTDB taxonomy): domain Bacteria; phylum Spirochaetota; class Spirochaetia; order Treponematales; family Rectinemataceae; genus CAIJMU01. The sequence goes on from JBAXTA010000366.1 coordinate 1,612, forward strand.
CGACGCGCTCCGTAGTGGAGGTCCCCGGCTACGGGATGGCCGAGGGCAGCAAGCTGGACGCGGATCTGATGCTTGCGGCCCGTCTCGAGCCCGACTTCAAGGAGGGTGAATCCGCCCCCCTCATCGACTCGCTTCCATGATCCGCGCGCGCGCAGGGCACCGCGTTCGCCCTCGCGGGCAACTCTCATGCGCGAGGGCCCGGCTTCGGCGATCCAGGAATCGAGTATTCCACCGTCGCCTTCCATCTTCCCTTCGACCAGGGCGAGGTAGCGGCGGTCGGAAGCCCGGGCATCCCACTCGTTCATCAGTGTTGCCTTGGATCGGGCATTGGTCGCGAAGACCATCACACCCGAGGTGTCGCGGTCGAGGCGATGGACCACGGCTGCCCGGCCCTTGGGATTGCGGCGCCTGATGCGTTCGGTGACGAGGTCGAGAAGGTTTTTTCCCCTGCCACCGGCTGGAGCAATGGTGGCAAGTCCCTCGGGCTTGTCGACGACGATGATGTCCCTGTCCTCGTGGAGAAAGGAGACCGCGCTCCGTCCTCCTCCCCTCGCGCCGCCCCTGGCTTTCATTGCTTCCAAGGATATCGCAGGCTCTAGATCATGTCGCCCCCGCTTCCTGCGCGCATGCGATCGGGGCTAGGCTTCGGCAGCCCATGAAGCCCACCAAAGCTGCCACCCTCACGCGATATGCAAGGATCTTCCTCCCCCCCTTTCTTGTTGCCCTTGCCTTTCTTTCTGTCGAGTCGGTCTGTGACCTCATGCAGCCAACCCTCATGGCTTCCATTGTCGACAGGGGCATCGCTTCCCGCGATCTTTCTCTGGTGATCACCCTCGGCGCCACGATGCTCCTCGTTGCGGCGATCGGGGCCGTTGGCGCCGTCGGACGGAATATCATCGCAAGCAGGGTGTCCTGGGATTTCGCTGCCCGCCTCCGCTCCGACCTCTTTGCCCGGACGCTCTCCATGGATTTCCGGAGCCTCGAGGGTTTTGACGCGGCCTCCCTGGTGACTCGATGTACCAATGACGTGACCCAGGTCCAGGCCCTCGTGAACGGCATGATGCGCATCTTCGCCAAGGCTCCGATCATCGCGATCGGGAGTGTTGTCATGGCGCTGCGCCTCGAACCGCGGCTGGCTCCGGTCTTCCTCGTTGTCGTTCCACTGGCAGCCCTTGTCATCGCTCTCAACCTTTCGATAGGCTTCGGGCGCTTCAGGCGGGTGCAGACAGCCCTCGACGCCGTGACGGCCAGGCTGCGGGAGTTCCTGTCTGGAATCCGCCTGGTAAAGGCCTATGGGCGCGAGGATCGCGAGACAGCGCTTTTTTCCGAGGCAAACGCGGAGCTGGTGAAGGCGAGCAGCTCCGCGCTCCGGGTTATGGCCCTTATCGGCCCGCTCGGGGCAGTCATCGTGAATTTCGGAATCGTCGCCGTGCTCTGGCTCGGTGGAATTGAAGTCTCCTCCGGGCACATCCAGGTCCGGAAGATCATAGCCTTTGTCACCTACCTTTCGCAGCTCCTGTTTGCCCTGGGGATGATCCAGGGAATCTTCACCTTTTTCGTACGGGCCCGCGTTTCCTGGGCACGGATACGTGAGGTGCTGGAAGCCAGCGATGGGCTGGGAGAGGGCGGAGTGGCTGGCAGCGGGTTTGCGGGCGCTGGTTGCGGTGGCGGCCTTGGCATAGCTGCGTTCACGCAGGCGCCCGAACTGCACTTTTCGCAGGTGACCTTTGCCCATGCAGGCAGCCATGGCAGGCCTGTGCTCGAGGACATCGACTTTGCCTGCGAGGCGGGAAAACTCACGGCGATCGTCGGGCCGACGGGGGCGGGCAAGACGAGCCTGGTCAACCTCATTCCCCGCTTCCATGAGCCAATGAGCGGCAGGATCCTCGCGGATGGCCGCGATATTGCAGGGCTCGAGCTCAGGGCCCTGAGGGCCTCCATCGCTGTGGTCCCCCAGCGGAGCCTCCTGTTCGGAGCTACGATCGGCAGCAACATTGCCTGGGGCCGGGAAGGCGCAAACGAAGCCGACATCGAGGCAGCAGCCCGCCTCGCCGAGGCCCATGAGTTCATCGCCGGACTGCCTGAGGGCTACCGAAGCGTCCTGGGCCAGGGCGGAATCAACCTTTCGGGGGGGCAGCGGCAGCGCCTCGCCCTGGCACGGGCCTTCCTCCGCCGTCCGGCCATCCTTGTCCTGGACGACGCCACGAGTGCCGTCGACGCCCTGACCGAGTCCATCATACTTGCTACGATCCGGGGCATGAGTCCATCTGCGACCACCATCGTGGTGACGCAGCGCGTCGCAGCAGCGCGCATGGCCGACCGGATCGTGGTTCTCGACGAGGGGAGGGTCGCGGGCATCGGCAGCTACGCCGGGCTTTTGGCCTCCTCGGAACTCTGGCGCGATATCGTGCGGGCCCAGCTCGGCAGGGAGGCCCTCGATGCCTAGCAGCCTGTCGGGCTGGAGTCAAAAGCCAAAGGCATTGGGACCGGCATCCG
>JBAXTA010000367.1:0-4075 GCA_037130415.1 Spirochaetota bacterium
GCATCCTTGGCAGCCCAGGAGACTCCGACAGTTCCCAGCGCCGCCGATGCCGCAGCCTCCTCCGAAATAAGCGACAAGGGCATGACCGGCTCGCCTTACAAGCAGGGTGACCAGGCCATTTCCCTCAACGCCGACGCCTCGGTTCCGCTCATCATCATCGGAGGAACTCAAAAAGCAGGGCTATCTGTCGGTGCTGGCTTCGGCTTTTCATACCGCTACTTTCTCGACTCAGCGTGGTCTGTCGGTGGCAGCGTGTCAGGCGCCTTCAACGGCACGCGCTCCGGACGCAGCCTCTTCGTCGCGCCGCTTGCTGTGGAGCTTTCCTACTGGAAGGCCCTTGTTCCCTTCGAGGGCTTTGCCACCCTCGGCCTTGGCGGATACATTTCCCGACTCGCAAACTATGGGATGATAGGCCCCTACGCATCGCTCGGGCTCGCCCTGCTCTGGCAGACCGGATCGGGCTGGAGCGTCGGCGGCAAGGTTACGGGGCAGGTGATCCCCGAAATCCACATCAACAACTTCTCGGGACTCACCAGGACCGGCCTTTCCCTCCAGACTGGCTTCATTGCCGTCTATCACCTGTAGGAGTCCACGATGAACAAGAGACAACACGCCGTTCCCCTTCTCGGCCTCGTCGCAGCCTCCCTGCTGGCCCTTGCCTGCAACAATGATTACGGGATCTACGCGAGCATCCAGGAAGAGCCCGCAGGCGCGAGTTCCGGTCCCTTTTACAGGACGAGCGTCTTCGAGGTCATTTCCTTTAATAGTGCCCTCTTTGCCCGCCGCTCGACAATTGCAAAACAGGGAGCAGACAACAGCTGGTCAACGGTGCTCATAGCGGACCTTGGCACGGCATATTCCTGCATAGGCCTGGTCAAGGTGGGAGGGACGACGCTGTACGCGGCGATCAGCGGAAAGGGGCTCTATTCCTCCGCCGATGGAAGCACATGGGAGCAATCCCTGGCCGATTCCTCGATCGATTCCATATACGCGGCAAACGGCAAGCTCTTCCTTTCCGACCACGACGAAAAGGGAACGCCCGCAGTCACGACCGATGACGAGTGGACCCTCTCTGTCGTCTCTGGCGGCGCAAGATCAGCAGCAGTCACGGGCCTGCCCCTCAACTCGCCGCCTCTGGGCCTTGTCCATGATGGATCGGCCTATTGGGCGATTGCGGGAAGTTCAGTGTACTCGGCCGCCTCGGAATCCGGCCCCTTCACCGCCTGCACAGAGACCGGCACGCCTTCCGTAGCCCTCTCAAGCCTTTTGTCCTCGGCCACACCTGGTGTCATCTATGTCGGCGGTGCTGCAGGCACAATATACAGGCGAGCCGGCGCTCCTTCTGCATGGACCCCGTATTCGGCCACAAGTTCGGCTTTCCCGATCACAACCATCAGGGAAGTCCCTGGCTCCACAGCCAGTATCCTCCTCGTCGGATTCGGAGCCACTACCGCAGGCGGTGGCGGCTACCTCGAAGCGAACCCCGACAGCCTCGCGACGATTAAGGACCGACGCACGAGCACGACAGACGTCTACGCCACGACGCCTGCCACCAATTACGACACCACGATGAGCGGGCGGCCAGTCAACGACTTTACCTACGTTCCAGCCGCCACGGGAACGGGCGGCAAGCTCTATGCCTCCCTGGTAACAGCTGGCATTGCAGGCGCCTCTGGCCTGTACGCTGCCGATTTCGACGGGACTGCCTGGTCGAGCCTCGGTTGGCAGGCGCAATGACGCGATGAGGGAAGCAGCCGATCCCCTCTTCGATGCGGCACAGGCCGCCAAGGGGGGTCCACTCGCCGACAGGATGCGTCCGGGGAACCTCGACGAGGTTGCAGGACAGGACGCGATAGTCGGTCCGGGGCGGCTCCTCAGGCGGGCGATACAAAAGGACCAGCTGGGATCGATCCTCCTTTCCGGGCCTCCGGGCACGGGAAAAACCACCCTCGCGCGCGTGATTGCCAATACCACCGCCGCCCGTTTCGTGAGTCTCAATGCAGTGCTGGCAGGCATAGCGGACATCAGGAAGGCCGTCGAGGAAGCCAAAAGCCACAGGGACCTCCACGACAGGAAGACAATCCTCTTTGTCGATGAGGTACACCGCTGGAACAAGGCACAGCAGGACGCCCTCCTCCCCTGGGTGGAGAACGGCACAATTGTACTCATCGGTGCCACCACCGAGAACCCCTTCTTCGAGGTGAACCGCGCCCTGGTCTCCCGCTCACGGGTCTTCCAGCTGAAGTCCCTCGGCCTGGCGGACCTCAGGAAGGTTGCCGACCGCGCCCTTGGCGATGCCGAGCGCGGCTATGGCTCCTGGAAGGTTTGTTTTGCGGAGGGAGCCCTCGAACACCTGGTGGCCGTGTCGGACGGCGATGCGCGAAGCCTCCTCAACGCCCTCGAGCTGGCCGTGGAAACAAGCGTGGATCGCTGGCCTCCGCCGCCTGGCTCGACCATCACGGTGGACATGGCTGCTGCCGAGGAGAGCATCCAGCGCCGCGCCATCCTCTACGACAAGGACGGAGACTTCCACTACGATGCGGCGAGCGCCTTCATCAAGAGCATCAGGGGCTCAGATCCCGATGCGGCCCTGTACTGGCTGGCCCGCATGGTCTACGCGGGAGAGGATCCCGGCTTTGCCTTTCGTCGCATGCTCATCTCGGCCGGCGAGGACATCGGTCTTGCCGACCCCCAGGCCCTCACAATTGTTACGGCTGCTGCTGCTGCCTTCGACCGGGTCGGAATGCCCGAGGGACAGTACCACCTCGCTGAGGCAGCGCTCTACCTTGCTACCGCGCCGAAATCCAATTCAGCCTTGGGATATTTCGATGCCCTGGCAGCGGTACAGGCCGAGGGCGCCGAGGTTCCAAACCACCTGAAGGACGCCAGCCGCGACGCCAAGGGTTTTGGACATGGCGAGGGTTACCAGTATCCCCATGCATGGAAGGACCACTGGGTCCGACAGGACTACCTGCCCTCGAGCATGCGCAACAGATTCTTCTACAAGCCAGGGCCGCTCGGACTCGAAGGCGAGCGCCGCGCCCTCGTGCTGTCAAGGCGTGAGGAACAGTTTGCTGCGGCACTGGAATCAGCGGGACCGGCAGCGGAAGCGCTTACCTGGTCGCGGGAGGGTGAGCAGAGGTCACAGTGGAAGGCGCGTGCGGAGTCTGGCGTGGCGGAGCGGCTCAGGGCTTCCCGGGAGCTCCTCTTCGACCGTGCGAAGCCCGCGCGCGCCGACAGGATCCTCATCATCGACCAAGGGACGGGATTCCTTGTCTGGGAAGCCCTGCGCCGTGCGCCCGAGGGCACGGTTGTAGCCCTCGTTCCCGATGCAGAGGCCCGCGAGCGAGTCGATTTCATGGCTTCGGGCCTTCCCGAACTCGGGCGCCCGCTGGTCGCACTTTTCCCCGATGCATCCCTGTCCGATTCCGCTGCCATAGCTGCTGGCCTATCGGCTGCCTTGATCAATGCTGTGGGCTTCGCCGAGTTCGAGCTCGTCCTGGGACTCGATATCCCTTCTTCCCGGCCTGGCTCTGAAGCCACCCTCGCGGCCCTCGTCCAGACCTTCCCGAAATCGCGCATCATCCTCGGCCAGACCCTGCCGAGAAAGGGTGGCAGGCTTTCCGCCCTGCTTGACCCCGGATCGCCCGAGCGGCTTGTGCTCGAGACCGCCGAGTCGTCTTTCTACGCGCGGGGCGACCTGCCCTCTCTCGGTGCCCTGGAGGAAACGCCTCTGGCTTCGACGCAAGGGCCGCTTCGTGCTTCCTATGCCTGCGAGGAGGCCGTCGCGGAGTTTTCGCGGAGGCTCTCGGAAGAAGAGCTCTCCTCCTGGCTGTCCCCTGCCTCTCCCTTCGGGGCCCATCTTGCGCAAAGCCATGACGAGGCGGCACGCCTCAATCTGGCCGGCCTCCTCCTTGCCGCAGCCAGGCGCGGGCCTGTCGCGTGGAAGGTCACGCTCGGAATATCCCAATACTGACTGTTTCATGGACGGATGGATATCCGGGCACTCATGACAGGCCTTCCGGGCCCCACGGACTGCCGGAAAGCGACGGCCCGGGGGGGGGCAACAAAGGGC
>JBAXTA010000368.1:0-4065 GCA_037130415.1 Spirochaetota bacterium
CCAGGGGAGGAATTCTCGTTCGTAGAGAATCTACCCGGCTATGTTGCCATTTCTGAGTCAGGCACCTTCGCCATTCAGGCAAGTTTCTGGCCGGATCTAGCCCCACGGGAACTCTCCGACCTTAGGAAACCCCTCCTCTCGAACGTGCTCATGCTTTCTGTCAGACCGGCGAGCCCCGGCGCTCCCAGCGCTTCTGAAAGGATCAAGGCTGAGACTGGGGAATTGCTCAAGCCTGAAAGCATCCCGCCTGATGAGGTCGTCAAGCGGACTATTCAAGCGCGTCAACGCTCGCGTTGGAACGAGTTCTTCCTCTACCTCGATCTCGAAGCCATCCTGCGGAACAGCGCCGAGCTGGCACGATCCTTTAACCGGGAATCCGATGAGGGACGCAGAAAGATGATCGACCGATTCAAACTCGACCTCCAGGGCTCCAAGGTGGAGGCAGCGATAACGCTCATACCTTCTGAGTACGCGGTCGTCGAGACTCGATATACCGAGAACGACGGCAGCGTACGAGTAATGGAGCGCTTTGCGGAAAAGGGGTACACCTCAATCAAGGAGTACCAGTACGAGCTTCGCCGTCGTGAAGACCTGTGGTTTATCGTTGGCTACTCGGTACTCAACAAAGGCACCGAATGAAGGCTCTGCTCCTGATCGAGGATGATGACAAGGCCCGCGAGATCGGAGCCTGGCTCAAGCCCCTCGGTTATGAGTCAGTCCGCTATCGAAGCGCACTCAAGGCCCTTGACAACCTGGAGGAGATCAACCCCGAAGCGCTTGTCGCGAGCGCGGCTGATTTTCCTCGTCATTGGAAGGTCATCGTCAACGTAGTCCGAGCATCGCGAACGAGTGAAGAATGCGTAATCATCCTCTTGAAGGGTGATTCCTTCGATGATGGCGACTCGGACAAGGCAACACATCTCGGGGTCAACGGCATGATTTCAGAGCAGCTTTCCGACCCCGCAGAGCAGTCAGTTTTTTTCAATCTTCTCCGACGCTATTCCTCAGCCATGGACCTTCTCGGGAGCGAGAGGCTTCCCGCTTCGGATGGGGAACGCTTCACCTTTCTCTGCACGAACCCCGAAACGGGTCGAATAATGGGCGGCAGGGTGCTCAGGGTGACGACAAAAGGACTTTCCATCAGTCCATCGGACAGCGCCTTTGCAAGCCTGAGCATTGGGACAGTCATCCCCGACTGCAGCCTAAGGGTCGGGAAAGGTATCGTTGACCTGGACTGTGAGGTGCTTCGAAGCGGGATTTCCGTCGGCTTGTCGATCCTGGCGATGGATGGCTCCGGCCGGGAGCAGCTTGATGAATACCTCTCGTCGGGAATCCAAAGCGAGATCAATGCAGCCATATAAGGCATATTGATAATTCCCGAACTATAAGATATTCTCTATGCTACCATGGATGAGAGTTCGACCCATTGTGATTGCCAGGCTCTCGAGGACTTCGCGCGAAAACTGAAGGCGGTGGGCCACCCTATCCGCCTGAAGCTCTTGATGCTCATCGCTCGCGAGGACGATCCTTGTGTTTCGGACATGTGGCGCTGCCTTCACCAACCCCAACCGGTTATTTCGCAGCATCTGGCGATTCTGAAAGAAAACGGCATCGTCAACGCCGAAGTTCAGAAAACACGCCGCGTTTATTCAATCATCGATCCCTTCGTTGCGGAATTTGTCTCCAGGATTGCAGCTGAACCGGATGTAGCTGCTGCCATGGAAAGAGTCACGGCAAAACAGCGGTCGTGACATCCTTGCGCAGTAGCGCAAGCCGGGATGCATCAGCCCAGGCCCCAGCGATTTCCATTGAAGAAAGCTCTATGAAGAGTTCCTTTGATGCCCGGGTTGCAACTTGGGTAGCAAGCGCTTCTCCCAAGTAGTAGAGGGACTTCCAAAGGCCTGACTTTTCGCTCCATTCTTCAAGCCCATTCTGACGACGCAAGGCCAATGCCAGGTCATGAAGGTCTCTATACTGATAGGAAGGCTCTTTACGACGAATTTCAGTGAGTGACCTCGTGATCACTGCGTTGGCGGAAATGGCCAGGTGGATGACAGCCTGGGATCGACCACGGCGAAGCAGGTACTCCCCAAGGTCGGCTGCTGGTTTGGAGACCCTGACTTCATCGATCCGGTACAGCCGCGCATAGGTGTCAAAACCCTCATTTATGAGGGTGCGTTCCATGGCTTGCCTGAGAAAGGCTTCCTTGTCACTGAAGGGGGACAGGTCCACGAGTTCCTGTCGGAGCGTGGCCTCATAGGCGACCAAGTCCCCGGAAGACTTCTGGACAGAGGCAAGGACGTCGAGAAACTCGCTCCGGCTCTCAGGTACCTCAAGCGAGGCAGCCAGATAGACGGCGCGCTCAAATTGGGAGGTAGCAAGCCTAAGTTCCCCCTCTGCAAGAAAGACCTTCCCGAGTCCAAATTCAGCCTCCGGGAAGTCTCTGAGGAGTTGAGCCTCAAGCAGGAGCTGCTTCAGCGAACCGTGAAGGGCTGCTTCACCTACTGCATCCAACACATCAATAAGGGCTTCAAGGAAGTTGCCCTGGACCCTGTCAGGATTCCTGGCCCTGAAGGCTTCTGCCTCTACAAGAAGGGACCCCGCAGCTGAAGCATGAATGAAAGATATCTCCCGAGGAAAGAGAATGGCCTTGGCTTCGGCTTCGATAAGGGCATGAATAGAATCTTTGGAGCGCATGGCTTCAGTGGACTCGGCAACTGCCGAAATCGACTCTACAGCTTTTTCAAACCCTGTCCTGCGCACCGTGATGGCATCCTGGAAATGTTGGAGGGCAGCGCCTAAATCTTTCGCGGCAAAGGCATCCAGACCGTCTTCATAGAGGACTCGCCACCGGGCTTCAGCGCCACTTGCAGCGGAGAACAGGGCTGCCAGAAAGAATACGGCGCAGCACCTTGCCCACAGAGAGCGTGGCAAGCGGGAGAGAAGTGAGAGCCTGTTTCTCGCGTTCATCTCCAACACTATCGGCTATTTTCGCCTTCCATTTCCGCATTTTCCACCGAGCTTCGAGACAGCTGGCCTGGCAGCGTGGAGCGGCGTGGACCTTGACATCTTTATCCCTCGAAAGCTACGTTACCTCTTCCGGCGCCGGTCGTATAGCGGCTATTACCCCAGCCTTCCAAGCTGGAGATAGGGGTTCGACTCCCCTTCGGCGCTTATCTTGAAAGACCTGCTACGGCAGGTCTTTTTTGCAGAATGGGAGTCGAACCGACTGGACGGCTCGGGCTGGTCTGCCCTTGATCGCTAATTTTAATGAGGAACAAGCAAAGGTGCCATGGACCGAAACGATGTGCTGCGCCGCTTGCGCTATGCTCTCAACATCAATGACCTCAAGGTTATCGAACTCTTCGCCATGGCGGGTCGGGATATGGATCGGGCTGAGCTCGAAACCTGCTTCAGCAAGGAGGGGGAAGAAGGCTACGTCGAATGCTCCGACACGGTATTTGGCTGCTTCCTCGATGGGCTTATCATCTGGAAGCGCGGTCCCCGTGGCGAAGGCGGCGAAAAGAAGGCCCTCCCGAAGGAACGCCTATCAAACAACGATATCCTGAAACGCCTCCGCATTGCGCTCCAGCTCAAGGATGAAGACCTCATAGCGATCATGGCCTTGGCTGGAGTCACTGTCTCAAAGCCGGAAATCTCGGCGCTTTTTCGCAAGTTCGGCCATCCTAACTGGCGCCTCTGTGGCGACCAGTTCCTGAGGAATTTCCTCGTCGGATTGACGTCGAAGTATCGGGTCGTCTGAGCCTTGCCCAATCTGACAGGATCCTAGCTCACCTCAAGGATATTCCGTGCCTGTTCCCGGAGATCTTCCACTTCCTTGATCCAGAAGGCCCGGGTACACCAATCGGGGAAATCGCGGGCAAACCAGAGGTCGGAACGCTGGCGTGCACGCCATGCCAGAAAGTGGATCATCCGGAGGAACCTGAGCGATTCGATGAAGGCGACACTGCCCGGCTCGAGTTCGGCAAACTCCGAATAGCCCTCGATAAGCAGCGACAATTCCCGGGCGCAGCGGTCGCTTCGGTCGGGGAGGAGGAGCCAGAG
>JBAXTA010000369.1:0-4063 GCA_037130415.1 Spirochaetota bacterium
TTCCAGGACAATGGCGACGGCACGATCACCGACAGTGCGACAGGGCGCATGTGGTCGCAGGCCGACTCAGGGACTGGCATGGACTGGGAAGTGGCCCTGGCATGGGTGCAGGCCAAAAATGCTGACAAGTACCTCGGTCATTCTGACTGGCGCCTGCCGGACATCAAGGAGCTCCAGAGCATAGTCGATTACAGCCACTCTCCGGCCACGACGGGTTCGCCGGCGATCGACCCCATCTTCCTTTCGACCACGATCAAGAACGAAGGTAACCAGGACGACTACGGCTGCTATTGGTCATCGACGACGCATGTTGGCTTCGGTCCTGATGCAGGAACCGAGGCCGCATATATCAGTTTCGGCCGCGCCATGGGCAAGATGGTCGGTATCTGGATGGACGTGCACGGGGCCGGTTGCCAGCGCAGCGACCCCAAGGTGGGCAAGGCTGCGGACTACCCCGATGGCAAAGGACCCCAGGGTGACGCGATCAGGATCGACAATTTCGTGCGGTTGGTCCGCCATGCGAAGTAGGGATACGACGTTGCCAAGCTTCAGGGCCGTCAATGGAAAAGGCGAAGACCTGCATGGTGCCGGGGCTGTCCGGTTTGACTCGAAAGTGATCGTCACCGACAAGAGATCGAATGATGCCGAGCGCATCCTGAACTATGTTCGCTTGGTGAGGGGAGTAGCTCCGTGAAGAAAAGACCTGTTTCTTCGTGATAGGCCTGCTGCTCCTCTTCCCTGCACTGCTCATCGCAAAGACGACAGTGCACAGCAGGACTGCGGCTCGGGACCGGGGCCTGCGGGACTGAGTCCTGCGGGACTGAGTCCCGCGGAACGGAGACCCGAGCAGGGACCTCCTGTGGCCCACTCGGTCGGAGTTCAGGACAACTCCATGACCGGCTTCATGCCGTTCTACCGGCTCGAGCTGATGGGGCCCCTCGTGAGGAACGAGGGCCTGATGCTCGAGGGAAAACAGGGCAACGACTTCGCGGTATTGGGAGATATGCTGAGTACCTCGCTGACTGCCCGTTTCAACATCCTGCCAATGCTTAGTTTCTCGCTCGAAATCCCGGCCTCGGCGATGTACAGCTACCCAGCAGATCTCCAAGCGCGCCTCGCTGGCAGCGCGAGGGGGCCTGGCCAGCTTTACTTCGTCGCACCGGGACAGGTGGTGTCCTGGAGGTCTGATCCCGCGCTGTCCTCACCGCGCTGTCCTCAAGGCCGGGCCGGCCATGCAATTTTGACTTTCCGGTGATGCGCAACGCAGTCTCGTAGGTAAAGGTCGATGAGGCTCTGATAGGGAACGCCTGCCTCAAGGGCCATGTTCTTGAAATAGAGGACAACTTCCTCAGAAAGACGAATTGTGACTGGCTTCTTTAATTTCGAAGTGTAAGGATTCTTGCGGGCCTTCATTGCTGAAAAATCGTATTCGGCTCTCATGGCAACTCACCTCCATAGAACGTGGATTCACGTCTTGTAGCTCTTCGTGCTGAAAAGATACGAATTACATCACCAGCCTCGCGTTCGCAGTGGCAGACGACAAGCACCCGCGCGCTTGAACTCATGCCAAGCATCAGGAATCGTTCTTCGATGGACGAATGTCCGTCGTCGTAGAACTGTATGGCGAATTCATCGTAGAAAACCGACTGGGCCTCCTCGAAGGAGATCCCGTGTTTCTTGAGATTGGCCATAGCCTTGGGTTGATCCCATTGGAATGTGATCATACATACAGTGTATTGCGATGTTCCCCTGCGTCAAGGGAGCCCTGGCGGCTGAAGCCACCCGGCCGCGACTGGACCGAGGTGTGGAGCGAAGCCGGGAAATGGGTCATTGCCGGACTCGTCCACGAGGATGCCGAGCGGCTCTCGATCCTGGGCGTCGCCCTCGACTCGGGCTCCTACTCCAAGTCAGCCCACAACGAGGCCTTCTAGGGCATCATGAACCGCAGGCCTTCGGAATACAGTAAAGCAGTCCGGCCTTCCCTTATGACCCTTGGGACAATTGAAAGCGAGCAGGATATCGTCCCATAGGCCTTGCTGAATTCATGATTAGGTCATATACTTGACCTTATGTTGACCATATCAGTTTCTGCCTTCAAAGCTACCATCGCCGAAAGGCTCAGGATGGTCCAGGCTGGCGAAAGAATCGTGATAACCGATCATAACCGACCGATCGCCCTTGTCTCGCCGACTCAGGATCACATCGTCGAGCGGGAAGCCCTGCACCCCTTTGTCGCTGAAATGCCAGTGCTTACAAGGCCCTTCACGGGGTCTGTGGCGGCGCTTCTTGATGCGGAGCGGGGAGACCGGTGAAGGTATATCTCGACTCAAGTGTCATGCTCGCCTTCCTTTTAGAAGGGCGGAAAGAGCTGCTCGGCTTGCCGGCCGGAGTCACGCTCGGCTCGAGCCGCCTGCTTTGGATCGAGACGGCTCGCGTTGTCGATCGAGCCCTTCGTGCAGGGCAGCTCATGGATGAGGATGCGGCAAAGATCCGAGTCGCGTTCGAGAAGATGGCGGAAGGAATCGTCAAGCTTGCTCTGAGCGAGTCGGTCCTCGATCGCGCTGCTGGTGGTTTTCCTGTTTCACTTCGCACGCTCGATGCGTTGCACCTGGCGGCAGCCCTGGAGTGGGCAGGACCGGGAGGTTACCGCGACCTTGAGGTATGGAGCTTTGATAGGCAGATGAATCTCTGTTCGGCAGGTCTCGGGTTCAGGGTCGCTTTTCTGTGACGCCCTCGTGGGGCCTGACTCGCGTTCAAGCTCAGACCCCCTCGAGGTCAGATCCCGCAGTATATCACTTTGCTATCAGCGGATAGTTTTCTGGATTCCTGAGCCCCTCGATTTCCAGATCCACATCGAGGCGTGGCCAGTAGTAATGCCCCGGACTAGGTTCGGTGACATCGCAGACCGCATCGATTGTCGTGCTTTGGAACCAAGGGTACAGCCGATAGTCAAGCCAGAACTCCTCATCACCTGAGGCAAGCCAGATCCCGAAGCGGGTAACCTGGACAATCTCAACCTGGGAAGTGGCGATGCCAGGCATCAAGTATCTCCTCTTTTCTTGCTACGATAATTCGCGAGATCTCTGCGACCTCCCGATCGGCAAAACCCGAATGTGATGCGCACGATACAGTTGGCGCGAGCCAGAATTTCGCCTCACCCGTTGGACCAAGAACATGAACATGCACTCGTGTTTCCTCACGAGAAAAAAAGTAGAACCTCAGGGGGCCTTCCCGAAAAACTGTTGGGCTCATGGGCAATTCTACCCCCTCGGTGCAAGGTAGGCAAGGTTCGGGCAGAAACCCAAATCCCCAGATAATAATTCCTCTATTCAAAGACAAGCTTGGCACGGTTCTTTTTGCCGGTGATACCATCGTTTGGAGGGGGATAAAATGCAAGGATTCGGGCATTTGCGATACGGGTCAGACGGATCTCTGCTCGGTGCCGCCCTGGTGGCCTTGAGCCTCGACATCGCGGACAAGGACTTCCTGGCGGGCCGCGACCAGTTCGCGCGGAGAAAGGCGACGGGGGGCGATCCGGGACGAGGGCGAGCTCCGGGCAGCCAAGGGGGCCTGGTCGCCCTTCTGGCGCCCGAGGTTGTGAACGAGGGCGGGGCTGTCCTCATGTCGACCCGGGCCTGGGCGGCACCCATCGCTGTCGGCCCCGGGTTTGTCCCGATCCGGCCGGCGACTCTCAGGTCGAAGGTGAGCTTCCCTTTGCATGAAAAGCGTCCGCCCTTAGCGGCGCGGACGAACACAATGGCCTTCCTCGGTATTGTCATCCCCGAAAGGGCCGCTATACCCAGGCGCTTCCGAGGAGATGAGATGACCCTTATGAACGCTGCCTTCCGCAATAGCATCGACCCGAAGCGGACGATTATTCGCGTGACCCTGGCGGTCTCGGCCGCCATCATGATCGGAGGATGCGCCTCCCTGCTCGGACCGACTCTCATGCCGGTCGGGCGCGACCCAGCCTACGCCGGCAGCTATCCTATAGTCGGCACCAGCCAGACCGGCTTTTGGGACAAGGACGGCACCAGCATGGCCGCCCCGGCCTCCGGCGATG
>JBAXTA010000037.1:0-20428 GCA_037130415.1 Spirochaetota bacterium
TCGTGGGCCGTGATAGCACCAAAGGCCAGATATGCATAACTGCCCTTGTCTCCGACGACGACCTGGAGGAGGTCCCCGCCATGGCGCGAGCCGACCTCATCCATCCTCCGGACCAGGAGATCGAGCGTGGTGCCGCCCTCGGGTGCGTCAAGATCGATGCCGGCGAAATTGACGAAGAGGGCAACGCAGGGACGGAATTCATTGACAAAGGCCCCCTGTCCCAATGTCTGCCTTCGAAACACCGAATCGCTGATCCAGGGCCTGAGGGAATCTGCATCGAGGGCAATGGACCCAGCCCAGCTCTGTGGCGTGGCACGGACTTGACCCTGTCGCGGCACCGCCTCGACAAGGCTGAACGACTCAGTTGATGAGGGATCCCTCCGCTCCCCGATCCGACAGAAGGCCGTGCCAGCAAGCTCCCCGGTAGAGGAATCGATGATTACCTCGCCACGTTCGGCAAGCTGTTCCCCCATCGCCATGCGGGTTATCGTCATGCCGCCCAGGGTGTCATGGAGCCCCCTGGCGGGATCGCCAGCCACGATCCGGCTGGCCGCTCCGCTGGCTACGGAAACCTTGATCCTGAGTGCCTCGCCACCATCCCTTGTCATTAAATTGGTAGCCATGGCTTCCTGAAGGGCAAAGGCGCAGCGCAGGGCCTGGCCCGCTGCAAAGCGCATGGCGGAAGTCCCCGCATCTGCTCCGGCGTCGAACCAGCAGGTGATGGAGTCCCCGGCAAAGCAGATGACGCTGCCCGATTCGGCCTCCACCTCCGCGATGAGGGCCGCGTAGGTGGCATCGAGAATCAAGGTAAGTTCCTCGGCACCACGGCGCGGACCAAGCCGGGAACGAAGGCCCTCGGTGAAGGCGGTAAAGCCCGAGATATCGGCGAACAAGGCGCTGCCCTGCGATCGAGGGGCCAGGTTTTCCCCACAGGACATGGCGTGGGCGCGATCTTCTGCCAGATAGGAAACCAGGGTCCGCTGATCGTCCATGAGCCTTCCTTTTTTCTCGTGCAGCTTTACCATAGTGCGCCTCGCAGGTCGACGAAATGGGATTCCAGTGCTTTCATGCAATCCATATCCTGCTGGAAGGAAGAGCCTGCCCTGCCGGACATTGACTCCCGCATCGCCGGGAGCCGATAGTCTGTCCCAGCATGACCGAGCCCGTATTTGACGATCCTGAGTTCCTCATCCGCCTCGCCCAGTGCCGAATGCCCTTCGGCAAATATGCTGGCCGCCTCCTCATCGACCTGCCAGAAGCCTATGTAGTGTGGTTCGCGCGGAAGGGTTGGCCCCAGGGCGAGATCGGCGAACTCCTGCAATCTTTATACGTCATAAAGGAGAACGGGCTCGAAGGCCTCCTTAGGCCGCTTTCAGGAAATGGCGGGGACGCCGACAGCCTGCGAAATTGATCCTGGGGCGAAATTGATCGTAGTCCCCCTCAAAACGCCCGAAAATGTAAGGGTGAACACAAGAAAACCCGGGATTCCAGACGGGATCCACCTTGTCCTTGCCGCCTTCCTCCTCATGCCTGCCGCTGCAGCCGCCCTTGATCTCAGGCTTGCGCCGAGCGACCTCCGTGTGGAGAGGAACCCTACTGGAGGCTTTGACCTCTACGTGCGCGCCAAACCCGACATCAATTCGGTCCTCCTCGTCGAAACGACAAAGGACCCCAAAGGCAAGGCCGACAACTTTGCGTATCGCGCGGAAAAATGGAATCCCGTGAACGGGGACGAGCTCAGGCTCCTCAACGGGAAGCTCCTCCCTCCGCAGAACAAGCTCTACTCCCTCATTTCCTCCAAGGCCCTGAAGGATGAAGCCTTTGGCCTGGCCTTCCACATCTACCTGCCAGCAGTGATCGTCTATGGTTACACCTGGAGCCGTTCGGGGTCGGTGGCAGTGGGAAATGGCACCTTCGTGAACATCCGGGCCTTCCAGAAACCCTATGCCGATTATGGCGCTGCCTTCCTGGACAATCCCTACAGTATCGTGGTGAAGGAGCTTCGGACTCCTCTTCCGAAGCCGGAGCTACCGCCAGGAGAGACTCCTAGGGGAAAAGCTCCCTCCCTCCTTCCTTCGCCCCTTGAGGTCGCAGAAGCCCCACCGCCACCGCCGGTCGTAGAAGCGCCACCCCCCCCCCAGCCCGCGCCGCCGCCCGCACCGCCCCCTCCAGAGGGCCCACCCTCGGCTCAGATCGGCGCCGCCATCGACGCGATAACAGGCGAAAGTCTCGACCTGGTCGTATGCATCGACACGACGGACAGCATGACGCCCTACCTCGAGGACCTGAAAAAGAACCTCATCAAGCTGCTCCAGGACCGCATCTCGAAGTTCAAGAAATTCCGCATCGGACTGGTCCTCTTCAAGGATTACTGGCCCGACGACTACATCACCTTGAAGGTACCCTTCACCAGCGACCTGAAAGAGGTGAACGGCTACATCATGGGCCTGAAGGCCAAGGGCGGGGCGGACGTTCCAGAAGCAATCCGCGAAGCCTTCTTCGTCGCGGCCACCGATTTCGAGTGGCAGGCTGACCGCCGCCTGACCGTCCTCCTGACCGATGCCCCGATCCATCCGCGGCCCAAGGGAGGCATCACCTGGTACGACGCGGCAAGGGCCTTGTCGGACAAGGGCATCGAGGTCGAGGTACTGGTGATACCCGAGGCGGAGGTGGTCAAATGAGGCGCTCAATATTGCCAATTGCGATCATGTTGGCGACGGTCGCGGCAACCGCGATTGCAGGCCAGGCTGCGACGATGGAATACCAGACCATCCTTGACAAGCTGACTTCCGCAGGACCTGCGCGCATCTTCCTCGATGTCGAGGTCGTCACGCTGCCGGAGAAGGACCGGGGAGATCCCGACCCCCTCCTGGTCTCCGAGACAGCCAGGCTCGAGGCCCTCCTGGCAGGCAAGACCGGCGTCACCCTCGAGGGGAGCTTCGACGGTTCCAGCCTTGCCGCAGCCGAACTCGCTTCGAAGCGTGCGCGGCCTCCGAGCACGACAGCCCCCTCCTTTGCCGAGGAGACCGCCCAGAAGAAGCTCAGCGCCGAACACGACGCGCAGATAGCGGCCATGGCGCCGAATGCCACGCGAATCCTCATAGTACGCATCATCAACCTGCGCTCGGGCAATCGCGACCTCTACGAGACCACAGCGCGCCTCCTTGAGGCCGGCAGCCAGAAGGAGGTTGCGCGGGACAGCGGATGGACCTCGAGCCGCAACGGCAAGCCGCTCGCGCGCTTCGTGAACGGCTGGCGCCTGAAGTAGCGGTCGGACTCTAGTTTCCCCGCGTGCCCACACGGTAGCGGAGGATGCGCCCTACGATGGCAAAGCAGAGCCCCAGGAGGGGGGCAATGAGGCCGACCGAAAAGAACCTGCCGAAATCCTGGATGCTCCAGTCAGGCTTGGCACTCGCAAAGATTATGGTGAGGCCCGCGATAAAGCCCACTATCCCCGCGAGGTAGCACAGCTTTTCCCAGAACTCCCAGAGACGCTCGGAGCCCTGACGCCTCGCTGGATCGGTCTGGGCCACGAAGGCGTCAGCCCATGCCCTTCCCCAGGTCTTGAAATCCCAGACGGCCAGTACCGCGAAAAAGGGCATGCCGAAGGTGATGATGAGGGGCGAGGGCAAAAGCATCGTAAGTGGATTCCCCCCTTCGATGACAAAGGCGAAAAGCAGGACACCGAGTGTCGCCAGGGTTCCTGAAAGAAAACGCTTCATGGTCTACCTCCCGCGGCGCTTTTGGCGTCGCTTTTCCGGACATCTGCGACGCTCCCGGCGCCGCCTTCCCGAACATCGTCCAACCTGGCTTTTTCCGCCATCGGCCGCAGGGAGGATTCGGTGGTTTTTCCGACCCTCCGCCCTCCGGCCGAGTGGAGCAAGAGCACGAGGGCGATGCGGTTCGGGCATCCGGTCTTCTCGTAGATGTGCGAGGCATGGGTCTTGACGGTCTTTTCCGAAATGAAAAGCATCTCGCCTATCACGCGATAGCTCTTCCCTTCGAGCAGTCCCTTGGCAACTTCAGCTTCCCGGGGTGACAGAGCATGTCGCTCGGCGAGCTCCCCAAGTCCCGCTTCGATCTCAGGGTTTTCCGGCGGCTCGAAGGCGCGCCCGACTACACGCCCGAGGACAAGGGCGATTTCTGCGTACAGCACTCCGAAGAGCAGGAAGGCGAGGATCTGGAAAAAGAGAGCCTCGGGTCCCCCGACCTTGGAACCACCTCCTGTGAGGATGATGAGGGCCATGAGGGCCCCAGCTGCGGCACCGGGACCGATGAAGCCGGAGAGGGCTTCGAGGATCTCGAAAGACTCCCTGCCGCCAGGACCGGGACGTCCAGGGGAAAAGGCATGGACAAAGGCGCGGAGCACCGAGGAGGGCGACCAGACAGACATGCAGGCAAGAAGGGGGACAAGGAGGGACACCGCCAGGGGGATGGCGAAATCGAGGGCCGAAAGCGCTCCAAGGAGGGAAAAGAGGGCCGAAGCCGCAAGCAGGATAAGGGCCTCGATGAAAAACAAGGTTCGCGCCATGAGGTCCCACCTCCAATCGGAGCCGCTCGCCTTCGGCAGCCCCCTGCAATTGTGACGGATCATCCGGGCTAGCACAATTGCCCCGTCCAGGCTATCGATCAGGAATTATCTATTGACGGAAGGAGATTCGGCCGCTAGCCTGTGCCCATGACAGACACCGCAAGTTCCACAGCCTTTCCCGCTGGCCGCCATGCGCGGCTCGGCTTCCCCCACGGAGCAGAGCTCCTCCATGATCCCCTGCTCAACAAAGGGACTGCCTTCACCCAGGAGGAGCGCTGGGCCCTGGGCCTGGCTGGTCTCCTCCCGCCCCATGTCCATACCATGGACGAGCAGGTCGCCCGCGTCATGGACAATTACCACGCCAAGACCACCGACCTCGAGCGCTACATCCACCTGGTGAGCCTCCAGGACCGCAACGAGACCCTCTTCTACCGCGTCGTCATGGACCACCTCGAAGAGATGATGCCGATCATCTACACCCCCACCGTCGGCCAGGCCTGCCAGAACTGGGGTCACCTCTTCCGCCGGCCACGCGGCCTGTATATCTCCATCAAGGACAGGGGCCACGTCGCCGAGATCCTCCACAACTGGCCCCACAAAGGGGTCGGCGTCATCGTGGTGACCGACGGCGAGCGCATCCTGGGGCTCGGCGACCAGGGAGCGGGCGGCATGGGCATCCCGGTGGGCAAGCTCTCCCTCTATACCGCCTGCGCAGGCATCGCTCCTGCACTGTCCCTGCCGGTCATGCTCGACGTGGGCACCGAGAACGAGCAGTACCTCCGCGACCCCCTCTACATGGGCCTCCGCCAGAGCCGGGTCAGGGGTAAGAACTATGACGATTTCGTCGGAGAGTTCATCGCTGCGGTGGAGGAGACCTGGCCCGGAACCCTCATCCAGTTCGAGGACTTCGGCAACCTCAACGCCTTCCGCCTCCTCGAGGAATACCGGAACAAGGTCTGTACCTTCAATGACGACATCCAGGGCACGGCGGCTGTCGTGCTCTCGGGCCTCTTCTCGGCGCAGCGGCTGACCGGCAAAGCCTTCGCCGACCAGCGCATCCTCTTCCTCGGTGCAGGTGAGGCGGGCATAGGCATCGGTGACCTCATCGTGTCCGCCCTGGTCAGCGAAGGGCTCGGAGTTGCGGAGGCGCGGAAGCGCTGCTGCTTCGTCGACTCCAAGGGCCTGGTCGCAAAAGGCCGCACTGACCTGGCTGTCCACAAGCTCCCCTATGCCCATGACCTTGCGGCCTGTCCCGACTTCATCAGCGCCGTCCGCGAACTGAAGCCCACGGCGATCATCGGGGTCTCGACCATGCCCAAGGCCTTCAGCAGGGAAGTGGTGGAGGCAATGGCGTCGTACAACGCGCGCCCGATCGTCTTCGCCCTCTCCAACCCGACATCAAAGGCCGAATGTACCGCCGAGGAAGCCTACACCTGGAGCCGGGGCAAGGCGATCTACGCGAGCGGCAGCCCCTTCCCTCCCTGCCTGTACGAGGGTACGACCTACGTGCCGGGACAGGGAAACAATTCATATATCTTCCCGGGAGTGGGCCTGGGCGTAGTCGCCTGCCGGGCACGGCATGTCACCGACCGCATGTTCTCCGAGGCAGCCACGATCCTCGCATCGATGGTGCTGCCGAGCGACCTCGAGGTCGGCCGCATCTACCCCTCCCTCACGCGCATCAAGGAAGTATCGGCCGCCATCGCAGTGGCGGTCGCGGAGGTGGCCTTCAAGGACGGGCTTGCCGGCATCGAACGCCCGACAGACCTGGCCGCCCTCGTGAAGAGCGCAATGTGGGAACCTAGGTACACTGAGTATCTGGAGTAGCCTCGCCACAGCCCCATCGCGGGCCTGCCACGCGGGCCCGCGATGCGAGCCCGCGCTCAATGGGCTGGCCCGTTAGAGGCACCCTAGCCCAAGGCGCGGTAGAGTGACTGGATATCCTTCCTGGGCCTCGGCGGCAGGATTTCTTTCGGGTAGCCGAGGGGCGTGAGGGCCAGGGGT
Source organism: Spirochaetota bacterium (assembly GCA_037130415.1). GTDB lineage: Bacteria > Spirochaetota > Spirochaetia > Treponematales > Rectinemataceae > CAIJMU01. Next base: position 6,536 of record JBAXTA010000037.1, read on the forward strand.
TCCCAACCCTCCTCGAGGCCGAAGGAAAGGCGCAGGACAGCTGCGTCGAAATTGGCGATCCAGCAACTGCCAAGCCCGAGGGCGTTCGCCGCCAGGACAATGTGCTCCATCACGATCGCGGCGTCCACATCGGAATAATTGGCGCCATCCTTCCGGACCCAGCCCTCGGCTGGAACATGGCAGACCAGGAGGGCGAACGGAGCCGCGACAAGCCATTCCCTGTCGTAGGCTTTCCGGAGTCCTGACTCGCGACTCGCAGTCGGAATGCCAAGGATCCTGAAGGGCTGCCTGTTCGCCGCCGTCGGTGCCAGCCGCGCCGCCTCGAGAATCCTTGCAAGCTTTTCTGGCTCTACGGGGTCAGGCAGGTAGGAGCGGCAGCTCCGCCGCGAAGAGATGCATTCGAAAAAATCCATTCTTTCCTCCTTGCTTTCACGGACCGCGGAGACCGCGCACTGCGCCCGTCAGGGACCAGGCTTCTGCGTCTTCCGGGGTTTCCTTTCGTCATCGTCGTCGAGCATTCGGTATTTCGGACCCTCGACATCCTCGTACTGACCGCTCCGCACGGCCCAGATGAAAAGCAGCCAGCTAGCCAGCCCGACACAGAGCATCAGGAATATCAGGAGGAACATCGCACCCAATCAGGACCTCCTGGCGCGGAGGGAGTTGCCCACCACGGTGAGGGAACTCAGGGCCATGGCCGCCGCTGCGACGATGGGGTGGAGGATGCCTGCCAGCGCCAGGGGGATGGCCACGACATTGTAGAAAAAAGCCCAGAAGATGTTCTGCCGTATGATGGAAAAAGTCTTCTTCATGATGCCGATCGATCTTGCCACAAGCGCCAGGTTGGGGCGGACCGTCACGATGTCAGCGCTCTCGAGGGCGACATCGGTCGCGCGCCCGAGGGCCATGCCGATCGATGCCTCCACCAGGGCGGGAGCGTCGTTTATTCCGTCCCCGACCATCAGGACCCTCCTGCCCGCTGCCTCAAGCCTTCCGATTTCGCCGGCCTTTCCAGAAGGCGAAGTCTGCGCATGGACTTCGGCGATGCCGACCTTCCCCGCAATCGACAGAGCCGTCCCCCTGTTGTCGCCCGTGATCATGGCAACTCCCATGCCCATGTGCCCGAGAGAGCGTACCGCTTCCGCAGCCTCGGGTCTCGGGCTGTCTGACACACCGAAAACGCCGCGGATCTGACCCTCTACCGACAGGTAAAAAACAGTCACACCAGAGGACTCAAGAGCCTCGATCTCTGAAGCGGCGGCGGGGTCCGAAAGCACCGCGTCCTCGCTGACAGCAGCTCCCCCCAGGACAAACTCCCTGGTACCAATACGAAGCATCATTCCTTCGATCCTTCCCTCGGCACCCCTGCCCGGGACAGCCGCAAAGTCCGATACACTGCGGGTTTCCAGGCCCCTACCCGTTTCGAGGACTGCCTTCGCCAGTGAATGCTCCGACAGGCGTTCAAGTGAGGCCGCCAGGCTGAGGACCTCGGCTTCGGGAAGGCCCGCCGCACGGAAATAAGTGAGTGTCGGCCGCCCCTCGGTCAGCGTGCCGGTCTTGTCGAAGACCACGAAGTCGATGCGGCTCCCTTTTTCGACGACATCGCCGCCCTTGATGAGGATTCCGAGGGAGGCTGCGTGCGAGGTGCCGATGAGTATGGCCAGTGGCGTCGCAAGCCCGAGGGCGCAGGGGCAGGCGATCACGAGGACGGAAACCGCGTCCATGAGGGCCTTCGAGGCTGTCGCTCCCGCCAGGATCCATCCGAAAAAAGTAGCAATTGCGATAATCAAGACTGTGGGGACGAAGAGGGCGACAGCCCGGTCGGCGACAGCCTGGATGGGTGCGCGCCGCGATTGCGCGTCCTCGACGGCCCTGATGATGCCCGCGAGCACGGTGTCCTTTCCTGTCACGGCAACCTCGAAAACGAGGTGGCCGTGGAGGTTCATGGTGCCGCCATAGACCATCGAGCCCGGGCCTTTCGCGCAGGGCCGGGACTCGCCTGAGAGCATCGACTCGTCGACCTCCGATGCCCCGAGGAGAACGATGCCATCAAGGGGGATGCGCTCGCCTGGGAGTACTTCGATGCTGTCACCGATCGCGATGAGTTCCACGGGAATCATGGTCCGGGTGGCAGCGGCCAAGGTGACGGCAGCCTGGCTTGCGGCTGCCTGGACCACAGGCTCCCCATCGGCCCCTGTGTCAGGCGCCCCCGTGCCGGGCGCGACCGAGCCTTCCGCCGCCTCCACGCGCCTGGCCTCGCGGGGAGCAAGCTGAACCAATTGGTTGATTGATTCCGAGGCCTTGTTCTTGGCCATGCGCTCCAGGTAACGGCCTAGCAGGATCAGCGTTATGATCATGGCGACGGTGTCGAAATAGACCTCTCCGCCCCCGAACATCTCCATGATGCTGTAAAAGTAGGCGGAGGATGCCCCCGCTGCGATGAGGAGGTCCATCGTGAAGGCACGGTTCATGAGGCCGCGGATCGAACCCTTGATCAGGGGCCATCCGGAGTAGAAAAGCACGGGGGTTGCCATGACAAGGGAGATGAGATGGAAGATCCGCTTGATCGCCTCGTCCATCCCCTGGAAAAAACCGGCGTAGAGGGCCACCGAAAACAGCATCAATTGCATTGAAAAAAAGGCTGCGGTGCCGAAACGCTGCAGGAGGTCCCGGGCCTGCCTCCCTTGCTCCTCCTCGAAGGCTTGTGGCACATAGGGCCTGGGCACATAGCCGATGGATGCGATGCGCGCAAGGATGGCGTCGAGTCCCAGCTGCGAGGGATCCCAGCGTATGCGGGCGCGGTGCGTGGCATAGTTGAGCTGGGCAAAGGTCACGCCTTCGGTGCGTTCCAGGATCTTCTCGTTGAGCCAGATGCAGGAAGCGCAACGAATGCCATCCACCATGATGTCGGTCTCGCACTCTGCGCCGACCTCGCGTACGCCGTTCCGGAACGCAGCGGCATCGATCGCGCGCGTCTCGACCGGACCGGGTGACCAGCCCCTCCGCCTCTCGTAGAAACCGTCGAGGCCTTCCCCGTGAATGAGGCCATAGACGCCGAGGCAGGCGTGGCAGCAGAAGATCTTCACCTCGCCGTCGAAGTCCGCAGTGATCTCCCCGCCCTCCTTCACCGGAAGGGCGCAATGGTCACAGAGAGACATGGAAACCCATTCCCCTGGCCAGATAATAGACACCTGTCAGCATTACGACAATCCCGCTCGCCCGCGTGATCATGAGCCTTTGCGCAGCTCCGAGCCTGGACGCGAGGGTCCCGAAAAGAAGGAGGGCAGGCAGGGTTCCGAGTCCGAAGAGGAGGGCGACCAGCATTCCCGGGAAGGCAGCGCCGGTGCCCGCTGCCGCCATGAACACCGTATAGGACAGACCGCAGGGCAGGAAACCCATCGCTGCCCCGAAGGCCAGGCTGCGGAGTGCGGCCGTCCCGGCCAGGATCCGGCCCGCCTTTCGGAGAATCAGGGTATTGTTACGTTCGATCAGGGCTGTCCCGCGCCAGAGCCCGAGGATGCCGGCTCCCATCGCGATCATCGCCAGGCCCGAAAGCGGGGCAGCCAGGTCCTGGATGCCCGCCAACGCTCCGGCAGTGTTGGCAAAGGAACCCGAGATGCCCATTGCGGCCCCGATCACCGAGTAGGTGAAAAGCCTCCCTGCATGGTACTGGAGGCCGCCTGAGAAGCCGGCTCCCTTGCCCTCCGCCTTCACCCCCCGCGAAACAGCTTGTGACGCCACGATGGGTCCGCACATGCCCATGCAGTGACCAAAGCCCCCAAGGAATCCCGTGCCCAGCGCGAGCGAAAAGGCTGGATCCATGGTCAGGGAAGTTCAAAGGGGAAGATGGCCCTGGCTTCGCCACCGCCTTCCTTGACCAGGATCTCCGCCTGCCAGCGCTTGTCGCCGCTCATGCAGCGGGGCAGGACAGCCTTGCCCTCGTAGCGCCCCTCGCCCACATGCTTCAGGACGGGCCTGTTCTTGCCCATGAACATGGCAGGCATGGTGAGGTCCACCTGGACCTCGGCATCCACAAGGGCCTTGCCCGCGCGCGACAGGGTCACGATCAGGACCAGGTCGGAGAGAGGCTTCACGGGGCGGGGAAGGATCTCGAAGCGGACGAGCAGCCCCCTCCCCGCCTCGCCACCCAGCTCCATAGCCGCTTCGCCCCGGGAGGGGTCGGCGACGGTGGACGCTGTAGCAGCCGCAACCAGGCCTCCAACAGCCGCAACGATGAACAGTGTGCCTGCAATCAGAATTGTTACGAGCCTGGAACCGCGGATCATGGCTATTTATCCGCTTTGGCGCTGAGGGTCTGTGTGTACGAGGAAGAGCCGGACTTGGTGCTGACGGTCATCACGATGTCCCATTTGCCACGAAGCGGCAACGAGACCCTGGCCAGATAGCGGCCGTCGCTCTGGAGCCCAGCCTTGTAGTTCCTGTCATGTGCGCTGGTCGAGGGCCGCGACACCTTTACCGATACCTCGGCGCCAGGGAGGGGCTTCCCGTCCTGTCCCTGGGCTTCGATCCACAGCTCATCCTCTCCAACCTTGTAGACGCCCCCGGAAAGGGCCACTGACCAGCCCAGGGCCTGGCGGTTCGCCTGCTCCGCTTCCCAGGCCAGGCCAGCCTCGTAGGGCTTGTCCACGACCGTACCCTCGAAGGTGTTGGTACCTATGACGATCGTCGCCACGGTCATGGCGACGACAATGAATGCGATGATCCATGGCAGGGCTTTCATGGCCTTTACTTCCTTGGCCGCGGCATGGCCGCGAAGCTCGTCTTGATGGAGTATCCGGGACTCACCGACCTGAGGGTAACAGTAAGGGGGATCATGCGCGAGGGGTCGGTAACGCCCCGTATGGTGAGGGTTACCGCCGCCTTGAGCGGCACAGGACCCTTGGGCAGGGAAAATCGCGTCAGGGAAGCTCCAACGCTGCCTGATGGGCTCGATGCTTCGAGCTCAAGCTCCAGGTCAGCGGTGGAGAGATTCCGCGCGCTGAGCCTGCATTGCAGCATCACAGCGCCGCTGCCCGTCAGGGCTGCATAGGAGCCCTCGATGGGTCTGAAGCCTGCATCGAAGGGCGCCTTGGTCAGCAGGAGAAAAAGAAAAAAGGCCAGGAAGGAAGCCGACAGCAGGCCTGTCAGGAGGAGTGAGACGCGAAGACCCTTCGCTGCCGGCTGGGCAATACCCCGGGAATAGCGCACCAGGGAAGCCTTCCCGCGTCTCGCCATGCGCTCGGTGCAGGCATCCACGCACTCAGCGCAATGGATGCACTCGACCTGGACCCCGTCGCGGATGTCGATGTCGACGGGACAGGCCTTGGCGCAGGCTGCGCACTTCATGCACTCGGCTCCGCGCGCTCCGTCGTAGGCGACCACGAGGGTCCGGTCGTCAAAGAGGATGCCTTGCAGCTTGGCGTAGGGACAGACCTTCGCGCAGAACTTCCTGCCGATAAAACCAAGCTCGAGGGCGACCAGCAGCGCAAGGATGGCCCAGATCCCTATCACAAGTCCGCTTGCAGGGCCAGCCGCACTGAGGAGGGCTGGCAATTCGAAAGGAGACACAAAGTAAGAGACCGAGGCAGCTGAAACGGCAGCAGACAGGGCAATGACAAGCACCGGGCGCAGGATCGCCACCGCGCGTCCTTGTTTCCGCCCGCGCCCCCCAAGGGCGGCGATATCCAGGAGCACTGTCTGGGGACAGGCCCAGCCGCACCAGAGGCGGCCGAAGTAGATGGTCAGAAAGATGGCGGCAAAGACGAGGGCAAAGAGCCCTATCAACAGCAGAAAGAAGTCCTGAATGCCTATCACCTCGCCAAAGGCGTGGAGCCTGAGGGTCGGCACATCAAAGCGGAGGGCGCTTTCGCCTCCCACGCTGACAAAGGGAAGGGCGAGAAACAGCACGAAAAACACGAGACCGACAACAGTCCGGGCCCTGTGGAAACGATCAGTCATCGTCGTCGAGCATCTTGTACTTGACTTCCTCGACGGGGGTCTTCCTCTTGCGGGAATAGTAGTAGGCGATGATCACGGCGAAAAGCCCGACCAGGACCACGCCGAACACGACCTCAGCGACAGCCAGGAATATCATCGCCCCTACCCTTCCTTATTTCGTCTTGCCCTTGGCCCGGAGGACCGCTGGGCCTGCCACGAAGACAAGCACGATGATCGCCAGCGTCGGAATGACCGTAAAAGCAATTGTTACTATAAGCGAGGTGTCCATGGGTACTCCTTCGGAACGGGAGCGAAAAGGGGCGGGGCGCCCCTGCGCCCCGCCCTCATGCTCATTTCTGGGTCGATTCGGTGTAGGCCCTGGCCTGGGTCCAGCCGCTGAAAGCCGGCGTGTACAGGCCGATGTAGACGGCTGCCCAGACGATCAGGCCAAAGAACAGCACGAGCCATCCCGCTGGCAGTTTGTGCGTCGTCGTGGACTCGAAGGCATGGAGGTCATCATCGTCATTCATAGCTACCCTCCTCACTTCTTCCCTTGCAGGGATCGTATATAGGCGACTGTAGACCAGATCTCGTCCTGGCTCAGCTCCGAGGCGAAGTCGGGCATGGAGTCCTTCGCAACGCGTCCCTCCTCAAGCTGGCCCGGATGGATGCCATTGTTGATGACTTCCTGATAGTCCCCATCGGGGAGGTCGCCCGGGATGCTGAAGAAAATGTCGTCTACGACGCTCGGTCCGATGCCGCCCTTGCCGTCCTCGCCATGGCACATGGCGCATTTGTCGGCGAAGAGCTTCGCTCCCAGCTTGATGGCTGCGGCGTCGCCGGCCTTGGGATTGACGATGTCCTTGACGGCGACGCCGCTGGAGGCAAGCGCAACCGGGACCTTTTTCACCGCCGTGCCGAGTTGCTGCACATAGGCGATGAGGGCGTCGAGCTCGGTCTTCGAGGCAAGTCGTGCGATCTCGTCTGAGGTGGAGGGGAATCCGTTCGCCTTCATGTGCGACTCGGCGCGTGCGGGATCGAGCTTGTATGCAGCCATCCAGCCGTAGACCGGCATGATCGAGACGGACACGACGGCCCGGGGATCATTGAAGTGCTGCACATGCCAGGCGTCGGGGTACTTGCCGCCGACGCGGGCGATGTCCGGACCGGTCCGCTTGGAGCCCCAGAGGAAGGGCCGGTCGTTGGCGAACTCGCCTGCCTTGGAATACTCGCCGTAGCGCATGACTTCGGTCTTGAGCGGGCGGATCTCCTGCGTGTGGCAGTTGTTGCAGCCCTCGCGCTGGTAGATGTCGCGGCCCGCCAGCTGGAGCGCCGTGTAGGGCTTCAGGCCATCGAGCCTTGGATGCATCGATACTGTCAGCATTGGTACGAACATCGTGACGATCGTGCCGACGAGGATGACCACTGCGGCGGTGACCGCGAAAAGGATGGGCCGTGAGGCCAGGTTCTTTGCCATGATGACCTCCTACGCCTTCGCCGCGGCTGCGGCCTGGCCCTTGCGGGCCTTCGCGCCCTGGCGCGTTCCTGTGACGATGGTCATGGCGACGTTGTAGATGAAGAACAGCATGCCGACAGTGAAGATGAGGCCTCCGACCGTCCTGAGCTGCCAGTAGGGGAAGTTCTTCGCGAGCACCTCGATGAAGGTGTAGGACAGGCTGCCGTCGGCGTCGGTGGCCTTCCACATCGAGCCCTGCATGAGTCCCGCTATCCACATCGAGATGGAGAAGATGAGCTGTCCGACCAGGACCAGCCAGAAATGGATGTTGGCGATCTTCTCGCTGTGGATCGCGATGTCATAGATCTTGGGAATTATGTAGTACACGGAGGCGCAGACTGTCATCGTGACCCAGCCCATCGTACCCATGTGGACGTGGCCGGGTACCCAGTCGGTAAAGTGGATCAGCTGGCTCACGGTACGGAGGCCCTGGGTCGGACCCTGCACGGTCTGGAGACCGTAGAAGGTGATGCCGAGGATGAAGAACTTGGTGAGGTAGTTGCTCTGCATCTTCTTCCAGTCCTGGCCCACGGTATAGTAACCGTTGACCACCGAGCCCCAGGAGGGCGCGATGAGGAAGACGGTGAAGGCGATGCCGAGGGTCTGGATCCAGTCCGGCAGCGGCGAGTACACCAGATGGTGGGCTCCTGTCCAGAGATAGCCAAAGACGAGGGACCAGAATGCGATGATCGAAAGCCTGTGGCTGTAGATCGGAAGTCCGGTCGACTTGGGCAGGAAATAGTAGAACATGGCGAGGATGGGCATCGTCAGAAGGAAGCCGACCACGTTGTGGCCGTACCACCACTCGACGTTGGCGCTGTTGACGCCGACGTAGAGCGAATAGGACTTGTCCCAGCTCACGGGGATGGCGAGGTTGTTCACGATGTACAGGACCGCTACTGTCACCACCGTAGCGATGATGAACCAGAGCGAGATGTACATCTGCTCCTCTTTGCGCTTGATTATGGTGCCAAAGACGTTGACCGCAAATATGACCCAGAGGATGACCACCCCGATGTCGATGGGCCACTCGAACTCAGCATATTCGAGAGACTGGTTCATGCCAGCGAAGAGGCTCAGCATCGCGGCGAAGATGGCCACGTTGAAGACCCAGAGCTGGAGCCGTGCGAGTTTCGGGAACATGAGGGGCCGCTTCGTCAGTCGCATCACGATGTAGAAGCTGATGCCGAAGATGGCTCCGATCCCCAGGCCATAGGCCAGGATGCTGGTGTGGACAACCCGCATCCGCCCGAAGGTGAAGAATGGCGGAAAGTTGAGCGACGGCATCCACATCTGGATGGATATCCAGAGGCCGATGACGATCCCGACCACCCCCCACACGATCGCGGAGATTATGTATCCCCGTACTGTTTGATTATCATAGCGATAATCATCCATCATGCTCCCTCCTTGCTTTCGAAGGCCGCCAGCAGACAGCCGGTTCAGCGGATTGCCCGGAATGATGTGGGGGCCCTCCGGCTGTAACCCCGCGCCATGGACATCCTTTCCGATTTTTTGCTTTCTGCCCGAAGTACTATAGGGTGAACTCCTGAATGTCAACCGTTATCGAAAATTATCAAGCATGAGCTGGAAGAAAACATCCTGCAAAGCCGATCCATGCGAGAATGGAAGCAGTTCATGAAACCGCCGAGGCTGGACGCGCCGGATAGCCAGAGCCATTTTTCCAAGGTTGACTTCAGGGCCTTTGCGCAGATAAAACAGTAAGCGCTTACTGAATCAGGAGGAGCTTGCAATGCCCACGATCCACGATATCGCCAAGGAAGCGGGGGTATCCATCGCCTCGGTCTCGCGCGTTCTCAACGAGCTCCCGGTCCGGGAAGAGACGATGAAAAAGGTCCAGGCAGCTGTTCGGAAGCTTGAGTATGTGCCAAATTTTTTTGCCCGTGGCCTTTCGGGGGCAGAGTCTAAAAGCATCGGCGTCCTGATCACCAGCATGACGAATTCGTACGACATGGAAATCACCGAGGCTATCGAGAGGCGCCTCAGGGAACGGGACTTTACCCTCCTCCTCTGCTCCACCGACCTCGATGAGGCCCTCGAGAGACGCTATCTGAGAGAGCACATGTCGCGACGGGTAGATGGCTGCATTGTCATCGATCCAGCCATAGGGAATGTCCGTTCTGGATTCTTAAAGAGCATGGCTGCGCAGCTTCCCCTCGTGCTCGTGCAACCGGACCCCGACATCCGTGACCTCCATTCGGTGATTGTCGACCAACGCGAAGGCATGCGGGACGTCATGGATTATTTCTTTTCCCAGCAACACAAAGATATTGCTTTTGTCAGGGGTCTAGCAGGCTACTCCTACGATATCAAGGAAGAAGTCTGGCGTGCGAGCCTTGCTGGGCAGGGGCTGGAGGCCAGGCAGGACAGGATCGTCAACATCCCCGACGGCAATGTGGCGGAGGCCATTGCTGAGACCGATGCCGCGGTATCCAATCTCCTCATGGTGAGTCCGCGCCCGAGCGCGATCTTCTGCTGCAACGACCTGATGGCTCGTGGCGCCTTGAAGGCCGCGGCCCGTGCTGGCATCCCTGTCCCCCAGGAACTCTCGATCTGCGGTCATGACAACTCCATACTGGCCATTTCCGGCTCGACGGGGCTGAGCTCCGTGGATCTCAAGATGAGGAGCCAGGGGCGTTCGGCCGTCGACCTCTTGTTCCAGGCGATGGAGGGAGTAGATTCCGAGCCTCGCCGCATCCTCATCGCCCCGCAGCTTATCATCCGTGAGTCCACAGGGCCACGATCCGGATGACATCCGCACAGGGTCGGCCGGCTCGGGGTCATAGCAAACAGCACAAATTCCAAATATTTTGCTCGACTACTGTAAACGCTTACCGGAGTTCCAGAAGCAGAACCCCGCCATCAAGGTCACCGTCAATACAGTAGCCCACGAGCAGTTCAAGACCCAGCTGGTGAACTACCTGACAGCGAAGGACGATCCCGACGTCCTGACCTGGTTTGCCGGTTTCCGCATGCAGCAGTAAGCGATGAAGGGCCTTCCTGGCCCTGCCCTTCGTCCTGTACGCCGTCTGGGTGATCCCGCCTTCTGGCACGCCATCAGGAACAACATCATCTGACTGGCCCTCTTCCTCCTGGTTCCCATCCCCCTGGGACCCGGAGTGGCGATGCTCTTCAACAACGGGCACCGTGGCAACAAGGCCTTGCTACCGAGTCTTGAAGAAAGGCTACGCGAGAGCGCATTTCGCTTCGCCAATACAGGGCGAAATGCGTTTTCGTGTCACCAATGCACCGGGCCCTTGTGGCGGTCGGCGTCTGGAGGCAAGTACCCTACGTGATGATCCTCTACCTCGCAGGCCTCAAGGGCGTGCCTGCAGAACTCGTGGAGGCCGCCATGATCGACGGCGCATCCTGGAGCCAGCGCCTCAGGCACATCGTGATCCCCTTGTTGGCGCCGGCTACGGTCGTCGCGATGACCATAAGGTAGGCCCCTGCTGCCCACAATCCCACGGGCCTCTCCAGGATCTGCTTCATCCTTCCCGCAGGCTGGGAGCGACGACGCGTGGTCCTCCATGTCGGGGGTGCTGAAAGCTTTCTCGAAGCCTGGTGCAACGGAATGCGCCTGGGCTTTATGGAGGACAGGTCTTCTGGCACCGCCGGGATCACCGTCAGGCTCGGTTTCGCCTTTGACCCTGCGGGCGGAAGCGTGCCTGCGAAAACCGCGCTCCAGCGTGAAGGCCTCGTCGTCGTCTCGGAGGAGGTGGCAGTAGCTTGCGTCAGGCGAGAGTGCCGCCCCGCAGTGGAGATGGCGCGGCGCTCCACGCCCGTCGAGGGCGAAGATAGAGCTCATGCTTCCTGATGCAAGGTGAAACTCGCCATCCTTGCAGCTGATCTGCATCGCAAGCCTCCACTGTCGATCATCATGGCTCTCCGGGCATTATACATCGAGGACATCTGACATATAATCGCCGCTCTTCTGGCGTAGCCCCGGCGCCCCGGGACGAGGAGATGGCAGGTGCGAAGTCTGGAGATTCTTGTTCCATTGATCTTGTTGGTCCACCTCGCCTGGCCGGCTCCGCGGCCCCGGACTGTCAGGTTCCTGCCCTTCCTGGCGATCGTCGCCCTCATCCTGCATCTGTCCCTCGAGGGCTATCGCTGGCAGATGCTCGGGATCTACGCACTCACCTTGGGCCTCTCGATCGCTACTGCGCTCAGACCAAGGCCTGCCAAGGAACGAGGCTGGCTTGCCTCGCTTTTCCTTGTCCTCATCCTGGCGCTGGCGACCCTGGTTCCCGTCCTCCTTCCCGTACCTGCGGTCCCTTCGACAGCTGGCGCCTGGAAGGTCGGCACGCGGAGCTTCGAGCTGGTCGACAGCTCACGGAAGGAACTCTATTCAGGAAAGGACGAGGCCCGGCGATTCATGATCCAGGTCTGGTACCCGGCTGTGCCTCGACCCGGGGACAGACACTCTCCCTGGATGGCCAATGCTGGTGTTTTCGCCCCGGCCATCTCCAAATTCATGGGACTGCCCGGCTTTTTCCTCGACCACCTCGCCCTCGTGAAGGTGCCCGCCTACCAGGACGCCCCTGCCGCCCAGAGCCAGGGTGGCTTCCCACTGCTTCTTTTTTCGCATGGCTGGAACGGCTTCAACGCACAAAACACGGGGGAGGCCCTCCTTTTGGCGAGCCGGGGCTACATCGTCGTTGCGCCACAGCACAGCTACGGGGCCGTCGTCTCAGTCTTCCCCGACGGCAGCATCGCGAAAAACAATCCCGTAGCCCTCCCCGACGGCGCGCCGCAGGAGGAGTACGAAATCGCTGCCCGGAAGCTTGTTGACCAATGGACGGGGGACCTCTCCTTTGCCCTCAGCTGGATGGAAGCGAAAACCGGCGACACGAGCAGCCCCTTTGCAGGACTGGTCGATGCTTCCCGGGTCGGGGCCTTCGGGCATTCCACCGGGGGTGGGGCTGTCATCGAACTCGCCTCAACCGATCCGCGCTGCAAGGCTGTCTTCGGCATGGACCCCTTCATGCGGCCCGTCCAGCCGAGGGTTCTCGACAGCGGCTTCAGAGCGAGCGCCTTTTTCATGTTCAGCCAGAAATGGGCGGACAACCTGGGGAGTCGGAACAACGAGCTGTTCAATCGCTTCTACCCCCACGCGACCGGCAGCCTCGGGGCGGTATCAATAACTGGAACGGATCACTTTGACTTCTCGGACCTCCCCATCCTCACACCCCTGGCGCCGCAGCTCGGACTTAAAGGGCCGCTGGCCGGAAAGCGGGTGACAGCCATCGTGGAGGACTACCTATTGTCCTTCTTTGAGCTGACCCTCGAGGGGAAGGCGACGAGCCTGTTTGGAGCGCCAGGCTCGCCTGCGGGCCAGAGCGCGGGCGAGCCCGGGATGGTGAGTCCCTACCCCGAGGTCAGGAAGAAGCAGGCGCTGCCGGAGCGGCTGGCGGGTACGCCGCCGGCGCCACGGACGGGGCTGCGGGCACGATCGTCGCAGTTATGAACAGATGGTCCGAGGGGAGGCGGTTGCGCTGCTCGCGGTTGATGGGTATCTCGCCTTCGATCACGCCAGCTTCGAGGACCTCGATGTCTGCGCTGCAGAATATATAGTCCAGCTGCGCGAAGTTGGCGCGCGGGCCGAAGTGGTAGTGCGTGCGCCGCGCCTCCGGAGGGACGCCGACGGTCTCCAGCACATCGGTGAAGGGAAGGCCCAGGAAGGCATCGTACTCGAACTGCGCCTCCCCCCGGATGAGGATGCCGTTGAAGTCGCCCAGGACAACGCAGTTCTCCCTCCGCACGAGTGAGCTCAGGATCCCGACCTCCTCGATGCGTCGTGCAAGGCCACGGTCCTCACCGTACTGGGACTTCAAATGGACAGCGAAGACCTCCAGGTCCCCTCCCCCGCTTCCGAGGTCCAGCCTGAGGAGGTTGCGCGAAAAGGCCCCCGGCATGCTGCGCGCACGGAGGCCAGGAAAGCGGCCCCGCCTTGCCAGGGCGCCCACGAAGATGCCACGCCTTGAGTTCTCCTCGTGGAGGTGGCAGTCGTAGCGGTCCCCGAGGTAGAGCCGGTTGAAATTGGCGAGGGTTTCCATGCCGCCGACCTCGCACATGCACACGAGGTCGAAATCGTTATCAAGTATGATATCCGCAATTGCCTCTATCTTGTCCCGGTCCTTGTTGGGATTGTAGATCGAGGTGTTCATCGCGCGGTACTCAGGCTCTCCGAGGGCATCGAGGGCGTCCCGGGCGTCATCCCAGGAGCCCTCGTCAACTGAGTCCCAGAAGGCCTCGTCGATGAGAAGATAGAAATTCTCGGCATTGAAGGACGCGATGTCGAGGGGCTCAGCCACCAGGGGATCCGGCTGCAGCGTTGGGGGCCGGGGCGACGGTAGCCGGAGCGACGGTAGCCGGGGCGACGGTAGCCGGGGCGACGGTAGTCGCCGCGACGGTAG